>NZ_KB907307.1:3158663-3474530 GCF_000381925.1 Nocardia sp. BMG111209
CCGATCGAGACCCTGTCGACGCGGCGGTCCACGACGAGATCGAGGGGTTCGGCGTCACCCGGGTCCGCGAGGGTGTGCTCCGCCCCGCTGGGCATCAGCACGACGTCCCCGGCACGCAACAGCACCGATCGCGCACCGCCGCAGTGCAATAGGCACTCCCCGCGCACGATGACGTGGAACCCGAATCCCCGCCGCCCGCCGAACCGCAATCCCCAGGGAGCGCGGGCGCGGATATGCACGGACAGGGCGGGCGCGGTCGTCACCGCGGCCACCGCGTCGCTCAGGACATCGATCTCCATCGTGCCGTTCCTTCGATCCGATCGAGCATGTTTCGGGCACATTCGACCATAGATCGGATCACGCACCACCCATAACGTCAGTGGGACACAGCAATTCGACTCATCGAGAGGGGACCGTCGTGACCGACCGTCCGTCCGTCATCGTCACCGGCGCCGCCCGCGGAATCGGCCGCGCCGTCGCAGAGCGACTCGGCTCGCAGGGAGCAGGCGTCGTTGTCAATTATCGTTCCGATGCCGAGACCGCCGAGGCCGTCGTTGCCACCATCCGTGCCGCCGGCGGCGATGCGACGGCGGTGCCCGCCGATGTCGCTGTGCCCGAACAGGTTCAGCGCCTGTTCGACGTCGCCCGCCGGCAGTACGGCGATCCGGACGTCGTGGTGCACTGCGCAGCCGTCACGCACTTCACACCGCTCGCCCAGGCCACCGACGCCGACTACGAGCAAGTGTTCAGCGCCAACACCAGAGCTACGTTCGCCACGTTGCGCGCGGCCGCAGGCCAGGTGGTCGACGACGGCCGGATCATCGTCATTTCCAGTGGGGCGGCGGTGGTTCCGCGCGCAAACGCGGGCCTGTACGCCGCGAGCAAGGCCGCCGGCGATCAACTCGTCCGAGTATTGGCCACCGAACTCGCGGCGCGCCGAATCACCGTGAACAGCGTGCTCCCCGGCCCGACCCGCACCGAGACCGTCGTGGCCACGGTGCCCGACGACCGGCTCGCCGCGATCGCCGCCGATATCCCCCTCGGCAGACTCGCCGAACCCGCCGACATCGCCGACGTGGTCGCCTTTCTCGCCTCCGACGCCGGCCGCTGGATCACCGGTCAGGCCATCCACGCCGGGGGCGGGATGTTCTGACCGGTCGGGGGCCACCTTCGTATGAACCGCCTGCCCAGGTTGCGCGACCACCGCAGTATGCACGGTGCCGGTGGTGCACCGACCGACACGCCCGTGAGCATGCCACCTCCCATCGATACCAGGTCCGATCGGGTATCCACGAAACCGGTACATCCCAACCCCATGCCGGCACCGGATCAGGACGTGATGATGACCGATATTCACCGCACGGCGCACACCGTGACGCGTTTGCAGATCGGCACCGGGCGGCCGTTCGAGGCGTTCCGGCGGGATTTCGAAAGTGCTGCACCGGTATTCGATCACGCTGCGGTCGAGGCGATCACCGCCCGGGGCGGATCCTGGGACGAGATCCGTGCGGCTGTCGCCGCGAACGCCCCGCACGGCCTGATGATCTTCGTGTCGATCGACGCGCGGCCGCTGATGGCGGCTGCCGGTCACCGCAGCCCGGCGGTCGAGTATCTGCTCGGCAACCATGTAGTCGCCGAACGGATGTACCGGCACAGCCCACTGGCCCTGCTGTACGCACCGCTGCGCGTGCTGCTCTTCGCCGACGAACGCGGCGACGCGGTTGTCGCCCTGGACCAGCCGAGCACCGTCTTCGCCGCGCTGGACGATCCCCGCATCACCGAGGTCGGCCACGAACTCGACCGGAAGGTCGCGGCCCTGCTGGCATTCGTGGGCGCAGACGCGCAAGAGATCCTCGCCGACGGTGGCTGAGCCCGGTCCCGAGGCGAGCACATCGGTCCGGCTCGATCCACCGACCTTGGAGGACGAATGCCCGAAACAATCGCCGGAATAACCATTCCGGACACCGAACTCGTCCGAGCTGCGACAGCACTCGTCCGCGCCGCGGCCGACGACACGATCTTCAGCCACTCCCGCCGGGTATTCCTCTGGGGTTCACTGTCGATACCGGCCGCATGCCCGTCAGCGACGACCGCACGATCCGACGCCTTCGAGCCGGGCAGAGCTCGAGCGCTCCCGCCGGGCTGTCGGTGGCATCCGCTACGGTGACCGCTCGTAACGTCGCGCAAGTGATCTGCGACGAGTTTCTTGTTGCAGCAGAGGATATTTCATGACAATTCTGACATATCGGGACCTACTGGACGCATGCTCGCCCGGCGGGGCGGCGGTCCTGACGTCGGTGACGGAACTCGCGCCGGCCGGCGGTCCGCATGCCGCGGTTGCGCCGGCAAAGTTCAGCGTGGGCAAGAATTCCGTATTCGCCTACGAGACAAGGTTTATCGTCGACGAGCCGCTGGTAACGGTAATTATCGACTCCAAGCAGTCGCAGTTGAACCGTATGGAGCAACCGCTGTCGATCGCTATCGATGACGGGCACCCGGTGCTGGGCAGGACCCCGCGGATGCGGGTTTCCTATGGCAATGCCAGCTATACGGACCTCGAGTTGCCCCACAGGGCCTTCGACGGTCACATTCGCGCTGGAACCGTGGCAGGAACGCCGGTGACCGAGCACCTGGAATACCGCGCGGCGCGCGATGCTTCGGCCCGCAATGCCCGCGCACTGCTGGAGATGAGCCCGGTGAGCCTCATTTTCGGGGCCTGGGACTCGTCTCGGCGCACCCATCAGGGTCGTTACCGCAGCGCCCTGGTCGGCGAGATCATCGGAGTGCTGGCCGATCAGAGCGCAACGGCGACGACCTCGCCGTTGCGCGGCGGGGCCCGGGTGGACCCTGTGGCGATGAGTGTGCAACTGCCGGGCGCGGAGCTCGAAAAGCTGGTTCGCGCACAGGAATCCGAACTCAGTACCAAGACCGTCGCAGGCCTCCGCGACGAGATCGCGAAGGCCAAGTCGAAGCCGCTGTCGGCATCGCCGCTGGGGATGGGCGGGATCCCGCCGACGCTGGACGCTTTGGGGGCGGTGGCCTGTCGCCAGATCATACGCACCCATGTGCTGAGCTTCAGTGCGTTGCGGCAGTTGCGGTTCGGCGCAGACGCCGCAGGCGACGCGGCGTGCCGGGCGTTGCTGGCGGCGTTCGCTTTGAACGGTCTGGCGCGCTCGGATGCGGAGCTGAGCTTGCGGGCCAACTGCGATCTTCGCGAACTGGGTCCGGCGGAGGTGGTGCTGGATCAACGGTACGGCAAGACAGCGGAATTGGAGCCGCTGACGATCGAGGAGGCGGACGAACTGCTGGCGACCGCGATCGCCGGGGCCATCGAGAAGGCCGGGGTGCGTTGGGAGGGGCAGGTTTTCGAGGTGACCGGCAATCTGGCGGTCTTGCGCGGTGCGGTCGATACGGATGACGACAAATGAGCAACCGGTTCGGAATCCGCGCGCGGTTTCCACTGGGCGTGTACACCGGGCATCGGTCCGACCTCACCCCGGATCCGTTTCCCGACCCGGCGCGGTTACATGCCGCGTTACTGAACGCGGCAGGTCAGGGGTCTACTGCCGTCGTCGAGGGAACGGAACTGCGGCCCAATGATGCGGCGGTAGCGGCGTTGAGCTGGCTGGAGAGGAATCCGCCGACCGGAATCCGGCTGCCGCGTACTCTGCCGGTGGCGAGCCGGCCGGTTACCGCGTACCGGGCCGAGGGCGTAGTGCGCAAGGAACAGGGCCGGTGGGTGGACAAGAAAGTCCAGCGCGCATATTCCGACGGGGTCGCAGTCGATGGCGCGTTCGGATGGTCGTGGGACGGTGTCGTGGTGCCGCCCGCGGTGGCAGAGGCATTGGCCGTGCTGTGTGCCGATGTCTCGTACCTGGGGGAAGCGACCAGCCCGGTGGTCCTGGAGGTCGGTGAGGTGGAGGCGACCGAGGTGCTGCGGCGTGACCTGAATGCGTATCAGTCCGGTGGTCACCGGGTGCGCGCGGCGGTTCCCGGGCGTGGCGAGGCGCTGGCCCGCGCCCACCTGGCCGCGCGCCCGGCGAAGTCGCCCAGTACCGCTGGTGACCGGCACACGACCACCGACAGTCCCGCGCCGGGCCCGGTACCGGCCGAGGGGTTGACGGAACTGCGCTATGTGCCGAGGGTTGCCGAGCCGCCGGCCGCACCGTGGCGGCATGTCCTGCTGATCGAGTCGGATCGGGAAGTAGAGTCGGAGAATCGTCTGCTGTGGTGTGTCGCCATGCATCAGGCTTTGATCGCCCGCATCGGTTACGGCGCACCACCGTTGATCACCGGCAAGTACGAGAACGGGGTCCGGCCGCCGGTGAACCGCCTGGCGATCCAGTTTCTCGACCGTTCCGTGACGGCTGGACACGGCCTCGACAGCCCGGCATTCGGGCTCATGCTGCCAGGTGATGTTGCGGCCGAGGACCTCTTGACGCTCGGTGGAGCGTTGCGTGATCTGACCGGATTGCGCAGTCCCTACGGCCGAATGCGAGTGTCATCGACAGGGCGGGCGATCGAGGCGACGGCGTTCTGGCCGGCGCCGCTGCCCGGACATCGGCGGTTGTGGCGGACGCATCCGGCGGTACTGCCCGAGACACAGCGGAAACGCCGCGGCGACCGGCCATGGTCGCTCGTGGACGCGGCGCTGTTGTCGGTCGGATTCGTCTGGCGCGGCGAGTTCCCCGGCATCGACGCCCGGAACTACCGCGGACTGGCTGAGGCGGTGGAAGCTGCTGGGGTGAAGGCATTCTCACCTACCTTGGTGACTCGCGAGACGGCGAAGTACGCGCACAAGATGCCCCCTGGGGTCCCGGTCCAGCCGTATCGGGCCACGATCGACCTGGGTTTCCTCGCCGGAGATCGGACCATCGCCGCCATCGGGCAGACCCGGCATCTCGGAGGTGGTCTGCTGGTGCCCTTGGACATTCCCGCCGATGCGGCGGCGCTCATGTTCGAGGAGAACAGATGAGTGTGCGGTTCGACGACTTCGAAGAATTCTTCGCCCTCTCCCATGACGGGCACAGTCCCTTCCGCTGGCAGACCCGGCTGGCCCGGCAGCTCTGCGAGACCGGTCGCTGGCCGGACCGGATCGCCGCCCCGACGGGCGCTGGCAAGTCGAGCGTCGTCGATATTCATCTGTTCGCCAACGCATTACACGCCGCCGGTGCCGGTTCACGAGTGCCGCGGCGTCTGTCGGTGGTGGTGAACCGGCGCGGTCTGGTCGATCAGCATGCGCTCCACGCACGGGCACTGTCCGAACTACTGCGGACCGCTGACGACGGCTCGCTGTACGCACGAATAGCCGATGCGTTGCGGTCGTTGCGCATCGGTGACGACGACGAGCCGTTCGAGCTGGCGATGCTGCGTGGCGGGCTCCCACGAGACCGCCGGTGGCTCGACGACCCGGGGAGCTGCACGATCATTTGCGCCACTCCCGATATGTGGGGCAGCCGGTTGCTGATGCGCGGATACGGCTCGTCCCGTTACGCCCATCCACGGGAAGCCGGCCTACTCGCGCACGATTCGGCGGTCATCGTCGACGAGGCCCATCTGAATCGCCAATTGCTGCTCACTGCACAGCGTGTCGGCGAGTTTGCGCAGCGCACCGCCGGGCGAATCGGCGTGGCCGCATTGCAAGCGGTCGAGACCACTGCGACTCCGGCCACCCCGGGCAGCGACGGTGTCACACCGGCGGACATCGATGCGGAGCCGGTGCTGGCCCGGCGCCTACGCACACCGAAACCGGTTCGCTGGCAGGGCTTGCCGACGTGGACGGGAAAGGCACCGAGCGCCCGTTACCTCGATGATCTTGCGGGACTGGTCAATACACAACACACCCGGTACGGGCACGGCACCTCGGGCGGTCGAACCATCGGCTGCGTCATCAACCGCGTGGATACCGCCGTCCGCCTCGCTGCCCTGCTGCGCCGCCAGGGATTGCGCGTGGAAGTGCGAGTGGGGCGAATGCGCCCCTACGACCTGGACCGGCTTCTGGCCGAAAAACCGGGCCTGCTCACCGCGACCGGCGACGCTACCACCGACGTGCTGATTGCCACCCAGACCGTGGAGGTCGGTGTCGACATCGACCTCGCCGCGATGGTCACCGAGCTGGCTCCCGGCTCGGCGCTGGCGCAACGTGCCGGACGGGTGAACCGGACCGGCCGATCCACGGTCACGGAAATCGTGGTGGTCGGCCCCGCAGATCCGGCGAAACTCGGCGACGTCCCGCCGTATCGCGGTGACGACCTGTCCGCCGCGTACGAATGGGTGCAGCGACGCGCCGAAGATCCCGAAGGTTGTGCGCCACTGGCGATCACGGTCGATCCAGCACCATCGCCGAAGCCGTCCCGCACGCTCTGGCAGCGCTTGGAACTCCACGACGCGCACCTGTTGGCCCGCACCAGCGACGAGCTGTTCGCCCAGCCGGACCTCGAACTGTGGTTACGCGACGATCTCGAACCCGAGCGTGCGATGGCCGGTGTCGTCGTCCGTGCCGATCTACCCGCTGACAGCAACACGGCCCTCGCACTGCTGCACGTCGTCCCGCCCGCTGACATCGAAGCCTTCCCCTGCACGCTCACGGACGCAAACGCTCTGATCACCCAGGTCCGCGCCGCACCGCAGCGGCGCCGCGTCTTCATCTGGCGCGAGGACCATCTCGTGGACGACCCCGAGAGCCGGTTGCGCCCCGGCGATATCGTCGTCATCGACGACTGCCACCCCGTGCACACCGAGGGCGTCGTTGTCGAAAACCCCTCCAGCCGCGCCCGACCCGTCCCAGCCGAATCTCTGCCCGGAATTCACGCGATCATCCTCGATGGTGAACTGCTCACCGAATTCGCCGAGCAGACCGACGAGCAATCCGCATCGACGGCCGAAGAGCGCTGGGGGAAAAGACAATTCGTCCCCGGACCGATGGACCCGAATTCCGTCAGGCCCAGGTTGTCGTGGATCGTCGTCCGCGAGACCGCACGCGGCAGCGACGACGAGATTCAGCAGGAATGGACCGGCACCGCAGTCACTCTCGACCGGCACTCCGAAGCGGTAGCGGCACGCGCCGCCACCGTGGGCCGTCGAGTCGGCGTCGCCGAACCGTTGCCCGAGGTCCTACAGCTTGCGGGGCGCTGCCACGACCTGGGTAAGGAAAAAGACTGGTTCCAAAGGCTTCTCGGCCGTCACCCGGACGAACCAGTCCTGGCGAAGAGCCGCAGAAGAACCGAATACCAGGCCAGGCGCGCCCGTGCGACCAGCGGCATGCCCTCCGGCTGGCGCCACGAACAACAATCCGTTCTCGCCACGGTTCACGAACTCGACCGCGCCGCAGTGACCGACACCGCGATGCGCGACATGGTGCTGCGGCTCGTCGGGCTCAGCCACGGCCGCGGCCGAGCCGGATTCCCCCACAGCGCAGCCGAACTCCTCGGCGGCGGCACCGATCCCGTCGCCCGTGCCCTGTTCGACACCGGCGAATGGGACAGCCTGATCGAACGCACCCATACCGTCTGGGGCATCTGGGGAGCCTGCTACCTCGAGGCACTGCTCCGCGCCGCCGACAGCCGATGCTCCCAGGAAGGATCATGAACACATTCCCCCTCGCCGGCGCGGACACCAGCGCATTGACCCACTTCGCGCTCTACGGCCTGGCCAATATCACCGAATCCGAGACCGGACACCTGGTCCAGCTCCGCTGGAACCCTGATACCCGCACCGCCGAACTCCACAGCACGGCAACCACTCAGGAAGACATTGCACGCACCGTCCATGCCCACGCCACCCGATGCGCCGCCGACGGCTCATGGCTGCACGCGCGGGTCGATCACGGCGGACGCGCAGGTACCGCAGCGTTCAGTCCCCGCATCAAGCTCGCCGAATCAGACGAGGAATGGCGCGCCCTGCAACAGGTCCGCCACGCTCATCTCGATACCCTGCTCGCCGAAGACGCGCACCTCGATCTCACCATGATCGGCTGCCTCGGCGAGCCGTCGTACTGGCGCTTCGAAGGCAAGGACCGTCGGCCCGACCACGGTGCCAGCCGATGGGAAATGAAGGCCCGCAACAAAGGTCAGGAATTCGTCAACGACCGCCTGCTTCCGATGGCCAAGACTGTCGCCGCCCGGACCCCGGACGCCATCCTCCGAGGTCTGCTCGGCCACACCGTCACCGACGAACTCGGCAACGACAAACCCGACTCCCAGACCTCGACCGGCTTCACCCGCCCCGCGCCGACCGACTGCGCTCTCGCCTGGTGTGCGCTCTGGGGAATCACCAATTTCCCCATTGCCCAGCGTATCTCGGTGATCTCCCGCACCCCGTCAGCATTCCCCGCCCGTGTCCTCCACCCCACCGCCATGGCACTGCCCCTCATCACCGAGCCGACCACCACCGCCCGACTCCGCACTCTCCTCACCTCCAGCGCACTGGACCTCTATGCCGAACACCTCATCCGACACCCGGACACCCCGACCACGACAACCGAAGCAGCCGGAAAATGGCTCACCGCCCGACATGTCACCGCCCTCATACTGTTCCCGATCCAGAAAGTCGGCAGCGACGCAGCACCCCAACGATTCGTCCTCGATGGCCGCGTCGAACCGCTGCCGACCGTTACCGGCTCCCTCACACCGTTCACAGGATGAAAGCGGACTTCATCGCGCGACCACGCCGGACGAAGCACAGAGTTGGGCCGATCCCCCGACCTCCTCCCTGCGAGCGCCGGGACGCATCGGAAAACCCCGTCAACGCTCGCGGCGAAAACATGCTGATAGGAGCACTTTCCGACGACCGGCCACGTAGAACCCACGGTAATCAGGAGCACCCCGGTAGGCACCGCTCGCGCCCGCCTGCAAATGCGCAGGTCAAATGGGTCGTTTCGGCGACCCAGTCGCAGCTCGTTCGCGAGCTGCTCTTCATCGAGGCGCCCGCCAACGCGACGGCCTGTTCGACATGGCACGGCGGTGTCGCAGCTCGTTCGCGAGCTGCTCTTCATCGAGGCAACGAGGGCATCGTCCCGATGTGGAACGCCATCCCCGGCCGCAGCTCGTTCGCAAGCTGCTCTTCATTGAGGCTTCACCTTCGCTGTGCGCCGCCGTACCCCGGCCTTGCGCCGCAGCTCATCCACGGGCTGCACAACTTGATGAGCCGCAGCGACACGCGCCGATACCTCATCGCATACGACATCACCGCCGACCAGCGACGAGACCAACTTGCCACACGTCTCAGCCGGCATGGTGATCGGGTGCAGTACAGCATTTTCGTCATCGACATCAGCCCTGTGCGACTGGTGAATCTCCGCGCCGAGATCACGAGAATCGTTCGCACGGCCGAGGATTCCACACTGATTTGCGACCTCGGACTTGTCCACATGCTGAGTGCCGACCAATTCCACCGCGTAGGCCGGACCCGGCCGATCACCGGAAATCAATCGATCGTTGCTGATCCTTGAGCTTGACCGCGGACTCCGGTACGAGAGCGTGCCCAACGGGAAGAGAACTCGGCCCATTCGCCTCTGTCTCCTTGCTCGCGCGCGCCTCAACTATCCGGAAAAACCCCATCAGCGCTCGCGACGAAAACCTGCTGATAGGAACCATTTCAAGTACCAAACGGGTAAGATCTACAGGTGTCCGAAGCATCCCGACAGGCAGCGATCGCACCCGCCCGAAAAGGCGCTGGTCAAGCAGGGCGTTTCGGCGGGCCAGTCGCAGCTCGTCCGCGAGCCGCTCTTCATCGAGGCTGCGATAACCACCGGACGGCCATCGGCCCGAAACGCTCGTCGCAGCTCGTCCGCGAGCTGCTCTTCATTGAGGCTTCTCGGCCTCCGCGTCGTGCTTTTTCGCGAGCTCCAGCCGCAGCTCGTCCGCGAGCTGCACTTCATTGAGGCGGCAACGCCGTCACCCCCGCCGCGGCCGAGGTTCTCGCCGAAGCTCGTTCGCGAGCTGCTCTTCATTGAGGCCCGAACCTGGCCGCCACCAGCGGTGCACCCCCACCAGCGGTGCACCCGGTCGGCCGCAGCTCGTCCGCGAGCTACTCTTCATTGAGGCACGACCGCCGACGCCATTCGCCTGCTGCGAGCTGCTCTTCATTGAGACGACTTCGGCGTGGCGGGCGTGGGCAACGTGGCGCTCGCGGTCGCAGCTCCGCGAGCTACTCTTCATAAAGGCTCGGCCATCCTATGGCCAGCGAAATCGGTTGGTACGTCGCAGCTCGTCCGCGAGCTGTACTTCATTGGGGGACCCAAAATCCTGATGGCACTTTTACTTTCGTGCACCGTCGCCGCTCGTCCGCGAGCTGACCCGCGGTCGGCCGGCGGTCGCAGCTCGTTCGCGAGCTGCTCTTCATCGAGGCAGGGCGGTCGGCTGTGTCCATGCGGTGCCACCGCGCGTCGCAGCTCGTTCGCGAGCTGCTCTTCATTGAGGCACCAGGGGCAGCATGCACAGGTTGGCGTACAGATTGCCGCAGCTCGTGCGCGAGCTGCACTTCATCGAGGCGTGAACTACTGGTGGATGCACGCACGCAGGCCCGGTCCCGAGCCGCGGCTCGGGAGTGAAGCGAGCCGCTTGTAACTGAGTACGGGCTCGTGTACAGGCGAGAGACCGATGTTTCTGGTCCGTCGGCTGCGCAGCGACTTTTCCGGAATCGGCGGAAGTGCGGAATGCATGACCAATTTCGGTGCACGCTCACCGAGTTCGTCATTATCGATGCATCGGTTCGAGTGGCACCGATCATGTTTTGCTACTGAATAATCAAGGCGCCGGATCATTACCGATCAGTACGGCAGTTTTCTCACCACCGCTGCCTCATCATCGGGGATCACGGTTGGAATCCCCAAAGATCGACAGGTTAAGGAAGGTGATGGTGGTGGTAAGCGATCGCGATGCCTCTCGCAGGGACACGCACAGATACCTCATCGCATACGACGTTGCCGCCGACCAGCGACGAGACCAACTTGCAAAATGTCTCAGCCGACATGGAGATCGGGTGCAGTACAGCGTTTTCGTCGTCGATATCAGCCCTGCACGACTGGTCCGCCTCCGCGCCGAGATCACGAAAATCGTTCGTATGGCCGAGGATTCCATACTGATTTGCGATCTCGGACTCGTCCACACGCTGAGTGTCGACCAATTCCACTACGTGGGCCGGACCCGGCCGATCACCGGAAATCAGTCAATCGTCATCTGATTCGAATGCCATAATGGCAGACGAACGACGCGCCAATCATATCCTACGGTCACGTATCTGTCGTCCGGAGCAAGATTGTGAAACCCGACGCGAGTACAGAACTCGACCTATGGCGTCTCCTCGCTCGCGACCGCTCCAACCAACCGGAAAACCCCAGCAGCGCTCGCGGCGAAAACCTGCTGATAGGAACCCTTTCAAGTCCCGAACGGGTACGATCGGCGGGTGTTCGATGCGTCCCAGCAGACAGCGCTCGCGTCCGCCCGAAAAACCGCTGGTCAAGCAGGCTGTTTTGGCGACCCAGTCGCAGCTCGTCCGCGAGCTGCTCTTCATTGAGGCACCGACACCGCCGCCACCGTCGAAATCCTGCTGACCCAGGTCGCAGCTCGTCCGCGAGCTGCTCTTCATTGAGGCGGCACCACCCCGGAAATGCTCTCCGCCTTCGCGCACCAGTCGCAGCTCGTCCGCGAGCTGCTCTTCATCGAGGACGAAGTGGGCAGCAGCCCCTGACCGGTCAGTGCGCAGGCTGCTGGTGGAATCGCCAGGCGTCAGCGACGATGTCGGTGATTTTCGGCTGACTCGGTGTCCAGCCGAGTTCGTCGCGGGCGCGGGCCGATGAGGTATAGAGGGCGGCGGGATCTCCTGGGCGGCGGGGGGAGATTTCGATGTGCAAGGGCAGGCCGGTGATCTGGCGGACTGCGTCTAGGACCTGTTGGTTGCTGTATCCGATGCCGTTGCCCAGGTTGTAGATTCGGTGTTCGCCGGGCTTTGTCGCGTCCAGGGCGAGGAGGTGGGCTCGGGCGAGGTCGGTCAGGCCGATGTAGTCGCGGATGCAGGTGCCGTCGGGGGTTGGGTAGTCGTCGCCGAACAGCTTGAATGTGGCGCCGGTGGCGGCGGCGTTCAGTGCGAGTGGGATGAGATGGGTTTCGGGGGTGTGGCGTTCGCCGATCATGGTGCCGTCGGGGTTGGTGTGGGCGCCTGCGACGTTGAAGTACCGCAGGGATGTCGCGCCGAGTGAGCCGGTGCGGCAGTAGGAGCCGATGGCCTGGTCTACGGCCAATTTCGTTGCGCCGTAGGTGTTTACTGGGGTGGTCGGTGAGGTCTCGGTGAGTGGCAGTTCGGTCGGCTCGCCGTAGACGGCGGCGGTGGAGGAGAAGACCAGTCGCTGCACTCCTGCGGTGTGGATGGCTTCCAGCAGGGCGAGGGAGGCGCGGGTGTTGTTGTCCCAGTGCCATCCGCATCCGGGGTGCTGCATGGACTCTCCGGCGGCGATGAGGCCGGCGAAATGGAGTACCGCGTCGAATTCGGCGGCGGGGGTCAGGACGGTGGCGATGTCGTGGACTTGGCAGCGGACGAAGTCGGCGTCGGTGGGGATCTGGCGGTCGTCGTTGCGGGAGAGGTCGTCGACGATCGTGACGCGGTGGCCGTGGTCCAGCAGCATGCGGGCGACGGTGGCGCCGACGTAGCCGGCGCCGCCGGTGACCAGAACCTTCACTTAGACCTGCACTTTCATGGCGAGGAGATGGTCGTGGATGGTGGTGCGGTGTTCTCGGAAATACTGTTGCGGGTTCGACAGCGGGTTCGTTCCGGTCCAGCCGGTGATCCGAGCCCAGACGCTCGGCACCACCGTAGCGACATCGGATCGATTTCCGGTCACTATCCAGGTGTGTGCCAGGGCGCGGCCGAGGCGTTGCGCGATTTGCTGGTACTCGGCGACGATTCGGCCGCTCGGGGGGTGGGAGTAGGCGCTGAACGCTACCGCGTCCGGACGTGGGCGGCCGAATCTGGTGTCGAAGCGACGGAACGCGCCTTCCAGGTACGCCCAGAAACGGCCGGGGTCGGCGGGAGCGCCGAGTGGGTCTGCCCGCCACGTCAATTCGGCGCGCATTTGGTCGGCCAGTGGTGCGGGCATCAGGTGGAGGTCGTGGTGACGGTAGGCGCCGTCGAGCATGGCGGTGGCGCGGAGCACCTTGATGCACAGCCGGTTCACGGTCAGGTGGAACTCGACGGTCGCGTCATCGTCGAGCCAGCGGTCGGTCAGGCCGGACCAGAACCAGCACATGACGTAGTAGAGCAGGATCTCGTAGGCGTCGCGCTCGTCCAGTCGCACCCGGGTGTGTGGTGGCAGGCCGTGTGCGGTCAACGGCACGCCGATGTTCTTGAAGTCGTGGCCGAGGGAGGTCGCCACCCTGTCGTAGTCCCGGATCGGCATGGACATCAGTTCGACTGCGGGAAAGAATGTTTCGGCCACTGTCCGAACCTTCCGCAGGGAGGTCGCGGGTCGGGTTCCGGAGTACACGTAGAGCAGGTCGATGTCGCTGAGCAGTGTCGGCCCGCCGGCTTCGCTGCGGGCGAAGCTCGGCTCGCCGCGAGCCAGCGAACCACCGACGATGAGCCAGTCGTCGGTGGGCACCGACCCACCGAGTTCGAGCAGCGAGTCGGCGACGACCCTGGTGGCCGCGAGGACCGCCGGTTCGGGGCCGGGCAGATTGGTGACGATGCGGCGGGCCAGGGTTGCGGTGTCCATCGTGCTACCGCCCGGCCTTTGCTGTCACCACGTGCGGACAGTAGATTCCGCAGATCGTGCACGGCTTGCCGTCGGTGAGCAGATCCTGTTGCAGGAAGACCTGGTTGGCCAGATCCGGATACATCGCGTGCTCGGCCTGGGTTTTCCAGGCGTTCTTGCGGCGGGCCCGGCTCATCGCCGCCTGGCGGGTGATCTCGGTCGCGTTGCCGCGACTCAGTTCCAGGGCTGTGATTGCGACGCGCGCATTACGAACCGCGGCGGCGGTATCTCCGGCCGACGGCATCGCGTAGTGCTCCGCCTGGGTGATGGAGGCGAACATGTCGCCGCCGCAGGCACCGGCGGTGGCGATACCGATGGTGTTGACGATCGAGTCCAGAGATACGGCATTGTCGATGACCATCGGTCCCGCCAGCCACAGCGGTGCCCCGCCGAGCGCTTCCTTGTACGCGGGGATCAGCTCGCCGATTCGATGCAACGGGATATGGCCGCCGGATTCACAGAGAACCTGTACCCCGCCGGCCAGGATCTGCTTGCGAACGTCGGCAAGCAGCTGGATCTCCGCCCATTTCGTCTCGTCTCCCGCATCGGCGGTGGCTCCGGGGCGGAAGACGTCGCCGAGGTCCACAACCACCTCCAGCCGACGGCAGATATCGATGATGCCGTCAAGGTGTTCCAGTAACGGGTTGTCGCACTGGTGGATTCGCATGTATCGGTCTATCAGCCCACCTCCGCGTGAGGTGGTGGGCATGATCCGGTCGGAGCGGGTCATCATCTCCGCCAGTGCCGGGCTCATACCGAAATGGGCGAGCACGAAATCGATCCCACCAGCCAGGCCGTGTTCGAATCGTTCCAAAAATTCGTTGCGCGACAACTTCTTTCGCGGCTCCGTGAACAGGTCATAGGTAACGCAAGCCCCGAGCAGCACACCCACGATCTCCTTGAGTTCGCGGCGCAACGCGATCCCTTCGGGGTTGGTGGTCAGGTCCATTACCGCATCCGGTCGGGCGGCCAGGATCACGCTCATCGCCTGCACGATCTTGTCGCGGTCGGTGTCCTTCGGGCCCAGTCCGATCAGGGCACTGATCTTGCGACGCGTACCGGCGCCGACGAGCAGCGGCGAAAAGTCTGGCTGGATACGGCTCGCGGCACTGCGCAGGAAAACCAGCTGCCCCGTCGCAATGGCTGCAGCCGCATCCTCGGGAGCGAGGTCTTCCGCGGCGCAAGTTTCGATGAACTGAATGTCGGCGCTCGACGAGCTCATTCGGGCTATCCCTCCCAATAGTGCCTCACTTCAATGGCATTCATGGAGATTCCGACGAACGACATCGGCTTGTCGGGCTCCGTGTCAAGCCTTGCGCCGACTTGCCTCGAGCCCAATCTCCTTGCGGGATATCTCCGTTGGGGATTGCCCGTTCTCCGTGAGCCGGTCACGTTCCGTGACGGCGTCCGACAATGGCAGGCTACGGTGGGGTGACGCACCCACCGGCCCAGCCGAAAGCGTGGATTCATGCGAAACCGATACCAGTGCCAATTGTGCTCGAATGCGACCGCCGTCGACGCTGCCGCGGGTCTGTGTGCCGTATGCGCGCGATCCGCCGGCTTCCGCCGGCCGCTGCCCGCCGACTTCTTCACCACCGAGGAGATGCGGGTCGCATTGGCACAGCACGACTTCGGCGTCGTGTTCACTGAGATCCGTAGACGCACCGGATTGTCCCAGTCCCAGCTCGCAGCCCTGGTCGGGTTGAGTCAGGCGCGGGTCTCCGAGGTCGAAGGGGGGATGCGGCGGCTCGCCGGAGTCACATCGATCGCCCGGATCTCGACAGTGTTCGCGGTGCCTGCGCAACTACTCGGCTTCCACGTGAACACCGCCTCCGAGGCCGGTAGCCTGGCCAGCGAGGAGGTGGACTGGGTGGACCGAAGAGACTTCGTCACCCTGGCGACCGCGGCAGCGCTCGGATCACGTCTACATCCGGAGCTCGAGCGATTGGCCGCCTTGCTTCCCGACCGGCTCGAGCCGATCAGCAGACTCCATATCGGCGACTCCGACATCGATGCGGTCGAAGCAATCAGCGACGGATTCCGGCGCTGGGACCTTGCTCACGGCGGCGGACTGTGCCGCACCGCGGCCCTCAGCCAATTGCAGCAGGTCGCCGTACTCGACGACGCCGTCTGCACACCGAGTGTTCGAGCTCGGTTGTATGTCGCTACCGCCGAACTGGCGAGCATGGCCGGGTGGCTGGCCTACGACGTCGAGGATCACAACGCCGCGCGGAGGCTGTGGACTTATGCTCTGCACACCGCGCAGCGCGCCGAGGAAAGTCCTCGTTCGACCGACCTCATGACTCTCATCCTGCTCGATATGGCTCACCAAGCGTTGCACCTGCGTCGGCCGAAAGACGCGCTGTCCTTCGCCCAGCTTGCTGCAGCGACGTCCACCAGCCGGCGACATCCGGTATCGCAGATCACTGCCGGCTACATACAGGCGGTCATTGCCTGGTGCTGGGCTGCACTCGGCAAAGCCGATTCCACGAACAGAGCGCTGGCCGAATCTCGGCGTCGCTACGATGCGGCGAGTGCCGACACGACGCCACCGTGGGCATGGTTCGTCACCGACGCAGAAATCGCTGCCCAACAGGGACATTCGCTGTACCTGCTGTCTGCGACCCAACCTCGATTCGCCGAGGCGGCGGTCACCCGACTGACCGTGGCGGTGCAGGGGCACGCAGCCGAACATGAACGCAGCCGCGCCGTCGTCCTGCCTACCCTTGCGGTCGCGCATTTCCGCGTCGGCGACACCGACTCGGCAGTCCGGGTCGGACGCGAAGCTGTCTCCGCCGTGAGCACGCTTTCCTCACGACGCTGCTACGCGCGCTTACGTGACCTGGATACCGTGGCGGCACACCACCAGCAGCTACCGGCCGTACTGGAATTACGAGCCGAGCTCGCCGCCGCTCCGGCAGGGTGACCGTGGCCGCCGACAGCACGCTTCCCGGGTTTGCCGAGCTTGAAACAGCTTGCCGCGCATATGGTTTGAGCGCAGTCGGAGCCCAGTTGCTTCATCGGCGGTCGAATGCCGTCTGGTTGGTCGGCGACACTGTCGCCCGGCTTGCGCCGGACACGGCCCTGCGGCGGATACGTGCGAGCACCGGCGTCGCGGTCAGTCGATGGCTTACGGCCGTCACCGCCGAACCGATCGCGTTGGACCCGCTGCCGGGCGAACAACCGGTGCTGACCGGAGCCGCGGTGGCGACGTTCTGGCCGTATCGGCCCACCACAGAACGCCCGACCATCGCCGCCGTCGCCGATCTGGTCAGGCGCCTGCACGCACAACCGTTGCCGCCGTTCGAGATTCCGACCTACCGGCCGCTCCGGCGACTACAGGACGCACTCGATGTCGACGATGCGCGAGCGGAGCCGGCATTGACCGTCGAGGAGCGGGATTGGTTGCTCGTTCGCGCGCGGGAGTTGATTGCAGCGTTCGACGCAACCGAGTTCCCGCTCGGCCGCGGTCTCGTGCACGCGGATGCCCATGACGAGAACGTCATCATCCATGACGGGCGATGGGTGCTCATCGACTGGGACAACGCCTGTTTCGGTCCGCGCGAACTCGATCTGGTCGGCACATTGCCCGACCATTTCCACACGTCACGCAGCGAACGCGCCGAGTTTGTCGGCGCCTACGGCTACGACCTGCTCGAGTGGGCCGACTGGCCACTGCTGCGCGATATCACCGAATATCATTCGCTCGGCTCGTATATCCGGCTCGCCCCGAGTGTTCCGCAAGCCGCGCGTGAGCTTCGCCGTCGTGTGGAGTCGCTACGCAGTGGTGACCGTCGCGTCGTATGGCGGACCCTCTCCAGATGACGTCGGCGAAAGTTCTTGCCGTGCCGTTATATTCACGCCAACAGCAAACCCCCGTCGACGGTCAGGATCGTTCCGGTGACGAAGCTGTTCTGCATGAGGTGGAGGTGGGCTGCCGCGATGTTTTCCGGTTCGCCGACCGTTCCGGTCAGGGTGCGCTGGGCGAGGGTGGCGAACAGGGCCGTGCGTTGCGGTTCGGGGATGGCGTCCCACATCGGGGTGCGGACCGTGCCCGATGGGACGGCGTTGACGCGGATGGGGGCCAGTTCGATGGCCAGTCCGCGCACCAGGCCTTCGGCCGCGGCGGCGCTGGTGGCCGCGAGGGCGCGGCCGGGGGCGGGGCGGACGCCGATCGTCCCGGTGGTCAGGGTGATCGAGCCGCCTCGGCGGATGCGGGGAGCGGCGTATTTGACCGCGGTGATCGCGCCCCAGAGGCGGACGTCGAACATCGCGCGCGCCTCGGTCAGTGGGGTGTCCTGCACGGTGCCGGGAGGTGCGGCGTCGCCGGCGGTGAAGACCAGGTGGTTCAGCTCGCCTACGTGGTCGAACAGGGCGATGACGTCTGCTTCGTTGCGGAGGTCGGTTACCAGGCCGTCGGCGCCGTCCGGTAGTCCGGCCAGTGCGGTCTGCAATCGCTCCTTGTTGCTGGAGGCGATCGTGACCTCGGCGCCGGCAGTCGCCGCGGCGTGCGCGGTGGCCAGGCCCATGCCGGAACTGCCGCCTATGACGACGATTCGCCGGCCGGTGAGGGTGGATTCGGTCATGGGTTTCTCCTGCTTTCCGCACCGACTACGCGATGACTCAGAGTGTCATCGTAGCAGTGATGACACTCTGAGTCATTGTTAGGATGACGGGATGCCGCGATGGGATCCACGAGCCGAGGAGCGGCTGCGCGAGGCCGCGTTGGAGCTGTATTCCGAGCGCGGGTACGAGCACGTCACCGTCGCGGAGATCACCGAGCGGGCCGGGTTGACCCGGCGCACGTTCTTCCGCTACTTCACCGACAAGCGTGATGTGTTGTTCGCCGGATCCGACCGGCTGGGGCCGACTTTGGCGGCGGCGGTGCTGCGCGCGGACGCGGCGCTGTCGCCGTTCGAGGCCGTGCTCAGTGGTCTGGTGCAGGTGGGTGATCTGCTGACCGAGCAGGGATCCTCGATCGCCGTGCAGCGCCGGGCGATCGTGCGGAGCAGTCCCGAATTGCAGGAGCGTTCGCGAACGAAATTCGCCGCGGTCGCCGATTCGCTGGTCGACGCGCTGGAGCGGCGGGGGGCGCCGGCAGCGGAGGCGCGCCTGCTGACGGAGGTCGGCGTCGCCCTCTTCCGCGAGGCGTTCGAGCGCTGGACCGATGCGCCGGGGCCGGCGCGTTTCGCCGACCATGTGCACGAGGTGTCGGCCGAGCTCGCGGCCCATCTGAGGGTCGCCGACCCGCATGTTCCGGGCGGCGGGTGACGGGAGGCTCCCGCGGTCAGCTGCGGGCGTCGGCGAGTCTGATCATCAGGTCCTTGCTCTCGTGGAACAGGGCGGCGAAGCTCGGATATTCTTTGTAGTCACCGTATTTGGGGGTGAAGTCGATGGCGGTGTATTCGCCGTCGGGGTCGGTGCGGGTGGGGTCGAGGAGCCAGATGTCCTCGCCGGAGGCGATCAGGAGGGTGCGGCGGAACAGTTCCAGCGGTTCGTTCGGGTAGTCGTCCTCCTCCATCTCCTCGGTGTAGATCTCGATCAGTTCCTCGCCCCATTGGGTGTTGCGCAGCCAGTCGATCTCCGCGCACGGCGCGACCGCGTCGATCCAGCCGCCGACGGCTTTCCAGCCGTCGGTGACGCTCAGGAAGGCCGCCAGGCTGCGGGGCAGGGGGATGCCGAGGCGCAGGGCGGTGGCGGCGAGGGTCTGTTCGCTCGCGGGATCGGTTCCGAACCAATGGGTTTCGAGCTGTTCGGGGGTGAGGTGCGGGCGGATGTACTCGTTGGCGGTGCGTACGTACACCTCTCCGTAGCGGGGGAGGTAGGTTCGCCATTCGTCGGCGGTCCGGGGGGCCGATTCGGCCGGGGTGTCGGTCATGGAAATCCCTTCTGCCGGTGGTGGATCGGAGGTCATCGCTGGAGGATGGCCACCCGGGCCGGGGCGGTGACGTCGGCGACCGTGGGGCGGACATCGGCTACGCGGCACAGCAATTCGAGGTCCTCGAGGAAATTCTCGTCGTCCTCGTCGTAGGCGCCGGGGTCGTCGATGCCCATTTCCGACAGGGCCTTCGTCAGCACCGCGATGTCGCTGCCCTCGGCGTCACTGGCGCAGTTCTCCTGGAAGGTCGCCAGGGTGTCGCCGTCGCGGCTGACCAGGAAGACGGTGTCGGCGTTGATGCTGCAGTACGACGAGACCGCGAACGTGCCGCGGGACAGGTCCGGACGGTTGGCGCCCTCCCAGCCGTTGTCCTCCACGAGCAGGGTGTGCGGGCCGAGGGGGAACGCGGCCACCACGTGGTGCCAGTCGGCTTCCTCGTAGCTCGCGCGGCGCAGCAGTTCCGGCCATGTCGCGGTGGAGATCTCGGCGTCGGTGACGCCGAAGCGCCGCAGCGCCTCGTCCGGGTCGACGTCGTGGATCACCGTGACGCAGTACGCCTCCATGTCCAGGCCCGAGTCCATCCAGGCGAGCAGATCGTCGGCGTCCGCGGGGGACTCGTCCTCGACCGGTTCGGTGTGGTCCGCGGTGGTCGCGTCGACGTGACCTCGGCCGTGCACCCAGCGCACCTCGTCGTCGGCGCCGATCAGCACCAACGCCCAGCTGCCGTGCCCGTCCGATTCGATGAACCGCCAGGTCAGATACGTATCCGGTTGCAGCAGGGTGCGGACCTCGTCGGGCTGCACGACGGTGGTCATCCCGCCGCCGACGAACTTCCGCTTGAACACCAGGCCGGACTCTTCGTCCTGCCGGACGACGGTGCGTTTTCCGTTGTCGGACCGGAGGATTCGGGTGCCGAGGATCTCGGCCACCGGCGCCCGCTCGCCCAGTGACTCCGGTTCGATCGGGCCGGCGAGCACGCTGTACACCGCCAGGCCGTCGTCGTAGAGGACCGCGTCGCCCTCGTCGGTGACCCGGAGCGAGGAGTAGCTGCGCACGGGGGCGTCACCGCGCCACACGACGTCGGGCCCGTCGTAGACGGCGAAGACGCCGTCCAGCTCGAGTCGCAGCGAGCCGACCGCGCCTGCGGCCCAACTGATCACGCCGTCACGGTGGACCACCACGGCGCGGCCGTCCTCGTCGTAGCGCAGGGCCCATTCGCCCGACGCGGACACCACCGGTTCTCCCAATACAGCGAACTGGCGCAGCAACCGCGGCATCGCACACTCCCGACATTCCCGGCTCGATCGACAAGTCGAGCCGACCCTACCTGTGATCGCGGTGTTCCACCGGGTGGGGACAGCGGGCCGGGCGCGATGCCGAGGGTATGAACCACTTGGTCACCGGCGCAGCACTTTTCGCGCTGGATCGGCGGTACTTCCGGCGCCGGAGGCGGTGGCGGCGCGGGCTCGGTGGCGTGAGGACGTCCGCTGCGCAGGTGCGCCGACCGGCGAGTTCGAGCGGAGGCCGACCCGCTATCCGGGCGGCGCCTTCTCGCCGGTCGGACCGATCGCGGACCAGACTCCGCCGATACCCTGGCCGAGCAGGTCGCCCGGGGTGTGGTCCCCGGAGTAGTAGTAGGCCGGGCGGCCTGCGATGGTGAGCTGGCAGGAGCCGTCCGCGCGCTCGACGTAGCCGGTCAGTTCGGGGTCGACGCCGTAGGCGTACAGGTTCTGGGTGTGGCCGATCAGCAGCGGGGGCCACATGGTGGCGCAGTCGCCGTTGCAGGTCCAGGTGGTGGGCTCGGCGTCGTTGCCGAGCCGGTAGAGGGAGCGGCCGTCGTGGTCGGTGACCCGCATGCCGAAGGTGGGGTCGATGGCCACGCGGAGTTCGACGGCGTCGGCGTCCGGTGGGACGGGGCCGTTGTAGATGTGCAGCCACTCTTGGGTTTTCGCGAGTGGCGAGGTCGAGGCGGCCGGCCGGGCCGGGTCCGCGGTGGCGGTGGGGGTCAGGGCCAGCGCTGCGGCCGTGGCCACTGCGGCGAACGCGGTGCCGATCATTGTCGTGGGGCGCGACATGAGTTCCTCCGAGAGTGTTTGCCGGTGAACACGATTCTGCGGGGGCCGGGGGCGGGGGTCTGTTCGTGCGGTGTCGTTCGGTGTGTATGCGTCGCTACACAACGGATCGGGTGTCATCCGATGTCGACGACCCGGGCCCAGGCGGGTGGCCGGGGCGGGCGGCGGTAGGTGTCGGTTTCCGCCGGTGACGGTTCCCGGCGGAACAGGCCGACGATCGTCCGGCAGGGTGGGCGGCCGGGGGGCCAGGGGGTGTAGCCGTCGGTGAGTACCACGATCACGTCCGGGCGGGGTTGTGCGCGTAGCGCTTTCGCGAATCCGGTGCGCAGGTCGGTACCTCCGCCACCGATCAGGGGGATGCCGTCGGCCCGGCACAGGGGGTCGGCGATCCGCGCGGCGGTGTCGCAGGACAGGACGGTGATCAGGTCGCGGCGGCCGCCGACGGCCCGGGTCACGGCGAGGGTTTCGAGCAGCGCGCTGCCGAGTTCGGTATCGCTGACCGAACCCGAGGTGTCTATCACCACAGTGACTTTCGGCGGGGTGTGGCGCCGGCTGGGCAGCACGATGCCGGGCAGGGCGGCGGATCGCCGGGCGGGTCGGCCGTAGGTGTAATCGTCGCCGGCGCCGGGGGCGGCGGCCGCCGCGTGGACGGCCGCTCGTAACAGTTCCCGCCAGGGCTGGGGTGGATGCAGCGCTTCCTCCGCCCAGCGCCGCCAGCCTCGGGGGGCGTTGCCGGGGCTACTATTGATACCTTGTGCCACAAGGAATCTCACCGCGTCGCGGTCCTGTTCGGTGAGCCCGTCGGCGCCGTCGGGGCCCAGGTCCCAGTCGCGGTCGGCGCCGTCGGCGCCGCTGCCGCAGTCGAGCCAGGCCGCGTCCTGGGTGTGGCGGCCGAGGCGGAACTGACGCAGGTAGTCCTCCATGAGTTCGCCCGCGCGCAGGCCCAGGGTCGCGGGGGTGACCGCGCCCTCGGGTTCGATCAGACCGTCGCCGAACGCGTCGTCGTTGATCTCGGCGTCGGCGGCGATGTTCATGCGCAGTCGTTCCGCCGGGCCGGACAGGTTGTGCGCGTGCGCGAATCGGTCGCTGCGGCCGTGGTGGTCGCGCAGCAGATGTGACACCTCGTGCACCAGGATCGAGGCCAGTTCCTCCACCGGCCTGGCATTCACGAATTCGGGCGACAGGTAGCACCGCCAGTAGCGGTCCACGCCCATCGTCGGCACCCGGTGTGATTCGACCGGATGCAGTGCGTACAGGGCTGTCGCCAGGTACGGGCGGGCGCGGGCGGCGAGAAGCCTTGCGGCGCCGAACTTCTCGATGTCCAGGGGTGAGGTCATCGGGCCACCCCGGCGGCGACGCGGGCGGCGGCGCGGTCCGCGGTCCGGGAGATCGACACCGTCGCGGTGAGTCCTTCGATCGAGGCGGGGACGTCCCAGTCGTCCCGGCGCAGGGTGGCGAGGGTGGTCGCGGGCACCACCACCAGGTCCGGCGCTCCGGTTTCGACGGCCTTGACCAGGACGGCCCAGGCCGCGTCCCAGCGGGATTTCTCGGGGTGGCGGCGGACCGCCGCGACGACCCCGTCCAGTACGGCCTGGCGCAGATCGCCGCGTTCGGGGAGTTCGGCGGCGGCCGGATCGGCCAGGAGCAGTTCGGGATCGGGGAGGTCCATGCGGTCGATACTCGTCAGCAGTTCGAATCCGGGGCCGTCGCCGACGGTGCCCCGGACCAGCAGCGACAGGACGTCGCGGCCGGCGTCCGCCGCGGTGGTGAAGGCGATCAGCCGCACCGTCATCTCCCAGCTGCGCGGCGAGGGCCAGGCGCCGCCGCGGTGGGTTTCGCTGCCGGGCAGTTTGTGCACCAGGGCGGGGCGGGCCGTGAGCAGGCGGCACACTGCCCGGCGCGCGAAAGCGACTGCGTGCGGGAACTTCTCGGGATCGAGTTCCGGCAGGGTCGCGCGGGGCCAGACGCCGCCGAGGCCGCGGACGACCACGTCGGGGTCGTGGGTCCAGTGCAGATGCACGAACCGGTTGGCCAGCGGCGGGCCGAGTTCCCAGCCGTCGGCCGCCGAGGAGCGCGGGTTGGCGGCGGCGACGATGCGGACTCCGGGCGGTAGCCGCAGCGCGCCGATCCGCCGTTCGAGGACGAGGCGCAGGAGGGCGGCCTGCACGGCCGGCGGTGCGGTCGACAGTTCGTCCAGGAACAGCAGTCCCCGGCCGGCGCGCACGAGGCGGACGGCCCAGTCCGGTGGCGCCAGCGGCACGCCGTGCGCGGCGGGGTCGTCGCCGATGACGGGCAGGCCCGAGAAGTCCGACGGCTCATGGACACTCGCGATCACGGTGGTCAGCGGGAGGTCGAGGGTCTCGGCGAGCTGGGTGAGGGCCGCGGTCTTGCCGATTCCCGGTTCGCCCCACAGCAGGACCGGGAGGTCGGCGGCGACGGCCACGGTCAGGGCCGCCAGTTGGATGTCGGGGCGCGGTTCGGTGGTCGTGTCACCGAGCCGGGTGAGCAGTTCGGTGGCGGCGTCGAGCGGGTGTGCGGGCATGTCTGAATCACCTCGGGGTCGTGTGGAATCGGGTGCGTGGCGCGGATCAGCGCGCCATCGCCTGCCGGGGGTGGGTGCGGTGTTCCGGACGGCGGCGCGGGACGGACGGGCCGGGTTCGGGCAGCCCGGACCGGAACTGCTCGTAGATGTCCCGCCGTCGCGCGGCGTGGTCCAGTTCGTCCCGCAGCGGCCCGTCGCGCAGTCGTGCCGCGGTGCCGAGCAGTCCCTCGACGACGGCCAGCGCACCGGCGATATCGCCGTGGTCCAGCCGATCACGAACGTCGGCAAGGCAATCCGGGCGACGGTGGGCCAGGTCGATCGCCTGCAGACACGGCAGCGGGGTGCCGGACAGGGCGACCAGCAGTTCCTCCCGGCGGATCTCGGCGGGGCTGTGGTCCAGTGCGGACAGTGTCCCGTTCACCAGTCCGATGCGGTGCCGCTGTCCCCGGCACTCCACCGGGTACGGCTCGGATCCGGCTGTGCGGCAAGGAGTTTCGGGTGGCGGGAGGTCGAAACCCAGCGCGGCGGCGACCAGTGGGTGGAGCCGGTCGGCCGTGATCGCGCCGGCGCGGAGCAGTTGCAGATCGGGCAGTATCCAGGTCGCGGCGTCGGGGAGGATCGGTAGCGCGGATATTCGGCCACTCGGGTATTCGGCCGTGGTCCGCAATCGTGGCGGGTCGGTCCCGTGCTCGGACGACTCGACGATCATCCGGCGCCGGGCGCCGAGCCGTATCAGGACCGGACCGGCGGGACGGCCTTCGGCGCGGCGCAGGATCGCCGCCTCGGCCGACCATCGACCGACGGCGCACCCGTGCGGGATCGACCCGCCGGGAGCGTCGAATTCCGCTGCGCCGGAACGTATTCGAAGCTCGCCGGTGCGGCGGGCGTCCCAGAGGTGCCGGTGGAGGTCGAGCCGGAATCGGCGGTCGGGCCGGGGATGCGGATACGGGCTGTGGCCGGTCTCGCGGTCGGATTCGTCCCACAGCGCGAGCGCGATCCGCTGCCCGGCGTCCGCCCGCGCCGGTGCGGTCCGGGCCACCAGATGCACAGCGGCACAGTCACTTCCGCCGGGATCGTAGCGGGCCAGCGTCGCCGTCAGACCCGGGCGGAGCAGTCCTTCGGGGGCGATCCTGGGCAGGTGCCAGCGCAGCAGATCCGGCGCCAGGTGCCGCAGGTCGGCCCGTACCCGGTCGGCGAATTCCCGGCCGTGGCTGCGGGTCAGTGCGGGCAGATCGACGTCGACCTCGAAACCCGCTGCGGCACAGGCGCCGATCCAGTCGCCGGCAGCACGCCGGGCGGTGGCCGTCTCGATCATGACAGGCGGCACGGCGAATTCGCGTACGCGCAGCCAGAGGGAAATTCGGGATTCGTTCCCGTTCGCGAGGGGAGGGTGCATCAGCACTCACCGTGTGCGAACGAGACCCCCGATCCTGTTTCGGAATGAGTAATCATCACCGTCGATGATAGCGCCTCGGCCGGCCGCGGTCGAGAACGGCGGTGCGGTCCAACACCTTTCGGCTCAACCGGTGGTCAGGGATGCGGCGGGCCCTCCTCGGGTGGGATGCGCTCGTGCGTGGTGAGCAGGATGTGGTCGAAGGCGGTGACGGTCTGCGTATGCGGCCGGGGCACCAGGGACAGGTCGGCCAGCAGTTGGGTGGCGATGGCGCGGAGTTTGGTGTTGGTCTCCTGCGATCGCCAGGTGAGCACCTCGAAAGCCTGGTCGGCGTCGATGCCGTACATGAGCATCAGTACGCCCTTGGCCTGTTCGATGACCGCCCGCGCCTCGACCACCTCCGGCAGCGCGGTGGAGACGGCGGCGTGCCCGGCCGCGTCGAGGGTGCCGGTGAGGTCGATGTAGTAGCCGGTGGTGCCGGTGGGGGCGCCGTCGTCGAGGATGCGGTCGGCGACGACCAGTGCGCTGTGCACGCGACCGGAGGTGTCGAGGAACCGGTGCCGGCCGGAGAACGGTTCACCGCGCTCGACCGATCGGGTGATCAACTCGGCGACGTGGTCGCGGTCCTCGGGATGTTTGTGGGACAGGATCAGCTCGGTGGTGGGTTCCACCTCCCCGGGGGCGTACCCGTGCATGAGGTAGACACCGGTGGACCATTCCCATCGGCGGGTGGCGAACCAGAAGGTGAACGCGCCGACCGCGGCGGAGTGCGTGCGGGCGCGGACGTTCTGGGACGAGATGTGTGCGGGGAGCTCACGGGGCGGTGTGTTCATCGGGTTCTCGGCGCAGTATCGGATAATCTATGTTCACACTGACAGATTTTCTTATAACACTGTTGGCAACCGACTGCAAGTCTGTAGGGTAGGAAACCGATGGACGACACCTCACACCCGGCGCCCGGCGTACCCGTCCCCGACCCGGCGCAGGGGGTTTACGGAATTTCGGTGGCCGCGGCGCTGTCGGGGGTGAGCGTGCAGTCGCTGCGGGCGCTGGAACGTCACGGGCTGCTGACCCCGTCGCGCTCCGACGGCGGTACCCGGCGGTACTCCGGTGACGACCTCGCCCGGTTGCGCCGCATCACCGCGCTCCAGGAACAGGGGATCAATCTCGCGGGCATCGCCCGGATCCTCGACCTCGAGGACGCCAACAGCGGACTGCACGCCGACAACTCGGATCTGCGCACGACCAACACCGGCCTGCACGCCGACAACTTCCGGCTGCGCGCCGAGGCCGATCAGCGGCGTGAACCGGAGCCGCCGCAGCCGCGGCACTGAACCGTCCGCGCGGCTATTTCATGCGCGACAGCAGGCCCAGGCCCTCGTCGAGCGCGCCGTCCTGCCCGAGGGCGCGGAAGTCGGCCGCAACCTCCGCGAGCGCGAGCCGGCCCGCCCGGACCGCGCCGTAGCGCACGTACGACCACAGGAACACGTCCAGATTGTCGAACCGGGTGCCGCCCTCGAGCACCTCCTCCTCGTGGAACCAGATCGCGATCGCCCCATCGGTCAGCACGCAGAAGTAGTTTCCGCCGCCGTCGGCGCCGATCGAGTAGACGTCGTCGTCGGTGAGCTCGGTCTCGTAGTCCGAATCGAGGATGCGGCAATCGTTTCCGGCGAAGTCGAAGCCGTAGGACCAGTCGAAGATGTCGAGGAACTGCGGCAGCGCACCCGAGCGCACCCGCCGGTCCAGTGCGGCCAGCGCCGCGGCGTCCGCGGGCGCCAGTCGGGTGAGAAACGGTGCCACCGAACGGGTTTCGCTGGGCACCCGGACCGGCTCGGCATCGGCGAACCAGCGGGCCAGATCGGCATCGAGATCGCGGTCGGTGTAGCCGGCCAGATCGGCGAGGGAGAGCGTCACGCGAGGATCGTAGAGCAGCCGCTCGCGGCGGTCGACGGGTTCGTCCCCGCGAAAGTGGCCGGCGGACCGGATCGGAGCGCGTCACCGTCGCTCGGTAGCAGCCGAAAGGGTTGGGGCGGGCCGGATTCGGCCGGTTGTGCACGGCAACGGCCTTCGGTGTGAATCCCTCGGCCGGCGGGTGCGCTCGTCCTGGTTCGCGCCGCTCAGGTCGTACCGACAACCCGGCCACGGCGCTGCCGGCGGAACTCGGGGGCACCGGATTCGTGGCGGTTGTGGTGAGTCGGTGCGTCGTGAGGTGACCGAGCAGGAATGTCGCGGTCATGAACAGGTGGGCGGGCGAATCGAACTGCGGTCCTTCGTGTCCCGCTCTCCCGACGGTCACGAAGGTCGAACTCGCCCCCACCCGGGTCAGGGCGTCGTGCAGCCTGGCACCATAGCTCACGGCGATCATCCGGTCGTGATCACCGTGCGCGATCAAGAACGGCGGCGCCCCGGCATGAGCGAGGAACACCGGGCTCACGGCATCCGGTTCCGGTCCGGCCGCCGCCGGATCCGCGACACCCGGCAACGCCACCTCCGGGGACGGGGGCAGCACCGACCGCTCCGGCCGGCTCCGGCTGACCGACGCCCGGACATCGGAGGTGGCGAACCAGCTCACCACCGCGTCGACCGCGGACGACTCGGTGACGTCCGGATCGGTGAACGCCGGATCGCCCGCGGTCAGGCCGACCAGGCTCGACAGGTAACCACCCGCCGACACTCCCCATACCCCGACCTTGCGCGCATCGATGCCGCAGGCCGCGGATTCCCTTCGCAGCCAAGCGATCGCGGCCTTGGCATCGAGGACCTGACCCGGATGCATGGTGGGCAGCGACCGGTAGTCGGCCGAGGCGATGGCCACACCGTGGCGGGCCACCGTGGCCAGCCGCTCTGCCGCGGCGGCCTTGTCACCGGCCCGGAACGGGCCACTGTGCAGATACAGCGCGACCGGCGGCGGAGTGTCGGTCACCGGCCGGTACAGGTCGAGCCGGTGGGCTTCGTCGGATCCATAGCTCAGATCCTCGAGGATCTCCAGTTCGTACACGAGTTCCTTCTCGACAGCAACGATGTTCCGGCAGGGACACCACCCGGCACTCGGTGGACAAGGTCGGTCATCTGCTGAGCCGTGCTTCCATGAGGAGCGCCAGACGTCCCTGCTCGTGGTCACCGACCATCTCGGGCACTTCCTCGGCACAACCCCGACATTTCGTCGGCCGAATTACATTCGGCCGGGACGATATGCGCATCACGTGTCCTCTTTCGCAGGGTGACGGCGGCGGCGATACCGATGTGACCGACCGGGTGAATGTCCCAAGCATCGCGAAAATTTCACCGCGACGCAACGCCTTCCACCCCCACTTTTCGTAGGAGCAGGCACGCGAACTCCCATGATTTGTAGGCATCGAGGCCCGCACACCCGAATTCGTAGGAGCACGGGCTCGAATTCATACAAAATGTAGGCACCGGCGATGACGCGATTTCGGCGACCGCGCGATACGCTCGGGGACAGTGGCCCAGCTCAATTCGCTGACAGCGAGGACCGGGGCACGTCGCGTTTCAGACGCGCCAGAAGATCATATGCTGCCAGTCCGGCCGTTTCTGCGGAAAAAACGATCGCCAAGTCCCGAAACAGAAGTCTGCCGTCTCGTTCGTGCCGAGATTGCGCAGGGTGAATATCTCCGGTACCGCGACGTCGAGGTGCATCCGCCGGCGCGACAGTTCCTCGTACTCCTCGGCCCGGCTGACCGACCCGATCAGCGCACGTCTGCGGGGTTCGCCGACCAGTCCGACCGACAGGTGCTCCAGCGCCAGAATCAGCAGATAGGCGAACGGTTCCCACCCTTGTTCCCCGAATACGTCTCTGGCGCGACGATCCAACATCATCCACATGACCAGATTCTTGTATTCGTCGACGCCGTCGAACCATTGCCGGGCTTGCTCGTTACAATATCCCAGATCGAAAGACCCTTGCGCGAACATCATGGCCGGCCCGGCCTGCCGATCGCAGAAGGATATTTCCCGATCCGTGGGCTTCTCCAGATCGTCGACCAGCCGCGCGCGCCCCGCCAGCACCTCGATCATATGGTCGAGCATCGATTCGGACATGGCCAGTTCGGGTATATCGAAGTACTTCCACACCGTTTCGATCCTGATCCCGCGGTCCCCGCGCTCCAGGGCTTCGACGGTTTTCTCACTGATCCCCAGCCGTACCGCCAATTGCTGACGAGTCAGACCGACCGCCTCCCGCAGGTGCCGCACAAGACGCGCCAAGCCATGTCGAGTCCCGTATTCGAGGCTTTTCTCCGGCACCGACGTCGCCCTCTCATCACCGCGCTCCATACCGTCCCGAGTCGTGACCGTGGCGGTCAGCGCTGCTTCCCGGAGACCCCCGGCGAACACCCTTCGGCCGGCCGCTCGGACGATACCCGACAGCACAGAATGCCTGCCAATTCCCCAGGGCTCCGGCGGAACACGACCGCCCCTCCCCGGCTGCCACCGCGAACACAAGGGTCGGCGGGCGCTGGCTGCGCCCGCCGACCTGTGGTGTGACCGGTCATCGACCGGCCGGGGATGGGATCAGAAGGCGCCGGCTGTGCCCGCGCCGCTCTCCTCGGTCAGCAGGGACGCCTCGGAGGCGCCGCCTCGGGACGGGGTCCGGCCGGTGCGCAGGGCGAGGGCCAGGCCCACGGTGAGGACGGCGGGGATGACGCCCACCGCGACGTAGGACCACTGGTAGGCGGTGTCGGTGTAGACGTTGGGGATGTCGTTGACCACCTTCTTGCCCATGTTGTCGGCGACCGTCCGGAACGGATGGGCCGACGCGATCGCGGTGAAGACGGCCGTGCCCACCGAGGTGCCGATGGATCCGAAGACCGCCAGCATGCCGGCGCTGACGCCCTGGCGTTCGGCGGGGACGGCGTCGATCAGCAGGTTCGGGTTGGCCGCGTAGTAGAAGCCGAACGAGATCCCGTACAGCAGGCCGATGAAGACCTGTTCCTGCCAGGTCTTGTGCCACGGGATCCACAGCGCGGAGGCGAGCAGCAGGGCCAGGCCGCTGGTCACGAGCAGGATGCGCGCGCCGATGATGCGGCACAGCCAGCCGCCGAGGACGCCGAAGATCATGCCGAAGGCCGCGGTCCAGGCGGTGATGTGCAGAGCCATCTGCAGGACCGTGAAGCCGTTGCCGTAGCTGATGTCGCCCTGGAAGGTGACGAACTTCGCCACCAGCGAAGGCGGCACGTGGGCCTGCGCGGCCCCGGCCGCGATGATCTGCGCCTCCAGATCCGCCGCCTTCGGCGTCTGGAACATGTACGCGATCATGATGCTGATCGCGCTGATCGAGAGCGTGACCAGGAAGGCCACCGCCATCGGGATCGCCACCGCCCGGGAACGCAACAGCGACAGCTCGATCATCGGTTCGGAGGTCCGCAGTTCCCATCCTATGAACGCGGCGAACAGGATCAGGCCGACGATCAGATACGCCAGCGAGGAGAAGGTGGCCCAGCCCCAGCTCGAACCCTCGCTCACGTACAGCAGGATCAGGCCGATCGACGCGCCGAACAGGACCGCGCCGATGATGTCGAGTCGTTGTTTGACCCGCAGCGGTGATTCCGGGACCGCGATCATCACCAGCGGTGTGGTGGCCGCGACGTAGATGATGAGGAACCAGAAGACCGAGTGCCAGCTGTAGTGGTCGGTCAGCGCACCGCAGATGATCGGCGTGAGCACGCCGCCGATGCCGAAGCCGGTCCCGACCACGCCGACGGCGATCGGAATCCACTTGCGCGGCATGAGATCACGGACCAGGCCGTATTCGACCGCGGTCATGGCCCAGGACGCGCCACCGAGGGCACGGCCGATCAGGAATACCGGCCAGCTCGAGGTGAGCACACACAGCAGCGCGCCGATCAGGAACAGCAGGCCGCAGAGCAGCGTGACCCGCTTCTTGCCGATCAGGTCGCCGAGTTTGCCCAGCAGGGCCATGGTGGCGCCGCCGGCGATGCCGACGATCGTGACCGCCCAGGTCACGCCGGCGCCCGCACCGGGGAACGAGGCGCTGAGTTTCGGGACGATGATCGAGACCATCCCGAGCTGCATCGGCGCGACCTCCGAATACAGCACCAGCGCAACGAGAATGGCGACCAGACGGCCCCAGCGGGCGGGGTCCACCCGCCCCATGTCCTCCGGCGCGACTGCCGCTTCCGCGGGTCGAATGTTCGTTTGTTCAGACACGATGTGTCACCTCAGCTACTTCGATGAGATCGGTTCGAGATGGTTGGAGGCCGACTGCCGCCTGCGGTGGGAGGAAGGGACGTGCGAAGAACCCGGACGGCGTCGAAGGCAGCGTTCGATTCCGGCCGAGCGGTTACGGGCGGCGTAGACGGGTTCCTGCTGGGGTGGGAACCGGTACACCGGGCGTATGTCGGATGTGTCGGTACAGCAGGCGAGCTCAGGTCGCTTGCGACCGGGGTTCGTCCACCGGATGGTGGTCGGCCGCTCCTGGACGCGAACGGTCCGTGAAGGATGCCGGCATGAGCGCTCTCCTTAGTACTGCAGCGACACGGTCCGCCGAGGCGGGCCCATGATGCAGACCGATCATAAGGTTTCAAGAACATAATTTTCAGAAAATGAGAATCTCGCTCCCACCACCGTCTTCCCCCGGCCCGGCCGCGTCGGGACCGCCGATGCGTGTGCGCGCCGTCACACTACCGCCGTGCGGTGTTCTTCTTCCGGCCATCGCCGGGCGAGCCTCGTTTGCGACCCTTGTCCGCGGACGGACGGGTCGCCGATATCGAAGAAGAGGCCGCCATGACAGAACACCTGCGCGCGTACAACAGTCTGTGGCAAGTCCGCAGCGACTCGTGGTGCCGGTTGGAGGAGGCCGCCGATCGACTGACCCGGCCGACGACCACCGGGGAACTGCGGGAGAAGCAGGCGGCCGCCTGCCGGGAACTGCTGGCCGAGCTGAGCTCGCTGGAACCCTACTGGGCCTATCCCGGCTCACCCCAATTCGCCCGGGTGCAAAGGCTTTTCACCGCGGGCAGCTACGACAAGTTCGCGCAGGCGGTGGCACGGATCAACCGCGCGCTGACCACCGAGTCGTATCGGTCCGGCGATGTGGAGAACGCCGGCGCCGACGATCTGGACATGTTCCCCGCGGATCCGCGGCAGCTGGAACATCAGCCGGCGGCGCAGCGGGATCGGCCCTACTTCGAGGTGCTCGTCGTCGAGAAGATGACCGAGGACCAGGAGCGCGTCCTGCGCAGCGAGGTGCGCAAATGGCGGCGCCCGGACGACGAGTTCGTGTACGAACTGGTGGTGGTGGCCAGCGGCGACGAGGCGCTCATCGCCGCCCGGCTCAACGTCAATCTGCAGGCGGTGGTGATCCGGCGGCGCTTCTCGCACCAGTCGACCCGGGACCTGTCGACGCTGGCGGAATTCATCGATGCCGATGTCTCGCACGACCTGGCCGATCACCAGTCCCCCGAGGAACGCGCGCAGATCCTCGCGGTCTCCATCGGGAAACTGCGGCCCGAACTGGATCTCTACTTCATGACCGAGATCGAGGTGGAGGAGATCGCGGGGCGGCTCGGCCATCATTTCCGGCGGGTGTTCCACGCTCGCGAGGGGATGCTCGAGCTGCATCTGTCGATCCTGCAAGGGGTGGCCGGCCGCTATCACACGCCGTTCTTCAGCGCGCTCAAGCAGTACAGCCACCGGCCCACCGGGGTGTTCCACGCGCTGCCGATCTCGCAGGGCAAGTCGATCGTCAACTCGCACTGGATCAAGGACATGGTGGGCTTCTACGGCCTGGACGTGTTCATGGCGGAGACCTCGGCGACGTGCGGCGGCCTGGACTCGCTGCTCGAACCGACCGGCCCGCTGCGCGACGCGCAGGAACTCGCGGCCCGGACCTACGGCTCGCGGCACACCTACTTCGTCACCAACGGCACCTCGACGGCCAACAAGGTGGTCACCCAGGCGCTGGTGGCGCCGGGCGACATCGTGCTGCTGGACCGCAACTGCCATCAGTCCCACCACTACGGGATGATGCTCGCCGGCGCGAATGTCGTTTACCTCGAGGCATATCCGCTCAACGAGTACTCGATGTACGGTGCGGTGCCGTTGCGCGAGATCAAGTCGAAACTGCTGGCGCTGCGCCGGGCCGGCAAGCTCGACCGGGTCAAGATGATGTCGCTGACGAACTGCACCTTCGACGGGATCGTCTACGACGTCGAGCGGGTGATGGAGGAATGCCTCGCCATCAAGCCGGATCTCGTATTCCTGTGGGACGAGGCGTGGTTCGCGTTCGCGGGCTTCCATCCGGTGTACCGGACCCGCACCGCGATGGCCTCGGCGCGCGCGTTGCGCGAGCGGTTGCAGGATCCCGGTTATCAGGGCCGCTACGAGGAGTACCTGACCGCCGAGATCGCCGAGAACCCCAGCGACGACGAACTTCTGGAGCGGCGGCTGATCCCGGATCCGGCGCGGGCGCGGGTACGGGTCTACGCCACCCAGTCGACGCACAAGACGCTGACCTCGCTGCGGCAGGGGTCGATGATCCACGTCTTCGATCAGGACTTCGAGCAGAAGGTCGGTGAGTCGTTCCACGAGGCGTACATGGCGCACACCTCGACCTCACCCAACTACCAGATCCTCGCGTCACTGGATCTGGGCCGGCGGCAGGTGGCGCTGGAGGGTGTCGAACTGGTGCAGCGGCAGATCGAGAACGCCATGCAGCTGCGGGACGCGATCGACAATCATCCGCTGCTCGCGAAGTACATGAGCTGCCTGCGCACGACCGATCTGATCCCGGATCGCTTCCGGCCCTCCGCGATCGATCAGCCGCTGCGGTCCGGACTGCGCAATATGACCGCGGCCTGGGAGCAGGACGAATTCGTGCTGGACCCCTCGCGGATCACCCTGTCCATCGGGCGTACCGGCTACGACGGCGATACGTTCAAGCGCGAACAGCTGATGGACCGCTACGGCATCCAGATCAACAAGACCTCGCGCAACAGCGTGCTGTTCATGACCAATATCGGCACCACGCGTAGTTCGGTGGCCTTCCTGGTGGAGGTGCTGGTCAACATCGTGCGTGAGCTGGACAGCACCATCTCCGAGATGAGTCTCGGTGAGCGTGAGCATTTCGCGCAGGCGGTGCACCGGCTGACCACGAGCGCGGTGCCGCTGCCCGACTTCGGCGGCTTCCATCCCGCCTTCCTGGACCACAGCGGCACCGAGCCCACCGGGGAGGGCGACGTCCGCCGCGCCTTCTATCTGTCCTACGACGACACCAACTGCGAATACCGTACGGCCGAGGAGATTTACGAGCGTCTCGACGCCGATGTCCCCGTCGTCTCCGCGACCTTCGTGACGCCCTATCCCCCGGGTTTCCCGGTGCTGGTTCCCGGGCAGGTGTTCAGCCGGCAGGTGCTGGACTTCATCCGCGACCTGGACACTCCCGAAATCCACGGCTACAAGCCGAATTTCGGCTATCGCGTCTATACCGAGAAGGCCGTCGAACGCGCCCTCGCGGCCGTGTCCCCGGCCGGGCGGACCACGGCCGCACCGGTGCTCACCGACGCGGAAGCCGGTGAGCCCTAGGGCATCTGCGGACGGCTCAGGGCAGGGCCTTCACGGTCGCGCGGCTGATGAGGTGTTCCAGCAACGTCATCAGGACGTTCTTCACCCCATTGCGGTCGCGCGCATCGCAGAACACGACCGGGGTGTGCCCGTCGAGATCGAGCGCGTCACGGACCTCGTCGGTGGTGTAGATCGGCGCACCCTCGAAACAGTTGACCGCGATCGCGAAGCTGACCCCCCGCTTCTCGAAGAAATCGATCGCCGCGAACGAGCTCTCCAACCGGCGGGTATCGGCGATCACCACCGCACCCAGCGCACCCCGGGCCAGCTCGTCCCACAGGAACCAGAACCGATCCTGCCCCGGCGTACCGAACAGATACAACACCAGACCCGGATCGATGGTGATCCGCCCGAAGTCCAGCGCCACGGTCGTGGTCTTCTTGCCCTCCACACCGGACAGATCATCGACCCCCACAGAGGTCTCGGTGATCATCTCCTCGGTGCGCAACGGCGCCACCTCACTGATCGCCGCGACCATGGTGGTCTTACCGACCCCGAATCCACCGGCGATCAGGATCTTCACGGAAGCGGCCAGCTGCTGTTGCCCGGCCGCGGGGTCAGAGTCTACGAATGCCATCGAGTACCGCTCGCAATAGGTTCACATCGTTGGGGCCCACATCGGTTTGGAGTGGGGCACGGAAATTGAGGTAGCCGTCGCCGATCAGATCGCCGACGAGGATCTTCGATACTGCCAGAGGCAGTTTCAGGTGTGCCGACACCTCCGCCACGGATTGCGGGACACGGCACAGCCGCAGGATGTCCGCGTATTCCGGTTCGGGGTACCGCAATCGGGGCGGTGGCTGATCGACCAGCACCACCAGGGTGAGGATGTCGAGTTCATGACCAGCACCGACGGTACGGCCCCGGGTCACCGCGTAGGAACGTAGGAGCGGGGCGTCTTCGTCGAACCAGGAAGTGTCGTAGTGCGTCATGGCGTCCGCTCGTTACTGCCTTCGAGGTGGTACTTGCCCGGCCAGGCCACGAGTACGCGGCGCGGTGGACAGATAACTGCCCAGACGCTGCACGGTGATGTTCATCTCGTAGGCGACCATGCCCAGGTTCGCGTCGTCACCGGCCTGGATCGCCAGGCACGCATTCGCACCCGCCGCGGTCACGAACAACACCGCCGTCTCCAACTCGATCACCGCCTGCCGCACCGCACCACCCCGGAACCGCGTCCCCGCACTGCGCGCCAGACCGTACAACGTCGAGGACATCGCACCGAAATGCTCGGCGTCCTCCCGGGTCATCGAGGTGCAGCGGCCCAGCAACAACCCGTCGGTGGAATGCACCACGGCATACCGGACACCGGCGAGACGGTCGACGAGGTCGTCGAGCAGCCAGTTCAAATCACCTGCGGTAGAAGAAGTCACCTTCGCCTTCCTGTTCGTTCGAGGCCACGGGATTCGCGGACGTCGGATACGGCTCGGGACGAGCACGACGCCCCTGCCGGGTACCGTTCTCGATCGCCGACATCAAATCCCGCGCCTGATCGGCACTACGCGCCGGCTCCGAACCGTACTCCTCGGCCGGCGGATTGTTCGCCAGCTCGGGTGCCAGGCTGGCCTGCTTGCGGCGGCGGGGCAGTTGCGGACGGGTACCGCCGGTGCTGCTCGGCGGCGCCGTGGGTGTCGGGCGGGGTTGCGGTTCGGGCTGCGAAACCGCCCGCAGGTACGCGGTATCCGGCTGATCGAGCGGCGGCGCGGGGCGGGGGGCGGGCGGGGCCGGCGGCGTGACCGGCCGGAGGTAGGAGGTGTCGGCGGGCTCCGGATAGGACGGGCGCTCGTACGTGGGCCGTTCCGGCGGCGGAGGCTGGTACGGCGGTTCGGGAGCCACGGCGTGGTGGCGGCCGGTGTCGAAAACCGAACGGCCGAAACCGAAGCCGGGGTCGTCCGCCATCGCGAGGGAATCGACCGGATTCGGTTCGGGTGCGTATGCCGGTGGGGCGGACGGTGATTCGAGGGACGGCATCGGATAGGAACCGGTCACCGCGGCGGGTGCGGGGGCCTGCCGGACCGGGACCCGGTCGCGGAGGTGGTCGGCCACCGGGGCGTCGGTGGTGATCAAGCCGACCGGGATCAACACGATCGCACGGATCCCACCGTAATCGGAATCGGTCAACCGCACCGAGATACCGTGACGCGTGGCCAACTGCGCCACCACGAACAACCCCAGACGAGAATCCGCGGACAGGGTCGCGAGACCGAAATCCGGTGGGTTGCGCAGCATCTCGTTGACGCGTTCGAGTTCGTCGGCGGGCATACCCATGCCCTGATCGCTGACCTCGACGACGACACCCTTGCCGACGCTGTTGCCGGTCACGTCGACCCGGGACTGAGGCGGGGAGAACGCGGTCGCGTTGTCCACCAACTCGGCCAGCAGGTGCATGAGGTCGGCGACCACATTGCCCAGCACGAACACCCGCGGCAGCCGATGCGTGTTCACCCGGGCATAGTCGAGGGTCTCGGCCACAGCGCTGCGGACCAGTTCCATCAGAGGGACCGGACGCCGCCACTGCCGGCCCGGTTTACCGCCACCGAGGATGATCAGGTTCTCGGCGTTACGGCGTTCACGGGTCGCGAGGTGATCGAGGCGGAAGAAGGTGTCCAGCAACGCCGGATCCTCCTGCTTCGACTCGGCCTGATCCAGCAACTCCAACTGCCGCGCCACCACGATCTGACTGCGATGCGCGATATTCAAGAACACCGACCGCACACCCTCACGAGTACGCGCCTCGGTGATCGCCGCCGACACCGCCGCGGTGTGCGCACGGTTGAAAGCCTGTGCGACCTCACCGATCTCGTCGTTGCCGAAGTCCAGGTGCGCGGCCTCGGTGGCGGGATCGACCTGCTCCCCGGCATCGATCTTGCGCATCGTCTCGGGCAGCTGCACCTCCGCCAGAGCCAGTGTCTCGGTACGCAATCGGCGCAACCGGCGGATGATCCGGTTGGCGAGCAGTACCGCGATGGTGAACGCGACGATCGCCAGCGCGATCGCGCTGCCACCACTGACCAGCACGGCCCGCGACCGATCGTGGGCCAGGTCGGCGGCGCCGTTGTTGGCGCGGCCGTTCTGCTGCAGGATGATCGCGAACATCTGCTCACCGACCGAGTTGACGGCGGTCCGCCACTCGTCGATCGGCATCGGAAGTGGCGCCGGCGCACCGTTCTTGGCGGACGCCGGCATCAGCAGCGCGTCCTCCATGGCGGTCACCTGCCCGAATGCCGGGCCGGCCAGCAGATCCTTGACCAGCTTCGCGTCGGTGTCGTCCAGATCGTTCACCAGCTGGTTGAGCAGCGAGTGATACAGGCCCACGTTGTTGCCGTATTCGGACAGCAGCGCCGGTGACATATCGCCGCCGACGGCCGCCAGGGTGAGCGCGTTGGCCCGCGAATTGGCCTCGAGCGCCTGGAACAGCTTCAGCGAGATCATCTGGTAGATGGCGGTATTGATCGTCGGCGCGCTCTGGCCGACGATCTTGCTGCCCTTGTCCACGCCGTCGAGAATCGCGGTGTAGAACTTGTACACGTCGGGGATCTGCACCGCACCCGCGTCGACGCCGGCGCGGACGCTCGGCAGCTGCACGTTGATCAGCTTCTGGGTGGCGGCCATCTTCGCGTCCATATCGGCACCGCCGACATGCTGGATGGGCGAGCCGACGGCGGCGAGCCCGGCCAGCGCCTTGTCCAGCCGCGCGCGGGCGGCGGGCAGCGCCTGCGGATTGGCGTCCTGTCCGGCCAGATGCGCGATGGACTGCAGACGCTCGTCCTCCTCGGCCGTCATCAATTCCTTGGTGAACGCGAGGCCGCTCCCCATGGATCGCGAGAAGTCCTCGGCGTTGCCGGCATCGTCCTCGAGGGAGATGGTGTACCCCACGCCGATTCCGAACAGTGCGAGACTCGGGACGAAGGCGATGGCGAGAATCCGAGTGCGGATCCCGGATAGTTTGACTCTCTGCACGGGCGAAGTGTAACCACGTGAAAGGGATATGTCATTCTATCTCTACCTGCGACAATAGGCGCACACGAGACATCGCCGGTCCGTCGCCGCTGCGCCGGTCCGTGATCTCGACCGCCCGACGTGACCACAATCGATAGCCCGATGTCGTTGGGAGATACGACACCCGATGCGGGACTTCGTCCTCGTGACGAGCACCGCCATGATATCCGGGCTGCCGCCCGAGCGTATCGCCAACGGCGGGAATCGGTCTCGGGCAATCCGGTCGAATCGGGCGGACAAGGCCCGCGGCGGTGGCCGCGCAGCTCACCGACGCGGCGCGACCGTCGCCGCCGGCCGACTTCGCCCGCGGGTTCCGAGGGGTCCGATGGTGTGCCGGTCGGCCGCATCGGATTCGGTGCCCGAGACCCGGGTATGTGAACGGCAGACGGGCCCGTCGGATTCGCGCCGGACGGACCACCGATCACAGGGAGGATGTGTCGTGACGGTGCTGTACAAACCGCTGGCGTTGCTGGCCGGCGTGGCGGGCGGAATCCTGTCGTCGTGGCTGTTCCACCGGATGTGGGGCGCCCTCGTCGAGGGGGACGAGGCGCCGGCCACCGCCGAACCGCCCATGGGGCCGGATTAGCCGCGTTCCGGGGCGGGCAACCCCGGAACGCGATCCGGACATCAGTCGCGCTGGAAGCTCTGCTGCCGCGCCTCGTCGACCTTCGCCTCGCCGCGGGCCTTCGCCGCCTCGGCCTCCTTCTGCGCCGCGGTGCGCTGCGATCGCGCCTTGTCCTGCTGCGCGCGCCCCTCCTTCTTCAGACCCTCGTTACCGGTCAGCGCGCCGGCGGCCTCCTTCGCCTTCCCCTTCGCATCCTCGATGACACCCTCCGCCGCTTCCCGTGGTCCGGACTTGTGCTGGGTCACGATGATCTCCTCCGATCGCCGAATGGAATCGAGCCGTCTCGGATGCGCGGCTACCCGTGGCGACGCGAGGTGATTCGGCGGGTGGCGCAGATGTGACGTTGCGAACGAGCATCGGCGACCGCACTCCCCCCCGCCGATTCGACTCATATGTCCGGATACCCGCGACCGAGCGTAATTTCTGCCACGGACGGAACTGGCCGGTATTTTTCATATTCGTGAACGCCGGGACTCCCGATGGCCGATGATGTTCGGAGCGAGAGTTACATCTCCGGGGCGAATCCGAGTAAACGATACGAGTCGGTCATTCCGGGTCCGGCACGGCGATGGGGGATCACTCGGGAGGGCAGCAATGGACACGCGCGATGCCGACCGGACAGTTCGAACGATGTACGTTCACAGCGAATTCGGCGCCGGCCGATTCGCCCGGAGAACGGCACCGGCCCGGGTGAGTCCGAGGAGATCCTTCCCGGGCTGATCTATCGATACCGAGAAATGGAAAACGATGAATACGGCAGGTCCGTACATCTGACCGTCTATCTCGGCCTCGGTGACGTCGGTGGAATGCTGTGGGAACAACAGATCAAGGTACTGCAGCGGATCGGCAATGTGAAACATCCGGCACTTCCGGTATTTCTGTCCGGTGGCCACATTCCGGGATCCGACCCGAACGAGCCCGGCCCGCCTCGCATCGGCGCGGGGTATGTACGGACACGGAGTTACGAACACGTGGACGGCGACGAGCCCGTGGGTGATTACGCGGACAAGATCGCCGCGCACCTTCGCGAGCATCCCGTACAGGCCCTGCAGAATCTGTGGTTGATCGCCGACGCACTCTCGATACTGCACGACGCCCACATCGCGCATCGAAACCTGTGGCCGGGCATCCTCGAACACGAATTCCCGCGGGAGGACGTCGCCGCACTACGGCTGGCCCGATTCGAGATGAGTTCGATGGTGGCGAATCTGCTCCGCAGTCATCTGCTGGGGGCGACCGGTGTCGAGCAGGTGCGGCGATTGTATCTGGACCAGGATCCGCGGTCGTTACCGTACACACCACCGGAACGACTGGAATTCCTGTTCGGCGACGACGATTCGATATTGTTGTCCGACACCGCCGACGACGTGTTCGCGCTCGGCATGCTGGCTGCCGAATGGCTGCTCCCCGCAACGGATTTCACGATCGCTTCGGCGCGGCGCGCGAGCCTGATCGAGGTGCAGCGCGAGGTGCGCCGCACAGTGAACCTCAGCACCGTCCTGCCACGAGGGCTCGCGCGCCTGATCCACGCGATGCTCCACCCCGTCCCGGCCGAGCGTCCCACCATGCACGAGGTGGTCCGCGAATTCAGCGCCTGCTACGACGATGCGCTGGCAGCGCTCGAGCCGCGTCACGCCTCGGAACCGTATCTGGTCGTCTTCATGCCGACCTACGCGGATATCCAGCTGCGTGAGCTGCTGAGCGAGTCGGCGACGACGGAGGGCGGGAAAGAGGAACTGTCGACGGTGATCGAGCGGGATTTCAAGGGCGCAAAGGTCACCTACTCGAAAACCGGTGCTGCGAACTATCTGAGCGAGGGACAGTATCGCGAGGAAGCGACGACGGTGGTGTTCGGGCACGAGTTCGTGTGGTTCTGCTCGACATATTTCCGGGCGGGATTCGGCGGCCGGAAGTACATGGAGCAAGTGGCCGTCGTCCGGCATCCGGTTCCCCATTCCAAGATGTCTCCGCGGTTGCAGACCCTGCGTGAGACGGCGCCGCAACGGACGCTGTTCGCCGTCGAATCCGTGCCGATGGACATAGGCGGCGCAAAACTCGAGCAGATGAGTTCGGGCCGGCCTTCGTGGACGGAGCTGGTCGACCCGATCAAGGGCCTCGTCACCGAGGACGGCGCCGACAGCGTCGATTATCTGGACGCATTGGACCTGCTGCTCCAGTATCAGACCGGTTGCCGATATGCGCGCGAATATGCTTTCGTGCGCGAACGGGACGGGCAGCAGCGTGGGGGTGAGACCGTGCTCCGATGGGATCGCCACCGCGACACGAGACGCACCGACAATCTGGCGAATCCGCTCCATGTCAAGATCCGCAAGGACGACTACCTGCGGCCGGGCATGGCCGATTTCTTCGCCGAGGCGGACGAGAACGAGGATTCGTCACACATCATGATCGAGATCCGGCGCGATATCGCGGGACAGCCCGGCACCCGGCCGGAGGACCGGGTGGGCATCTATCGCTTCCTCAGTTTCCGCGGACAGGATCTGATCATCGTCGATTCCTACAATCTCCCGTTCATTCCCGATACGGGGTGGATCCGCCTCGCCGACGATCAGGCCCAGCAGACGGTCGAGAGGCGGCAGGCGGACGCCTATTTCGAGCTCGAGGGCAACCGGGCGCTGCTGTCCCAGCTCGTACACCCGCACGGTGGCTTCACCACCGGTGACAAATGGAACGACGCAGAACGACGCCTCGAGGGCGAAGGCGGGCGCGCCGTCAAAGCGATGCTCTCGCACGAACAGATGTTCGCCCTCCAGGGGCCACCCGGCACCGGGAAGACGGAAGTCACCTCGGAATCGGCCGCCGCGCTGCTCGAGCACGATCCCGGCGCCCGGCTGCTGATCTCCGCGCAATCGCACGACGCACTCGACAATCTCGCGGCGCGCGTCCTGCGAAAGGTCGGCGCCCTCGACCACGACGACCGCCCACAGCCCTGTGACTTCGTCGCAATCCGCGCCGGAAGCGATCTCTCGTTCCACAGTGTGTCGAAGACGATGGCCCAGTTCGCCGAAAACGAGGTGGCCAGGCGGCTCATCGGGGATATCGAGCATCGCGTCGCCGAGAACATCGCCACCGGGCGCGCGCACACCCAACGACTACAGGAGATCCTCGGTGAATGGGCAGCGTCGGTGGGCCGCAGCGATATCGAACTGATCCTCCGGATGCGGAAGGCCGCCAATCTGGTTTTCGCCACCACCGGCGCGGCCACTCGGGACCGCCTGGTACATCACGGCTCGCCGGAACCCTTCGACTGGGTACTCGTCGAGGAGGCGGCCAAGGCATGGCCCACCGAACTGATCATGCCGCTGGTCCGGGGCGTCCGGTGGAGCCTCATCGGGGATCAGGCACAGATCGGTGCCTACGGGCGCCAGGAAGTGGAGCGGTTCATCGACAGTTGCTACAACGACCCGAATCCGCGGGTGCTGGCGTGGGGTGAGAAGAAGGAACGCCTGCTCGAAGCCTTCGACACCTTCGGCCAGATGTTCACGGCGGGTACCGGTTCCGGTCGGCGCGCCACACCGGTCATGGAACTCACCGAACAGCGTCGGATGCATTCCTCGATCGCGTCCGTGGTGAGCCGCACGTTCTATGCGACGCGCGCCGCCGGTGCGCTGAAAACGGTTCGCCCCGACGTCGACCACGGCATCACGACACCCGAATTCCTGCGCGGCCGCGCGCTGGTGTGGATCGACACCGATCCCACGGAGCAGGCAATGGGGTTCTGGCACAACGACACCGAAGCGAAGATCGTCGCCGCGCTGGTGCGGGCGCTGGCGCCCCGGCTCGCGCTGTCCGACGCCGACGGCGGTGCCTCACTGGCGATCCTGACGCCGTACCGCGAACAGGTCGTCGAATTGCGGGGCCGGGTGAGCGAAGCCGCGAGCCGTGTATTCACCATCGACTCGTTCCAGGGTCGCGAGGCCGACATCGTGATCGCTTCGCTCGTTCGGGACCGGCAGAACAAGGCGGCGGATGCGCACAAGAGCATCGGGCACCTCGCCGACCCGGCGCGAACCAACGTCCTGATCAGTCGCGCCCGTACTCTGCTCGTCCTGGTCGGAAGGCTGCCGGTGTTCGAGTCGGTGGACAGCCCGCACTGGCACGAGATCACCGCCGCCGTACGGGAGATGCACGCCGATGTGCCACTGGAGAATACGGGGCTGGCCCAATGAATCCGGTGGAAGTCTACGTGGAATGCGAAGTGCTGGAGGTCCGCCTGCGGCTCGCACCGGCAACCGATGCGTCGCCACTGGAGACGCTGGTGCTCAGGGCCATCGATCCCGACCCGCACGGCGCCGGCCCGCAGGAACAACGTCGTGGCGTGGACACCTATCTGGAACTCGCCCAGATGTTCGGGCTGACCCCGCGGATGATGATCGACCTGCTCGGAGATCTGTGGCGGGCACAACGGGTCGGTATCGACTTCGGCGCGCAGCCGGAGCGGATCCGGTTGACCGAGAAAGCGCGTGCCGAACTCGGGCAACTGAGCGAACGGGATTTCCTGTCGAGCAGCAGCCGCTCCTCCGATACGCAGAAAATCCTGCTGGAGACGCTGACCGGCGCCGTCCTGCCGATCGGTGCGGCTCGGTGGCGGGCCCGGCACGCGGGTCTGAAGGTGCCACGAAGCAGCCTCGACAAACGTCCCCGGGATATCGAGCGCCACGAGTTGGCGGCCGCCGTGCAACGAAATCTGGAACGCATCGACGACCGCGCACCCTCCAGGGTGGCCGATGTCCACCTGGTACCCGATCCCCAGCGAACCGGTAATCCGATCCAATACTTCGCCCTCACCGTCAAAGCCGGTATCGACCATCGTGGCCGGTTGCTCGTCCAGGTCGAGGACCGCGCCCTGACCCGTACCGCGCAACGGGAGGCGACGGCGCGACTGCAGCAACTGATCGAGGACGACCCCACCCACAATTTCGTCAAGACCCTGCGCGGCCAGGCGACGCCTATTCACGAACCACTCGAACGAGTCGATCTCCAGCTCGCCGCGCTACAGCGCTCCATCGCCGGACTCGCCGCGACCGAACCGGCCCATCGTCAGAGCGAACACGACCGCGTAGCCGCGGCGGCGACCCTGCTCGGCATCGAGATCGCGGATATGGCGGCTCGCCAAACGCGGGTCGTCGCGATCCGCACCACGGACGAGCATCGGGCCGAAATCTGCGCGATGCTCGAATCGGCCCGGCAGCAGGTCGTATTCGTCGTTCCGTGGATTCGATACAACGGGCTCGCACCCTTTGTCGAGACGATCACCGCGGCCGTGGCGCGCGGCGTCCACATCGTCATCCTGTGGGGTATCGACCGGAACCGCGGCACGCTGGAGAACAACGTGCTCAACGCGCTCGACGGCATCGAACGTGCCGCACGCGCGAGCGGCGCCGGCGGAGCGCTGCACTACGACCGGGGCCTGCCCTCGCATGTCCACGCCAAGCTGGTGATCGCCGACGACCGGCGTTTCCTGGTCACCAGCAAGAACTTCTTCACCGCCAGCGAACTCGCCGAATTCGGTGTCGCCGCAACCGCTCTCGACGACACCCTCGCTCCGCTGGCGGCGGATGTGCTGCGCTGGGCACGGGACGCCACGCCCTCGCCGCAGGTCGCCGAGGCGATCGTCACCGATCATCGGATGTTCGGGAACCGCGCCCCGTATCCCGCGCCCGCCCTGTCGTTGCCCCGGGCCGACGCGACACTGCTCGCCGCCGCACCCGGATCCGCGGAACTGCGGGTGTGGGCGAGCGCATGGCAGACGACGGGCGAATATCTGGGAGACCTGCTCACCGGGCTGCTCCCGGTCGCGTCGCTGGTCACCGACGGACTGCACCGCACCCTCATGTGGGAGGCGCTGCGCAACGCCGCCGCCCGGGTGGTGATCTGCTCGGACCGGCTGTCTCCCGATATCGTGACCGACGACTTCATCGACGAGGTGAACCGTTGCGTCGCACGGGGTACCGATGTGACGATCGTCTACCGCCGATTCCCCGACACGGAGCAGGAACGCGGCCGGCACCAGGCCGGCATACTCGCGGATCTGGCGGGCAACCGCGGCACCGGGCGTGGCAGACTGCTGATCCGGTGCGACGAGGACAGCCACGCGAAGGTGCTGGTGACCGATGATCTCGTGGTCGTCGGCAGTTACAACTACCTCTCCTTCGAGGCCACCTACCGATCGGGTCGCCGGCGGCAGCGCAGCGAGGTGAGCCTCCAATTGTATTCGCCGACCATGGCTTTGGCGATTGCCGCGATGGTCGAAGACGGTACCCCGGGCATCCCGGCACCGGCGACCGAGCCGCACGCGCCGACGATCCCCGTGGACAGTCTGCGCGCCAACGAACTTCTCGTCGCCCTGGCCGCCGCGCCGAGATCGGCGGCGGGTGCGAAGCCCCCGGATTCGGCGGAGATCGCCACGCGGGTGCGCACCATCGCCTCGCTGTGCCGTTCGGGCACAACGGAATTCGCGATCGCGACGGTCCTGGCCGAGGCGGGCGCCGATCCGCGCACACTCGAACGCCTGTATGCGGCCGTCGTCTCCGAACTCGCGGTCGACGACATCTCGCACGACGGCTGGTGTATTCGCCTCGTGGACATCCTCTGGAGGCGTGGCAACTGGGTCGCCGCGCATGTCGTCCGCACGGCGATCGACTCCGAAACGGTGGTGCCACGCCGTAGTGTGACCGCGCTCGCCGCGGCTCATCGCAGCACCGGCTGTCCACCACTGCTCGCGGAGACCGCGCTGACCGAGGCGGCCACCCCTGCCGAGGTGACGGCCCTCTCGATCTGGGCCGCCGCGACCTATCTCGACACCGGCCACTCCGTCCTTCGCGACGGGGCCGAGTTGCTGCTCGAGATGGTCGCGCCCGCGGCACGCGCATTCATCGAGCTCGCCCTCGAATCCGTGGCGGCGATGGGGCTGCTGCCGCGACAGGCGCTGGCGGACCGTACCTCGGTCGAGGCGCGGCAGGCCGAGTCCGAGCGCGCGTGGCTCACGCTCGGCGAAGCGATCCGGGCTTTCCGGCAGGCCCAGCACAGTTGCGTCCAGGAGCGAATGACCAAGAGCTACCTGCTGGAGCCCGGCGGGCAGATCTCGATGCTCGAACTGCTCGCGGACTCGCGTGATCCGGTTGCGACGCGCGGCTGGCTCGCGGACAACGGCGGAGAACGCGGTCAGTGGCTGGACAAATCGACGCGCGAATCCGGCTCGCACCACCTGATCAACGGTCGCAGCCGCAGGGTGATGCTGACGAAGGTCGGCGACATCTTCCACGCCGCGGAGATCGCCACCGCCGCCGAGTTGCAGCCGGAGCCGGAGCAGGCGTTCACCGCGGCCTGGCTCGCCGCCGCTCCCCGGTTGCGCGACGCCGCACGAGCGGCCCGCGCGGAACTCTCGGCGGATATCGAGAACCACCTGGCCGCGGCTGCCCTCGACGATCTGCTCGACGTGGTCTCGCCCGCACCGGGCCCGGCACCGGGTGCCGTCCGGCCCGAATCATGGCGATACCCCGGTCTACTCGTCGCGGAGGTGTCCGAGTCGCCGACCCCGCGGCGGCGCGCTCGCGCCCTGGCCCTGGATCTCTATCGCGCGTGGACGCCGGACAGCGCGATCGCCTGGCTGATCGAGAGCGGCGAATTCTTCACCGCGGACGAGCTGATCGACCAGATCAGCACGTCGGCAACCGCGACCGAGACGAAGGCGCTGCGCGATCGGGTTGCCGCCGAACGGATTCGAGCAGTGGAGCGGGTTTCCGCGCGGTGTCGTGAACTTCTCGCCCGCTACGATCGCGCGGGCATTCCGGAGCCCGCGCTCCCGGACTTCCGGGAGGCGCTGGATCTTCGGGTTGCCGACACCGCGGCCCGGCTGGACGCGCTGGAGCACGCGCTCGGACAGGCGGAACGGGCCGCCGGCGAGGCGCTGAGCGCACGATTGCGGTTGCGCGCCACGGAGATTCCGGCCCTGCGCGCACGCCACATCACCGAACTGATCAGCGCCGGTGAGCTGCGGATCGCCCGCGACGTGCTGGACGGAACAGGCGACGGGCCGGTGGTCCCGCTGCATGTCACCGAACGGCAGTGGCGGTGGCCGAATCTGTCGCTGGACCAGGTGGTCGGCACCCTCACCCAGCCGCTCGTTCGCCGGCCCGGCACCGAGATCTTCGTGCCGGCCGCCGACGACACCGCGGCACGGCGATTCCTCGATGCACTGGCCGCGCTCGCCGCCGGAGCACCGGATGCCACCGCCGCATATGTCGGAGCTGTCCAAGGACTCATCGCCCGAGTCGATGTGGGGCCGGTCATCACCGAGACCGGCGGTCGCCGCTACGGCACGCTGATGTTGCCGGATCTGCCGCACCTGCCCCATCTGGCCTTCGTCGAGAGAACCGGGGTGCCGGTGGTCATCGGGTCTCCGCCGGGCGACGGCGGAGTCCGAATCTGCTTGTCGCTGCGGCTGTCCGAACCCGTACACCGTGGTAGCGGGGTCGCGGTCATCGATATCTCGAGTACCTTGTCGCTGCTGGCCGCGGGGGACGACGGCAAATCGCGGGACCGTTCGGACCGGGTGATCGCATTCCTGCGCACGATCTGTACCCAACTGGCCTTCGACGACGTGGTCGAGCCCGCCGCCCTGGCCTATGCGACCGTCGACGAACTCCGCCCCAGGCTGTGGTGGCTGCTCTATCTGCTGTCCGTGGCCCAGGCGCCGACCGTACTCGACGGACTGCTCGAGATCAGCGGCGGACATCCGGAACCCTTGTGGCAGATACTGCGCGACGAGATCGCGCGGGTTCACCATCACGGTGACCGATTCGGCCTCGAGCGAATTCGCGAGCACCTCGGCGAGATCGCGCTCGGGGCCGTCCGGCGCGATATCGACGATGATGCCGCGACCGCGACGCTGCTCGTGATGATCGCCTACCAGGTCTTCGACGAGCAGGGCATCCGTGACGGGGTCGTGGTCATCCTCCAGGAGCTGAACTCGCCGATCAGTGTCGATGCCGTCATCGATATCGACGCCGCGCTGGAACGGTTGCGGCACAGGAGATATCTGCGTCCCGGTGGGGCAGGCGATACCGCACCCGGGTCCTGCGGCTGTGGAATCGTCCGCTCGCTGGCCCGTTCGAACCCGATCGCATCGGCCGAACGCATCATCGCGCAGCTCGTCGCGGCGCACGACAACGATCGGCAGCGCCGGGCCAAGGACGCCATGCGGCGCCGTGCGGCGATCGGATACCTGCACGAACGGGGCCGGCCGGCGATCGGGGCCGTCGACGATGCCCGCTCCGATGTCGAGGTCAACCGGAGGTTGAACCTGGAGGACCGATGGTATTCGCCCACCGTCGTCGACGTCCATGCCGAGGCGGTGAAAGTATGTGCACGACTGGATGATTCGGCCACCCAGGTGGACATTCTGCTGAGCCCGGAATCGAGCCCGCCGGCCCGGGTGTTCCTGCCTCCGCTGGCCGTGGTGCTGCTCGTCGAGAATCTGGCGAAGAATGCCGCCGAGGCGGCGGCCGCGAACGCCTCTGCCGCAGAGGCCGATCGCGGGACCGTCTCGATCGGGATCGCCGTCGACGGCCGGAGCCGCCGGGTGGTCATCGATGTCGGCGACAGCGGGGACGGTGTCCCGGCCGCCGTGCGGGAGAGCCTGGAGCGTGGTGAGACACCCTTGTCCACCAAACACAGCGGCCACGGAGTAGGGCTCGCCGAGGTGCGGACGACCATCGAGGACCACGGCGGCGAACTGACCCTGCTGCCCGATCGAAGCCGTTGGGGCGGAGCCCACTTCAGGGCGACGCTACCCCTGTATCTGCGGGGGGCCGGGTAGGCCGTATCGCTTCGCGAACCGGTGCTGCGCCTCCCGGAGCGCGGCGAGGTCCTTCCGATAGGAGATCCGGTGCAGGTCGTCGTGCTGGAGCTCCATGACGGAGATGTCCCCCTCGCGACCCTGCTCGATCAGCCACTTCCGCGCGAAGGTCCGCATCCGCGGCAGGGTCTGCTGGATCCGGCCGATGGCCCGGGCGTCGACGCCCTCCCGATCGTCCTCGAACAGCGTCCGGATCTTCTGCACCACGACATGGAAATCGCTGGTCGCGCTGTCGTCGGACTTGGGTACCACGTCCTCGAGGTTGTACTTGGCGAGGAAGTCCACGTGGGTCATGTTCCGCGGTGGATCGAATGTCATGAGCACCACGGGAATTCGCACCCGGCTGCGGGAGATGGCGTCCGCGATGACCAGGCCGTCGCGGTCGTTGTAGGAGGCCGAGAGGTGCTGGTCCACCAGAACCGCGTCGAATCGTTCGTCCAGTCCGCCGCGATGCAACGGCCAGAACTCCTCGATATTCGTCACCAGCGTGCAATCGAATTCGCCGAGCAGGCTCATCAGCCGAGGCCCGACCCGGTCCTCGACGATGAGCAACCGGCGCCGCCGCAGCAGCGCACGCAGATCGATCAGTTTCGTTCTCGCCGTGTGCAATTCGTCCCAGATCGAGGTGGGCTCCAGGAATCTCGGCGGACCCGCGCGCCACAGTCGCAGGGCCTCGGTCACCGTCTCGATCGTGTGCTGCGCGCGCCCGGCGCGGGCGGCGGCCACGAGTTGCTGTCCGTCCACCCGATCCGGATCCAGGTTCAGTCGGTATCCTTGCCGTGCGTTACCGCGCGGGATGTCCAGCCCGCGATTGCGCAAGCGGGTGAGCCGGGCGTGCAGCGCGGGGATATCGTGCTCGTCTCGCCACAACTCCTGTACCGGAACACGATTCGGCGCTCGCATGGCCAGCAGCGCCAGCGTGCGGGCGTCCTCCTCGCCGTCGAGCGGGTCCGCCACGGCGTTCGGGCGGCGCAGGGTGACTGTGCCGTCGAGTATCTCGATCCGTACCGCGTCCACGCCGACTCCCCTGCCGAATCCGACGTGCCCCCGACATGGGGTCGGACGAATGTCCGGCAACTGTAAGTTTCTGCGTCCCACCTGCCTTCATTGTCGCACCAGAGTGGGAATCGGTCGGCGGAAACAGCAGGCCACATCCGATTCCGATTGTCAGGAGACACCTCGTGAACGCGTACACCACCCGCTCGGACGTCATCGGGCACTACACGGCTCTCGTCGGAGATATCGTCAACTCCACCGGGATCAAGGAGACCCAGCCGGAGCCCGCCTGGGTCACCGGAACCAAGTTCCTCTACGACACCGCCGAGAACAGCCTCGTCGACTCCGTCCGCGAGCACGTGTGGTGCAAGACGGTCGGGGACGCGATCATGTGGGTGTGCCCCGCCACGTACACGGCGGATCTGCTCAACAGCGCGATCGATCTGCTCGAGGCGATCAACGACGCGAACCGCGGCCAGGCGGGCGGCATCGGGACCATCGACTACAACATCACGATCGGCGTCGCCACCGGCTCGCTGGTCGAACTGGAATTCCGGGACGGCCGGCGCGACTACATCGGGCAGACGGCCGACAAAGCGTTCCGGCTGTCCGGGATCGCCACGCCCAACGCCCTGCTCGCCGACAGCGCGACCGTCGCCGCGGGCAATATGACCATCCTGCGCAGCCGGGTCGGCAGAGCCCTCGATCGGCCGGTGGAGGAATACCTGAGCGCGCGGGAATCGGCGCCGCTCAAGGGATTCGCCCACCGGGTGGATTACCACGAGATCCAGTGGGCCAAGCAGTTGTTCGGCGTGAAGTCGGGCAACCTCACCGAGGCCGCGACCCGGGGAGAACGGGTCGTGTCGCCGCCGCCGAAAACCGTGCCGGCGGCCGGGCAGGCGAGCGAGCAGCGCACCGGCAAGGTCAAGATGTGGAATGCGGATCGGGGCTTCGGGTTCGTCACCGACCCGGTGACCGACGAGGACTTCTACCTCTCGCCCCGCGCGCTCGTGTACGCCGATGATGCCGGTCTGATCGCGCGCCCGGGGGCCGAGGTGGTGTTCGTCGTCGCGCCACCGCTGTCGGAGGGAAAATCCCGCCGCGGCGTCTGCGTGCTCGTCGCCGGGCAGTCGGCCGAGGGCCGTATCAGCTACATCCACCCGACGAAGCCGTTCGGTTTCGTCGCGGTGGTCGATGATCACGGCGGCAAGGTCAGCCTGCACACCCCGCTCCCCGATGAGGCGCGGGCCCGGTTCACCGTGGGCGACGAGGTCGCCTTCGATGTCACAGTCTCCGCCCGGGGCGCGCAGGCGAGCAATCTCGAACCGGTCGACGAGGGCGACACCTCCGCGGCATAGCGATTCCGCCGGTCGCCCGGTTCCCGGCCGGGAACCGGGCGACCGGCCCGTTCGAGTTCGAGTTCGAGGAGAGAACATGACTTTCGGGATGAGCAGGCTCGGGCTGGACCGGGGCCGGGTAGGGATCGAACGACCGCCGGTGACCGCCCGGCCCGACCGGCACCCCGGTCCGGTCGCCGAGTCGATCTCGCCGTGGGAGGACGCCAAATTGGCGATGACCGAATTCGGCAACTGGATCAAGAACGCGGACACGAAGGTCGCCGTGCAGGCCGCCGCGCTGGGCGTCGTGATCACCGCCGCCGGCTCGAAGGCGGATCTCTTCCGTCGCGCGCTGTCGGACCCCGCCGCCGGCTGCCGGGCGATGCTCGTCGGCCCCTTGTTACTGCTGCTGGGCGCAATCGTCGCGACCGGGATGTACCTGTACCGGGCACTCGCACCGCGCACCGCGGCGACGGAGTGGAGCCGGTTCTCGTGGCCGAGCATCGCCGCGGCGGCACAGCCGCCCGAGGTGCTGGACCGCCGATCGACACTGCGCGAGGCGTGGTCGCAGAACTACGCACTGGCCAGGATCGCGGACGAGAAGTTCGCGGCCTGCCGAAATGCGTTGCGCTGCTTCGGGTTGACGCTGATTCTGTTCGCAGCCTGTATCGGCGTCGCCACCTGGCAGGCCTCGGGGTGAGGCCGGTGTCACCGGTCGTCGGCGCCCAGTAGGTGGCGGATGCGGGTGGTGATCAGGTCGGCGAGGTCGGTTGCGGGGAGGTCCTGGAGGCCGGTGGATACGCGCAGGAACGGTTCGAACAGTTGCCAGCCGAGGCCGAAGGCGGCGGCGTGGGCTACGGCGAGGGCGGCGGTGCGGTCGTCGGGGTGGTCGGCGCGGGTGCGGTCCAGGAGTTGTTGCATGACCGGGAAGCGTTGTTGCAACGTCTCCACGGGGTAGCCGTCGAGGATGCAGCGGGCCAGTACGCGCAGGTGGCGGGCGAATCGGGGGTCGGTGACCGAGAAGCCTTCGGCGGCGGCGAGGGTGCCGGATTCGGTGCCGAGGTGGTCCAGTACCCGGCCGACCAGTTCGTCCTTCGTGCCGAAGTGGCGGAACACCAGGCCGTGGTTCACTCCGGCGCGCTCGGCGATGTCGCGGATCGAGGTGGCCGTGGGGCCGCGCTCGGCGAACAGGTCCGCGGCGTGGGTCAGGACCGCGGCGGCCACGGCCTCGCGGCCGACGGGTCCCTCGCGCGGCGGGGCCGCTCGGCGTTCGGTCATCCGTCCACGCTAACGGAGGTCGTGCCGCCGCCGGCGCGGCGATGGCGGGCCGCACCGGGTGGTGGTCGGCGGGATCGGCGGCGATGCCGGGGCGGGTGCTGGAATCAGGGTGAATCCAATGCTCGGTGGCGGTGTTGTGGCTGTTCAGGGGGTCGGTCGGCGGCGGTGGGGGTGTTGTGGAGCTCGGGTGGGGTCGGCGGGGGTTAGCCTGTAGTCAGGCGACTACAGCTCTCACATCTGGAGGACATATGGCCGAGTCGGCGGTTGCGGAGCGGGCGGCGGGCGGGGTTGTCGAGGGGCCGCGGGCGGCGGCGTTGCCGGACTATCCCCCGCTGCTCACCGGGCCCTTCGCCCATCTCGCGGCGGAGCGGGATCGGCTCGCGGGACTGCGGTGGCAGCATTTCGACGCGCGGCAGGCGGGGGTGACCCTGGGTGCGGAGATCAGTGGGATCGATCTCGGCGCCGAACTCGCCGACGAGGTGATCGCCGAGTTGCGGCGGGCCTTGCACGACTACAAGGTGCTGTTCTTCCGGGAGCAGCCGGTGTCGCCGGAACGGCATCTGGCATTCGCGCGGCGATTCGGGGATCTGGAGATCCATCCGGCGCTCCGATCCAACAGTGAGCAACCGGAATTGGTGCGATTCGAGAAATCGGCGACGGTTTCCGGATACGAGAATTCCTGGCACCACGACGTCACCTGGCGGGAATTCCCTTCCATGGGTGCGATTCTGCACGCGATCTCGGTACCGCCGATCGGGGGTGACACGGTGTTCAGCGATATGTACGCCGCGTACGACAGTCTCGATCAGGAGACCCGCGACGAGATCGAGAATCTCGACGCGATCCACGATTTCCTGCAGGCGTTCCGGCATCTGGTGCCCGCGGATCAGCACGCGGAGATGCGGGCACGGTTCCCGGCGGTGCGGCATCCGGTGGTGTGCACACACGCCGCCACCGGGCGGCGGCATCTGTATGTGAATCGGGTGTTCGTGCAGCGTATCGAGGGGCCGGCGCCGGAGGCGTCGCGAGCGCTGATCGATCGGCTCGCCCGTACCGTCGACGCGCCGGAGCATCAGGTGCGGCTGAAGTGGGAGCCGGATACGGTCGCCTTCTGGGACAACCGGGCCGTACAGCACTACGCGGCAAGCGATTACTGGCCGCACACCCGGATCGTGGAGCGGGCCTCGATCGTCGGGCCGCGACCGGTGCGGTGAATCGCGTTCGGGCCGGTGGGATTCCGGTGCCGGACGGGATCGCTCAGCGGCCCGCGAGGCGCTCGATCACGGGGGCCAGGGTTTCCGGGGCGGAGCCGACGGGGGCCCAGAAGTAGTTGATGCCGAAGCGTTCCCGGACGCGGAGGAGTTTCTCGCAGACGGCGTCGAGGGTTCCGATCGCCGCCAGGGGGGCGGCGGCCAGGTCGGCGGGGGTGACGGTGAGGTCGGCGCCGGATCGGCGGAGCAGGCGCTGCAGGCGGTCCGCGGCGGTGGCGTAGCCGTGGTCGGGGTCGTCGGTCACGGTCACGGCGAGTAGCTGGGCGGCCAGTTCGATGTCCGGGAATCGCTGTCCGGCGGCGGCTTTCACCCAGGTGATGCGTTCGTCGTAGGCGTCGGGGCCGAAGGTCGCGGCGAGCGGGGCGCCGGGGGTGCGGGGTGCGCGGGGCACGATCTGGACGATGTCGGCGTGGCGGCCCGCGACCGACAGGAGTTTGCGGCCGCCACCGCCGATCATGATCGGCGGGCGGGGGCGCTGCAGTGGGCGGGGGGTGCCGGTGAGACCGGTGACGGTGAAGTGGTCGCCGGTGAAATCGACCGGGTCGGGGCCCAGGAGGCCGGCCACGATGGTCGTCACCTCCTCGAGTCGTTCGATGCGTACCGAATCCCGGTCGTAGCGCAGGCCGGCGTGGTCGTACTCCGCGCGCATCCAGCCGGCGCCGAGTCCCACCTCCAGGCGGCCGCCGGACAGGACGTCCAGTGTCGCAAGCTCTTTCGCGAGAACGGCCGGATGGCGGAAATCCTGATTGAGCACGGTCTGGGTGAGGCGGACGGTGTCGGTCGCGTCGGCGAGGGCCTGGAGGGCGAGCAGGGGTGCGAACGGGATCATGAAATGGTCGGCCATCGATATCGTGGCGTAGCCGAGGCTTTCGAGGTGCCGGCCCGCCGCACGCAGGGCGGCGGCGTCGTCCACCCGGCCCGGTCCGGTCCCGAATCTGATCGGACGCGGCGGTGTTGCGGCAGCGGGTGCCCGGCCGGCGAATTCCGGATCATCGGTCGCCATCGGCGTACTCCCTCGGGATGTGGGCGGGATTCCGGCGCAGCGGGATTCGCGCCGGGACCGGATCGGCCCGAACTGCTGAACGACTGTTAAGCATCGGCGTATAGTCGAGCGCGAGGCGGTCACGGTGCCGTGCGCATCCGCGGTGCCCGCGTGGCCGAGGCCGGTGCGCGCGGCCGGACCGGCGACCGCCGTCGGTTCGACAATGGAAGGCCCGCACGTGAGTACCGACGACGCCGTCTACTGGGACCCCTACGATCCGGTCCTGGCGCAGGATCCGCATCCGACCTTCGCCCGCCTCCGCGAGGAAGTGCCGATCTACTACAACGAGAAGCACGACTTCCATCTGATCAGCCGGTTCGACGATTGCGATCGGGCGCTGCACGATTGGCGGACCTTCCGATCCGGTCGCGGCAACATCCTCGAGCTGATCAAGTCGGGGATCGAACTGCCGCCGGGCACGCTGATCATGGAGGATCCGCCGAGTCACGACATCCATCGGAAGTTGCTGGCGCGCATGTTCACTCCGCGCCGGATCGCCGCGCTGGAGCCGCAGGTGCGCGAATATTGTTCCGCCGCACTGGATCCGCTGGTCGGTAGCGATCGCTTCGATCTGATGGCCGCGGTCGGGACCGATCTGCCGATGCGGGTGATCGGGATGCTGGTCGGCATTCCGGAGGCCGACCAGGTGGCCTTCCGGGAGGCGACCGATTCGGCGCTGCGCACCGAACCCGGTGAGAAGGCCGACTTCCGCGGCGGCGCGACGCTGAGCAACGAGTCGTTCAACGACTATCTGGACTGGCGCATCGAGCATCCGTCCGACGACATCATGACCGAACTGCTGCACGCCGAATTCGACGACGAGCACGGGGTGCGCCGCACCCTCACCCGGGACGAGATCGTCACCTATCTCACGGTCGTGGCGGGTGCGGGCAACGAGACCACCGGGCGGCTGATCGGCTGGATCGGCTCGATCCTGGCGAAGAATCCGGATCAGCGCCGGGAGCTGGCCGCCGATCCGCTGCTGATCCCGAACGCGGTCGAGGAGATTCTGCGGTTGGAGCCGGCCGGACCGGCGATCGGCCGTTATGTCGCCGCCGACACGGAATTCCACGGCACCGTGGTGCCGGCCGGCAGTGCGTTGCTCGTCCTGATCGCCGCCGCGAACCGGGATCCGCGCCGGGTTCCCGACGGCGACCGGTTCGACATCCATCGCGACATCCGGCATCAGCTGGCCTTCGGCTACGGGCTGCACTTCTGCCTCGGCGCGTCGCTGGCGCGGCTGGAGGGCCGGATCGCCATGGAGGAGTTGCTGAAACGATTCCCGGCCTGGGATGTCGACTGGGACAACGCGAAACTCGCCTCCACCTCCACCGTGCGCGGCTGGGAATCGTTGCCGCTCATCGTCGGCAGCAGCGTGCCGGTCGCCTGAACGGTCCCGCGGGGGCGGCACGAGCGCCGTCCCCGCGGATCGGTTCAGCCCAGGCGCGCGATCACCTGCGGCAGATCCACGGTGGTGCGGATGCCCGGCGGCGCCGCCACCACGGCCGCGACCGAGTTGACCGCGCGGTGGGCGGTGTAGCCCGGCGCGGTTTCGGCCATGCGCTCCAACGGGATCGGGAACCGCAGGTCGATGTCCAGCGGGGTGTCGCCCTCGAGCGCCACGTGCCAGCCGGTGTCGCGCAGATCCCAGGCCGGATCGACCTCCTTGGTGCAGTACCAGTTGGCGCGGAACCGCAGCACCGGCTCGCCGGCCCGTAGCGCGTCGATCGTGATCCGTTGCGCGGCAACGGTTCCGGCCGCCAGCGTGCCCGCCGCGATGGTGAGTTCGCCCGGGGTGACGGCATATTCGCCGAACGCCGTCACCGCATCGACCGGAATCCGCGTGGCGTCGGCGATCAATCGCAGCGACGGGCCGAAGGCCCCGGCCAGATGCGCGGCGCGCCGGTCGTCGAACGCCGTCGGCGGCTGCCCGAAACCCATCACGTTGAACAGCATGTCCGGCGAATCACGTTGCGACAGATCGGCGAATTCGTCGATGGTGAGCCGGTCCAGGCGGCGCTGGATCGACAGCAGCGCCAGCGGCAGCGCCTCGCTGATGAAGCCGGGGCTGGATCCGGTGCTGTACACCGAGGATCCGCCGGTGACACATGCCCGCTGCACCCGATCGCGCAACGCCGGATCCATCCCGGCGGGGCGATGGAACTCCCCGCAGGTGGTCACCACGTTCGCGCCGGATGCCAGCAGCGCGCACACCTCGTCGGCGCTGAAGCGCGCGGGCATGTAGAGCACCACATCCGCACCGAGAGAGGTGATCTCGGCGAGGTCGCCGGTCGCGAGCACACCCACCGGGCCGGCGCCGCAGAGTTCACCGGCGTCGCGGCCGGCCTTGTCGGGGCTGTACACGTAGAGCCCGGCCAGGTCCAGTTCCGGATGGTCGATCACCGCGCGCAGCGCGCGGGTGCCGATATTGCCGGTGGCCCACTGCACCACGCGAATGGTGTTGTCCGGAAGCGTCTTCGATTCCATATCGGACTCGTTCTCGTCGAGGGATCGGGATTATTTGAAGCGCACCAGGGCTTCCTGCGCGTACGAGGCGACCAGCGACCCGTCCTCGGTGAGCACGTCGCCGCGGCCGAAGGCCCGGCTGTGCGCCAGCAGCGGGCTGTGCTGCCGCAGCAGCAGCCACACGTCGCTGCGGAACGGCCGGTGGAACCACAGGCTGTGCGAGGTGACCGCGGAGGCGAACTTCTTCTGGCTGTCGGCCTGGGTGACGCCGTCGATGGGCCGCAGCGCGGTGCCGATCAGGTTGAGATCGGTGGCGAAGGCGGTGAGCGCGGGGGCCAGCGCCGGATCCACCTCGGGGGTGCGCATCCACAGCTCGTACTCCGGCGCACCCGCCGCGGGGTCGTCGAGCGAGGTGGTGGCGCGGGTCTCCCACGGGATCAGGCTGAATTCCACCTTGTGCTCGGCGCTGGGCAGCGCCGGGACGGCCGGCACGGTCTGCACGATCGGGCCCTCCTCGGCGGCGTGCAGCGAGATCGAGGCGGTCGCCACCACCCGATCGGTCTGCCGGGCCACGACCGACACGGTCGCGAACGCGCGCCCCGCGTGATGCGTGGTCACCTCGTACCGCACCGGCTCGCTGGTGTGGCCCTCCTTGGCGAACAGCGTCTGGATCGACTTGACCGACTTGTCCGGATGCACCGCGTTGGCGGCCTGCATGAACTGGCCGAGGATCTGGCCACCGTAGATCCGGTGGTAGTCCAGCGGCAGGTTCTGCCCCTCGAACACCGCGCTGCCGCCTTCGCTCGCCGATACCTGCCGCACCGCGAGGCTGGCGAGAAGATCACTCCACATGAGTCCGAGTGTAAGTGATGCTCTCTCGCTTTGAGAATACCGTTCTCACGAGAACGGGCCTCGGCACCCGGCCGAGCAGCCGAGGGCCGCCCCTACAGCTTGGCGAAGCCGTGCGCGCAGAAGTTCCAGACCTCGTCGGCGGTGATCGGATGCATGGTGGCATCGTCTGTGCCACCGGCGGATTGGGCCGTGAACATGACCGTCTGCATCGCCATCGCCGCCATCCGGCGCGGGTTGATCCCCTCGCGGAGCTCGCCGGCCTCGGAGGCCGCCTCCAGCAACTCCGCGAACAACGCGATCAGCGGCGCGTGCGCCACCTTCACCTCGGCGGGATGCGAAATCAGCAGCTGGGGAGCGAAATCGGTGAACAGCGGGCGGCTGGCGGTCGGATCCGGGCGGGACAGCTCGAACAGCAACTCGACGGCGACGCGGACCTGCTCGAGCGGGTCGGTCTGCCCGGCGGCGGCGGCGCGGATCTGGTCGGCGGAGCGGGCCAGCGCATCCTCGAACAGCGCCAGCAGCAGTTCGTGCTTACCGTCGAACTGCAGGTAGAAGCTGCGTAGCGACTGCCGAGAGCGGTCGACGACCTCCTGCACGGTGAAGTCGGTACTGCCCTTCTCGGTGATGATCGCCTGGGCGGCGTCGAGGAAGCGCTGAACACGCTGCTCGGCACGCAATTTGGCCGTCCGGATGGAGCGCTCGACGGCACGCTGCTTCCAGGCCGGCTCTTCGTTGGGAGTGCTCACCGGAGGACCAGTCCTCTGCCATGTGTGGAGAACATGAGTGCACTGTACCGGAGAGTAAGCGCGCATTGTGCACAACGTATGTGTGTCCCCGCCCATTTTCGAGACTATTACTTTCGTGATAAGAGAATGATATTCTCACTTTGGTGTGAAGGCACCATGGGCCAAGGAGGCAAACCGGGATGCTCTTCGAGTTCGACTCGGACCAACGGTTGTGGCAGGACACGGTGCGCGATGTGGTCGCGAAACAGTGCCCGCCGACACTGATCCGTGAGGTCGCCGACAAGGGTGGCGACAGCACGGCGCTGTGGCAGTCCTATGTGCGGCTCGGCTGGACCGAGCTCACCGATCCGAGTGCCGCCGTGGAGCTGGCCATCGTCCTGGAAGAACTGGGCCGGGCCACCGATCCCACTCCCTACCTCGCGACGATGAGCCAATTCGCCCCGCTGGCACCGGATTTCGCGGATCCGGCACAGTCCGGCACCGCCGTGTACGGCGGCGTCGCGGCCAATCTCGACGCCGGGGGCTGGGTGCTCACCGGCACCGCCCGCCACGTCCTCGACGGTGACCGGGCCGACCGCTTCGCCGTGGTCACCCCCGCCGGCGTCTTCGTGGTGCCCGCGAGCGAGGTGACCGCCACCCGCAGCCCGGTGTTCGATCCGGTCCTGCACGTCGCCGACGTCTCGTTCGCCGGGGTCCGGGTCGGGCACGAGGCCCGCGCCGACGTCGACGCCGAGCGCGCCCGCCACGTCGCGCTGACCGGGCTGGCGCTCACCACCGTCGGCGCCTGCCGGCGCATTCTCGACCTGGTCCTCGACCATGTGCGCAACCGGCAGCAGTTCGGGGTGGCGATCGGCTCGTTCCAGGCCGTCAAGCACAAGGCCGCCGATATGTACATCGCCGTCGAACGCGCCCGCGCGCTGGCCTACTACGCCGCGCTGACCATCGCCGAGGACGATCCGCGTCGCCGGGTCGCCGCCGCCATGGCCAAGGCGAGCGCCGGCGAATGCCAGTCGCTGGTGTTCCGGCACGGCATTCAGCTGTTCGGCGGAATGGGCTTCACCTGGGAGAACGACCTGCAGTTCGCGCTGAAGCGGGCCAAGGCCGGCGAGCTGATGCTCGGCGGCGCTGCCGAGCACCGCGCGCTGATCGCCGAGGAGTACCGTGCAACTGTCCTTTGACGCCGACGTCGAGGAATTCCGCGCCGAGTTCGTGGCCTTCCTCGAGGAGCATCTGCCCGACGCGGCGGAGACCACCGAGCGGGCCGGTTCCAGCGCCGACGTGCCGGAATGGGCCCGGCGCTGGCAGCGGCTGCTGTTCGACAACGGCTGGCTGCTGCCCGCCAATCCGCCGGAGTTCGGCGGCCGCAACGCCGGTGTGCTGCAGCAGTACGTGCACCTGGAGGAGCTGTCGAAGCGGCGGATCTACCACAGCTTCAACCCGCAGGGCCTGGGCATCATCGCCGCCTCGCTGCTGACCTTCGGCACCGACGAGCAGAAGCAGCGCTGGGCCGTGCCGATCCTGCGCGCGGAGATCACCGCGGCGCTGGGCATGAGCGAGCCGGGGGCGGGTTCGGATCTGGCCGGGCTACGCACCCGCGCGGTGCGCGACGGCGACCATTTCGTGGTGAACGGGCAGAAGGTGTGGACCTCCGGCGCGCACGACGCCGATGTGCTGCTGACCTTCGTGCGCACCGATCCGGACGCGCCCAAGCACAAGGGCATCAGCGTACTGCTGATCCCCACCGACACCCCCGGGGTCACCCGGCGGCCGTTCGCCTCGATCTGCGGGCCGCACGATCTGGACTTCAACGAGGTGTTCTTCGAGAACGCCCGGGTGCCGGCGGAGAATCTGCTCGGCCCGCTCAACGGCGGCTGGACCGTCGCCAACGGCTCGCTCGGGCACGAACGCACGCTGCTGTGGCTGAGTTTCGCGGATCGGCTGCAGGAACTCACCGAGGATTTCCGTCCGGAGTCGGTGTTCGACAAGGACAGTTACGCCACGCTGGCGATGGATCTGCAGGCGCTGCGGCTGCTCGGGTCGCAGGCGCTGTCGCGGGCCGCCCGCGGCGAACAGGACACCCAGTCGCTGTCGATCCTGAAGGTGCTCGGATCCGAGGCGGTGCAGTCCGCCGCCGAGCAGGCGCTGTACGCGCAGGGGGTGGACGGGCTGGTACATCCCGCCTTCACCGCCTCCTATCTGCCGATGAATCTGGACAACTTCTCGTGCAGTTGGTTCGAGCGGTACGCACGGAGTTTCGCCGGTACCATCGCCGGCGGTACCTCGGAGATCCAGCGCACGATCATCGCCGAGCGGGTGCTCGGGTTGCCTCGAGGCTGAAGAGAGGTCCCATGTCCTATATCGACTACGCGGTCGCCGACAAGATCGCGACCATCACGTTGAACCGGCCGGAGGCCGCCAACGCCCAGAATGCCGCGCTGCTGGACGAATTGGATGCCGCCTGGGTGCGCGCCGCCGACGATCCGGAGGTCGCGGTGATCGTGCTGCGGGCCGAGGGCAAGCACTTCTCCGCCGGACACGATCTGCGCGGCGGCGGTCCGGTTCCGGACAAGATCACGCTGGAGCTGATCGTCGCCAACGAGTCGCGGCGTTATCTGGAGTATTCGCTGCGCTGGCGCAACATCCCCAAACCCTCCATCGCGGCGGTCCAGGGCCGTTGTATCTCCGGTGGGCTGCTGCTGTGCTGGCCCTGCGACCTGATCATCGCCGCCGAGGACGCGCAATTCTCCGACCCGGTCGTGCTGATGGGTATCGGCGGCGTCGAATACCACGGCCACACCTGGGAACTCGGGCCCCGCAAGGCCAAGGAGATCCTGTTCACCGGACGCCCCGTCACCGCGCACGAGGCCGAACAGGTCGGCATGGTCAACAAGGTCGTCGCCCGCGACCAACTCGACGCCGAAGCCCGGTCGTGGGCCGAGCAGATCGCCAAGATGCCCGCCTTCGGGCTGCGCCAGGCCAAACGCGCGGTCAACCAGACCCTCGACATCCAGGGCTTCTACGCCGCCATCCAGTCGGTGTTCGACATCCACCAGACCGGCCACGGCAACGCACTCAGCGTCAGCGGATGGCCCGTACTCGCGCGACTCGACGATATGAAGGCCAATATCCGGTAAATCGTACGAAAAGGCCCGTGCAGCGCGCGCGTGACGGATATGGTGTGGACCGTCACAGCGCGCGACCGCACACCATCCGCGCTTCCGACCTCCGCCCGAGGCCGTGCCCGAGCACCGACATCGCCGGGTCGATCCCTCGCGCGAGGAATCAGTAACCAACAAAATCGGCGCCCGGATGTTCCGTGCGCCGGAGAGGAATCGCCATGCGCGCTCCCATCATCCGCCACACCATGACCGCGATCGCGTGTCTGGCCGTCGCGACGGCGGCGCTGTCCGGCTGCTCCGACGACAAGTCCAGCAGCAGCTCGACCACCTCGTCGGCCGCCGCCACCAGCGCCGCCGCGGGCTCCTCGGCGTCCGCCTCCGCGGGCACCGCCGCCGACCCGGCGACCACGAAGGCCATCACGGATGCCTTCACCGGCTTCTTCCTGGGCACCGCTCCGGCCCCGCAGCGTGCCGCCCTCGTCGAGAAGGGCGATCAGTTCGCGCCCGTGCTCGCCGCACAGGCCGGCAACCCGCAGTCGCAGGGCACCAGCGCTTCGGTCTCGGCGGTGACCCTGAAGGATCCGACGCATGCCGACGTCAAGTACACGCTGCTGATCGGCGGCAGCCCGGTGCTGCCGGATCAGACCGGTCAGGCCATCAAGGACGGCGACAGCTGGAAGGTCGCCGCCACCACCTTCTGTGCTCTGCTCGCGTTGCAGGGCGGCGGCGCCGCGGTTCCGGCCTGCAGCTAGTCGCTGCGGGAAACTCCGGGGCAACGACGCCCGTACCCGGTCCGGCGATCCCGGACCAGGGGTATTCCGATGATCGCGGCCGCCGCAACGACCAGTTGTGGCGGCCCGCTTCGTTTCTCGATCAGCCGGCGAGCGCGCCGAGCACCTTGTCCGCCAGTTCGGGGCGGCAGATCAGCAGATCCGGCAGGTACGGGTCGGGACGGTTGTAGCGCAGCGGGGAACCGTCGATGCGGGAGACGTGCAGCCCGGCGGCCGCCGCCACCGCGACCGGCGCGCAGGAATCCCATTCGTACTGACCGCCGGAGTGCGCGTACACATCGGCGTCACCGCGCACCACGGCCATCGCCTTGGCGCCCGCCGAACCCATCGGCACCGTGGCCGCCGACAGCCGCGCGACCAGCTCCCGCACCTCCCAGGAGGCCCGGCTGCGCGACACCGCCACCCGGATCGGGCCCTCGGGCCGCGGCGGGACCACCGGCGGCTCGCCGGTGTGCAGCACGATGCCCGCGGCGGGCAGGCCCACCGCGCCGATCGTGGCGATCCCGTGCACCGCCAGCGCCACGTGCACCGCCCAGTCCGGCCGCGGCGGTTCGCCGTACTCCCGGGTGCCGTCGAGCGGATCGACGATCCACACCCGATCCCGTTGCAGCCGAACGGGATCGTCGGTGCTCTCCTCCGACAGCACGGCATCGTCCGGGCGCAGCTCGGCCAGCCGGGCGAGCAGCAGATCGTTCGATTTCCGGTCGCCGGCGGCGCCGCCCTCGTCGCGGATGGCGAGGAGCAGTTCGCCCGCCTCCGCGGCCAGGGTCGCGGCCACGGTGTGATCGTTCATACCCTCCACTGTCGCACGTCCGATCGTCGGCGCCCATCCGGGTCGATCACCGCCGCCGATGCCACTCATGCCGGGAGTCCCTCGACCTTGTCGCGCATGCTGGAGCGCTCGAGCATGCCGTAGGTGTCCTCGCCGTCCCAGGTGTAGCGGACGGCGGTCTGCTGCAGGGCCGGGAAGTTGCCGCGATCGGTGAGATCGTGTGTGGCCAAGAGGGTTTCGCCGCCGATGCGCACCCGGCCCAGCTGTTCGGACTCCAGCACCAGCGAGACGTCCTCGCCGGTGGGGACGACGCGCGACAGCCACGGCGCCTGGACCACCCGCGCGGGGATCAGGTCGCCGTCGCCGGTGAAGAGATAGCCCTCGTTGAAGGTGGGCCGTCCGTCGGCGCGCGGCGGATAGGCGATGTAGCCGAACGCTTTTCCGCTCGGGAACACCGCCGACTGCCAGCAGTGGCCCCAGAATTCGGTGAGCTGCCGCACGCCCTGGCGGCGGATGCGCAGGCCGCCGCCGGTGAAGTCGTGCTCCTCGCCGCGGACCCGGACCACGCCGCGGGCCCGGAACAGCTGCTCGTAGCGGGGGCCGCCCATCAGATCGCCCTCCACCGAACCGTCGAGCAGCGCCTTCGCCTCGGGCAGCAGCGAGCCCTGGATCCACGGCGGCACCGCCATCGTGGCCTCGACCTCGAATTCCAGATCCACCCGCGGGCCGTCCACCGCGGCGCGGGTCAGTGCGGCCGTGGAGGTTTCGACGGCGGCGCCGCGGAAGGTCGCGGTCCAGGTGCGGAACGGTTCCGCACATCGGAACGCCAGCGGGCCCGCGCCGAGTACGGCGGGCCGGCCGCTGCCGTCGAGGACCGGATGCGCCTTACCGGGCTCGCGCAGCCGGTAGGCGCGGCCGTCGGCGAGGGTCAGGTTCAGCTGGTGATCGCGGTCGTCCCATTGCGCCGCAACGGCTTCGATGCCGATGCGGGGCAGCGCCACCGCGCCGCGATCGTCGAAGATCCACATGCTGACCGAATCCCGCATCTCTGGATTCTCCGGCCGCTGCGCGAAGATGTTCTCGCGGTCGGCGGGGATGCCGCCGGTCAGGTCGATGGTCATGGGTCGATCACTCCTTGTCGGTGGGGGCCGTCCACGCCGCCGCGCGGGCGACGTAATCGGCGAACAGCGGCCGGACCTCGTCGAAGTCCAGGCCGAAGGCGGTGGGGTCGGGATGGACGTTGGCCTCGCGGTTCTCGGCGTTCTCGTGCCACCAGTGCCGCATGCCGGCGGCGAACTCGTCGGTGATCGGCTCACCCAGCCAGGCGTACAGGCGGGTGATCTCGCCGATCGGATCCCGTTGCATCGCACGGAAATCGATGTCGTGGAAGCGGTCGTCGCCGGCCCGGTCGCGGAAGGCCAGGCCGCGGCGGATGCCGAGGGTCCAGTGCTCCAGGTTCAGCGCCGCCATGTACGCGGGGTCGACGTCGTCGCTGTAGACGCTCGCGATGGTCACGTACAGATCGGCCGCCGAGACCATGACCTCGGTCGGATCACGATGCGTCTGAACGAATTTCGCGTCCGGGAAGACCTCGTCGAGCTGATCCAGGAACAGCAGGTGGGTGGGGCACTTCAGCCGCCACGGCTGCGCGGGCAGGCCCCACTGCAGCAGTTTCAGCACGCGCAGTTCGTACCGGTAGGTGGAGGTGAGGTCGGCCTCGTGCGCGAACCAGTGCGAGTACGAGGGGATCCGAGCGAAGGCCTGGTAGTAGTGCGACTTGAAGTCCAGGGCCATGAGGTCGTGGCATTCGGCCGGGCCGTCGCCGGTGGTACTGGAGGGCACCAGCTTTCGCCGGCGCGGCGACTGCCGATCGCGTTCCTCGCCCTCCGCGGCGGTCAGGCCGAGGCGGGGGTCGGCGCCGGAGACGGTCGACGGCGGCGGGCACGGGTGCCCGGCCTGCCACTGCCGCAGCGAACGGGCATTCGGGTCGGCGCCCAGCAGCTGCGACAGCGCGGTCGATCCGGTGCGCGGCAGGCCCAGGCCGATCAGCGCGGTGATCGACTCGTCCTCGATCTCGGGATGCCGCCGGTACCAGTCCTCGACCTGCAACCGCTGGGAGAGCTGTTCCAGCAGCATCCGGTGCAGGAACGCGGTGCCGGTCGCGTTGAGTTTCGCCTCGGTGCGCAGGGCGCGCAGCAGTCGCTCGAGCCCTTCCCGGTAGGAGTCGTCGCCGAAGTCGTCGAGGCCGGTCCGGGAGCGGGCCTCGGTCAGCAGATCGTCGTGGATCGCCATCTGAACATCTCTCATCGATCGGCGGCAGCCGCCCGGCCGTCGTGGCGCCCCGTCCGGCCGCTGCTGCCGCGGGTGGTGCGTGGTTGCCGTGCACCGGATCCGCGTGGTCACCGCCCGGGTCCGGGATCTCCGGCGAGCGGCACGCTCCCGCCCCCGCCGGGTCGTCCGGTGGAGCGGGCGAGCGGCGGATGGCCGGTAGCATTCGCGGGACCGGCCGAGTGTCGGTCCCGGCTGAATTCGCGACAGTATCATGACATGAATATGTCCCCGCGCACAGGAGATTCGCCCGATCGACGCAAACCACCGCTCCCCCGCACCCGAGGGGAACGAAACCGGCCCCCGCGCAACCGAATCGACGGCGGTCCCGGAGCCGGCCGAGGACCCGGTCACGGGATCGCGGCGGGCCTACGACAGCCCGGTGCGGCGCGAGCGGGCCGCCCGCACGCGTGATCGCATCCTCGCGGCCGGGTCGGAGCTGGTGCACGGACTCACGGCGTGGGATTGGCGTGGTCTGACCTTCCGGGCGGTCGCCGAGCGGGCGGGGGTCAGCGAGCGGACGGTGTATCGGCACTTCCCCACCGAGCACGATCTGCACGAGGCCATCATGCGACGGCTCGCCGAGGAGTCGGGGGTGACCTACTCCGGGTTGCGCCTGGCCGATCTGGCGCCGGTGACCGCGCGCGTCCTGACCAGCCTGCCGTCGTTCGCGGTGCGGCACTGGTCGATCGAACGGCCGCAGGAGCCCGCCCTGGCCGCCGTCGAGACCGACCGCCGGGAGGCGCTGGTCGCCGCCGTGGCCGCGGAGGCCGCCGACTGGCCGGAGGAGCAGCGGCGGATGGCCGTCGCGGTGCTCGACCTGCTGTGGGATCCGGGCACTTTCGAGCGGCTGTCGACCCTGTGGGAGCTCGATGCCGGGCAGGCCGGGCGGGCGCTCACCTGGGCGATCGAGAGGATCGCGGCGGCCGTCCGGCAGGACGATCCGCCCTCGGGTACGTGAGCCCGGCGGTGCGGTTCACAACAGGGGCAGGGCGGCGAACTTGTGTGTGGCCCAGAGTTTTTCGGAGGCCGCTTCCGGGTAGGGGGTGACCGTGGGTTCGGTGTCGAAGACCCGGAACAGGCCGCGGGTGTCGTAGGCGGGCCAGCCGGGGTCGCCGGTGGCGGCGAAATCGGTCCAGGCGCGCTGGATCCGGGCCGATTGGGTGCGGGTTTCGGCGGAGGGTTCCGGGCCGAACAGCAGGGGGCCGAGGTGGGCGGTGAGGGTGCCGAAGACCAGGGGGCCGTCCAGGCCGTGGCAGGCGCCCAGGGCCGCGTTGCCCGGTGCGGGCCAAGCGATTTCGTAGCCGTATGCGGTGCCGCCGGCAGAGCGCTGGGCCTGGATCAGGTGGAGGGCGGGCATGCGGAACAGCCAGTCGGAGTGGACGTATTCCAGGAGTTGTTCCGGCGCGGCGTCGGGGTGGGCGGCGCGATAGGTCTGCTCCGGGTCGGCGCCGGGGCCGAAGGTGCGCAGGGCCGCGTCGGCGCGGGTGTCGTCGATACCGGGGAGCGCGCCGCCGAGGAACAGGAACAGGCGGCTCTCGTTGCGGTTGTGGCCCAAGATGATTCGCACGTCGCGGGCGGATCCGGCGGACAGGGCGGTCCACGGGTCGGTGGGTAGCACGTCGCCGTCCACGACCGGTGAGTACGGGGTGATGGTGTCGGCGACCGCGCCCCAGCGGGTGCGGTCCCAGCCGAGGTCGGCGGTGAGTCCGGCTGCGGCGCCGACGAGTTCGTGCGGGTCGACCGTGGCCAGGTCGTCTGCCGTGGCGCGCAGGCCCCGGCCGGCGGCGAGGGCGGCGCCGATGTCGCGGCCGAGGTCGTCGGAGTGGAAGGTGCCGGGCGGGCTCTGCAGGATCGCTTGCCGGAACAGGTTTTTCGCGCGGGGCATGGCCAGCAGTGCGGCGAGGGATCCGGCGCCGGCCGACTCGCCGAAGACGGTGACCCGATCCGGGTCGCCGCCGAACGCGGTGATGTTGTCGCGCACCCACTCCAGTGCGGCGACCTGGTCGAGCAGGCCGCGGTTGGCCGGTGCGCCCGCGAAGTGGGCGAATCCCTCCATGCCGACGCGGTAGTTGAAGCTGACCACGACGTGGTCCCCGGCGCGGGTGAGGTGCTGCGCGTCGTAGCCGGGGCTGCCGGCGAAGCCGAGTTTGTAGGCGCCACCGTAGATCCAGACCAGGACCGGGCGGTGCGCGGCCGGATCGGGTTGCGGCGTCCAGACGTTCACCGTGAGCCAGTCGTCGCCGGTGGCGACGCCGGACAGGCCGCCGGTGCGGCCGGGCACGACGATGTCCTGCGGCGGGGGCGGGCCGAACGCGAACGCCTCGCGCACCCCGTCCCACCGCCGCGCCGGTCGTGGCGCGGCGAATCGCAACTCCCCCACCGGAGGTTGGGCGAAGGGAATGCCGCGGAACACCACGAGATCGTCCTCGCGGCGTCCGCGCACGGTCCCGGCGGTGGTCCGCACCTCGGGTTCGGCCGGTAGCGTCGTCATCGACAGCTCCTCACGATCGGGCCGGTCAGGGTAGGGCCGCCTCGGATTCGGCCGGGCGCAGCAGGTTTTCGGCGGCGGTGTAGGGGTCGCCGTGCCCGGCGGCCACGGCGGCGGCGAGGGTGTCCAGGTCCGGATGGGTGCGCAGGCGGGTCTGGGCCAGGGACAGGATCTGGGCCCGGGCCCGGGCCGTGCGGCGCTCGGGGGTGTCGGTGCGGTGGTGGGCGTCGACGGCCTCGAGCAGTTCGGGGATGCCCTCGTCGCGCGCGGCGACGAGTTTCAGGATGGGGGCGTGGGTTTCCTGGCGCAGTTCGCGGACGGTCCGGTCCGCGCCCTCGCGGTCGGCCTTGTTGACCACCAGGATGTCGGCGACCTCCAGCAGGCCCGCCTTCGCGGCCTGAACCGCGTCTCCGGCACCGGGATTCAGGATCACCAGGGTCGGGTCGGCGACGGCGGCGATCTCGATCTCGGACTGTCCGACGCCGACGGTCTCCAGCAAAATCAGGTCGTAGCCGAGTCCGCCGAGCAGGCGGATGGCCGCGGGTACCGCGGCGGCCAGGCCGCCGAGATGGCCGCGGGTGGCCACCGAGCGGATCAGCACGTCGGGATCGTTGATGTGCTGCGCCATCCGGATCCGGTCGCCGAGCAGCGCGCCGCCGCTGTACGGCGAGGACGGGTCCACTGCCAGCACGGCCACCCGCTGACCGCGGGCACGGTAGCCCGCGACCATCGCGGCGATGGTGGTCGACTTACCGGCACCCGGCGGGCCGGTCACGCCGACCACCCGGATCGGCCCGGGTTCGAGCACGGCCAGGACCTCGTCGCGCCGGTCGCTCTCGATCAGGCTCAGCAGCCGACCGGTGGCCCGCATCGAGCCGGACCGGGCCGCGGCCAGCAATTCGGCGACGGTTGTCACAGCGCCTCCCGTTCGCGACCGAGCGATACCGAGAACGTCTGCGGCCGAGCGATATTCGGCCGGTGTGGCACGGCCGGGTGCGATTGCCGCCACCGCGCCGCGCCGGGCCGCGGCCGCGCGACCGCATCCTGCGACCGCCGCACGGCCGCAGCCGGGAAACCCGGTGCGGCCGAGGGCGACGTGCCCGGGATCACGGGGCGGGGACCTCGATGACGGTCGCCGAACCCATACCGCCGCCCGCGCACAGCGCGGCGATGCCGAAACCGCCACCGCGGCGGCGCAGTTCGTGCACCAGAGTGACGATCATGCGAGCGCCGGTGGCGGCCACCGGGTGGCCCAGCGAGCAGCCGCTGCCGGAGTAGTTGACGATCTGCTCGTCCAGATCCAGGGCGCGGATCGCGGCGATCGGGACCGAGGCGAAGGCCTCGTTGATCTCGATCAGCTTGACCGCGGACAGCGAGATGCCCGCGCGCGCAACGGCCTTGGTGATCGCCTCGATCGGCGCCAGGCCGGTGTCGGCCGGGTCGACGCCGACCGACGCCCAGGAGCGGATGTAGCCGAGGGCGGGCAGGCCGAGGCGGTCGCTGGCGATCGCCAGGGTGGCGGCGCCGTCGTTGGAGCCCGAGGCGTTACCGGCGGTGATGCTGAAACCCTCGATCTCCGGGTGCAGGACCTTCAGGCCCGCCAGGCGCTCCAGGCTGGTGTCGCGGCGCGGGTGCTCGTCGACGGCGAACAGGCCGTGCGGGGTCTCGATCGGGACGATCTCCTCCTTGAACCGGCCCTCATCGATCGCGGCGATCGCGTTGCGGTGCGAGCGCAGCGCCCACGCGTCGAGCTCCTCGCGGGAGATGCCCGACTTCACCGCGGTGTTCCAGCCGACGGTGATCGACATGTCCATGGTGGGGGCGTCGGCCCGCTCCGGATGGCTCGGCGAGGTCCACGGATCCTGCCACTGCTCGTTGCCCTCCTCGTCCCGGCCGATGCGGAAACGCGAACGCGGCGAGGTGGATTCGGAGTTCACGCCACCGGCGATGATCAGCTCGTCCATGCCGGCGCGGATGCTGCCGGCCGCGGACTGCACGGCCGCCATCCCCGCGGCGCAGTGCCGGTTGTTGGCCAGGCCCGAGGAGCCGGTCAGCCCGGCGGTGATCGCCGCGTGGCGGGCCAGCACGCCGCCGCCGTAACGGCCCTCGCCGAGGATCACGTCGTCGACGTGCGCGCCGTCGAGCTGCTCGGCGACCGCGCTGACCACATGGTGGGACAGATCGAAGGCGTTGGTGTCCCGCAGCGTGCCCTTGCGGGCGGTTCCGATCGGCGCGCGTAGCGCGGAGACGATGACGGCTTCAGGCATGGGAGCTCTCCATTTCAGCGACGAGGTTGCGGCGCAACAGCTTTCCGGTTTCGGTCTTGGGCAGTTCGGGGCGGAACACGATCGCGTCCGGGGTCTTCGAGGACCGCAGCCGGTCCTTCACCCAGGTGCGCAGTTCCTCCGGGTCGAGCGGCGCGGCGCCGTCGGCGACCACGACCACGGCGACCAGCCGCTGCCCCCACTCCGGATCGGGGACGCCGATGACCGCGACCTCGGTGATGCCGGCGTGTTCCAGCAGCACGTCCTCGATCTCGGCGGGCGCGATGTTCTCACCGCCACGGATGATGGTGTCGTCGGCGCGGCCCTCGATGAACAGGTAACCGTCGGCGTCGAGGCGGCCCAGATCCCGGGTGGGGAACCAGCCCTCGGCATCCAGCGCGCTGCGGCCGCCGTATTCGCCGGAGATCTGCTCACCGCGGACGAACACCAGGCCGGTCTCGCCGGCGCCGATCGGCTCGTCGGCCTCACTGCGGATCTGGATCTCGATACCCGGCAGCGACCGGCCGACCGAACCCAGCCGGTCGCGGACCGCGGGATCGTCGGATCCGAACGCCTCGCGGTGATCGTCGGGGCCCAGGACCGCCACCGAGGAGGCGGTCTCGGTCAGGCCGTAGGCGTTGACGAATCCGGTCGACGGGAAGACCCGCAGGGCGTGTTCCAGCACCGGCCGCGGGGTGCGCGCGCCGCCGTAGGACAGGCTCGCCAGCGTGGGCACGTTCGCGTCCTCGCCGTCGACGGCGGCCACGATGCGCGCGAGCATGGTCGGCACCACCATCGCGTGGGTGATCTGCTCGCGCCGCACCGTCGCCAGCCACTCGGCGGCGTCGAACGCGGACAGGTAGACCACCCGGCGGCCGGAGTACAGGTTCGACATCAGGTTGGTCAGGCCCGCGATGTGGTAGGTCGGCACCGCGACCAGGGAGGCGGCGCCCTCCTCGGCGGCGCCGAAGTCCACGGTGTTGAGCAGATAGGCCATCAGGTGACGGTGCCGCAGCAGGGCCGCCTTCGGCTCCGAGGTGGTGCCGCTGGTGTAGATGATGACCGCGACCGCGTCACCGTCCCAGGGCGCCTCGATCTCGGGGGCCTCGCCGGCGTCCCCGGCGACCAGGTCGTCGAGATCGGCCGGGCGCAGGACCAGCGCGCCGGGATGCCGGTCGATCAGCGCGCTGAGTTGCTGGTCGCCGAGGCGGTAGTTCAACGGGACGAAGGGCACGCCCGCGAGCGCGGCGCCGAACAGCGCCACCGGATACGCGAGATGGTTGGCGCCCAGATACAGCACCGCCGGGTACTGCCCGAAGCGCGCCGCCGCCCGCCGCGCCTGCGCGAGCAGGTCCGCGGCCGACAACGACCGATCATCGACCGTGATCACCGGTCGTTCTCCGGCCGATACGGCCATGTCTAGGATCATGCTGATGTTCATGAGAATATTATTCTCACCTCAAGAGAGTCCTAGTTGCAAGAGAGGGTAAGCACTATGCAGATCAATGGAAGCTCTGCGCTGGTCGTGGGCGGTACCGGTGGTCTCGGTGAGGCCACCGTCCGCCGCCTGCACGCCGCCGGCGCCAAGGTCGTCGTCGCCGATGTCGCCGACGAGAAGGGCAAGCAGCTCGAGGACGAGCTGGGCATCCGCTATGTGCACACCGACGCCACCAGCGAGGAATCGGTGCTGGCCGCGATCGCGGAGGCGGAGGCCCTGGCCCCGCTGCGCATCTCGGTGGACACCCACGGCGGCCCCGCCAAGGGCGGCCGGCTCGTCGGCAAGGACGGGTCCCCGCTGCCGCTCGACGGGTTCAAGATCACCATCGAGTTCTACCTGACCGCTGTGTTCAATGTCATGCGGCTGGCGGCGGCGGCCATGGCCAAGACCGAGCCGCTGGAGGAGGGCGCCCGCGGCGTCATCATCAACACCGCCTCCATCGCCGGGTACGAGGGCCAGATCGGCCAGCTGAACTACTCCGCGGCCAAGGGCGGTGTCATCGGCATGACCCTGGTCGCCGCGCGCGACCTGTCCCCGCTGGGCATCCGCGTCATGGGCATCGCGCCGGGCACCATCAACACCCCCGCGTACGGCAAGGCCGCCGACCAGCTGGAGCAGTACTGGTCCCCGCAGATCCCGTTCCCGAAGCGCATGGGCCGCTCCGAGGAGTACGCGCAGCTGGCGCAGTCGATCATCGAGAACAACTACCTCAACGGCGACGTCATCCGGCTCGACGGCGCGCTCCGCTTCCCGCCGAAGTGAGCCCGCGATGACTTCGCTGGCAGGCAAGGTCGCCTTCGTCGCCGGGGCCAGCCGCGGGATCGGCGCCACGGTCGCCGAGGCCCTGGCGGCCGCGGGGGCCACGGTCGCGGTGGCGGCGCGCTCGGAGACCGAGGGCAAGCTGCCCGGCACCATCGGTGCGGTGGCCGACCGGATCACCGCCGCCGGCGGCCGGGCGCTGCCGGTGCCGTGCAACGTCTCCGACGAGGCGTCGGTGAACGCGGCGGTGCAGTCGACCGTGGACGCGTTCGGCGGTATCGACATCCTGGTCGCCAACGCCGGGGTGCTGTGGATGGGCCCGATCGAGTCCACCCCGCTGAAGCGGTGGCAGCTGTGCCTGGACGTCAACCTCACCGGGGTGTTCCTGGTGACGAAGGCGGTGATCCCGCACGTGCGGGCGCGCGGCGGCGGCTCGCTGATCGCGATCACCACCACCGGTGTCGACATGATCGACCGGGGCGCCAACGCCTACTGGGTGTCCAAGGCGGCCGCCGAGCGGCTGTATCTGGGACTGGCGTCGGATCTGAAGGGCGACAACATCGCCGTCAACTGCCTCAGCCCGTCCCGGGTGGTGCTCACCGAGGGGTGGGCGGCCGGTGGTGGCGGCGTGCAGATCCCACCGGAGGCCGTCGAGCCGCCGGAGGCGATGGCGAATGCCGCCGTACTGCTGGCCGGACAGGATGCCACCGGCATCACCGGCACCGTCCAGCGCTCGGAATCGCTGGTGGCGCAAGGCTGATCGCGCCGCTGTACTCGGCCCGGCCGTCTCCGTGACGGCCGGGCCGAGTGCGTTCGGCGCCCGGCCACGCGGCGGTCCGGCCGGTTCGCCGACCGGTGTGTCCGGGATTTCGGTCCGATTCCGGCGTCGCACGGTCCGATCGCCGCGAACTCGCGAGATTCGGTACCGCACGGGCACTTCGGAACCGCGCGCGGGTGTGAGGTCGCTGATAGATTGGCGCCCATGCTGTTCGGAAGCGGGTGGGGACGCGGGCGGTTGCGCGCCGGTTGGGTCGCAGTGCTGGTCGCCGCGGGGATGATCGATGTCGCGGCACAGGCACAGGCCGCTCCGGCCGGGGACTGTTCCGCGGGCTGGCAGTCCACCACGCTGCTGAGCGGGCACCGGGAGCTGGAGAATCTGGACTCCGACGGGCACGGCGGCTTCTTCGTCTCCGCGCTGGTCGCCGGTGAGCTGCTGCATCTGCGGTCCGGTGGCGAGACCGACACGCTCGCAACAGGTTTGGACCATCCCGGCGGCGTGCGGTTCGACGGCCGGTACGTGTACTTCAGCACCGGGGACAATTTCCCCGGGCCCCCGGGTGCGTTGCACCGCTACGACACCGCGACCGGTGAATTCACCGATCTGCTCGGCGGACTCGACATGCCCAACGGGCTGTTGCGGCTGCCCGACGGGGATCTGCTGATCGCCTCGTCCGCGCCGGGGAGCGCCCAGGGCATCTCCCGGTACCGGCCGTCGAGCGGCGAATTCACCCCGGGCTGGTCGGATCTCGCGCTGCCCAACGGTCTCGCGTTGTCCGGCGACGGCACGGCGGTCTACGCGACGACGCTGACCGCGCAGATCTACCGGGTGCCACTGGAAGATCCGCACCACCCCACCGTGGTCCTCGGTGCGCCGGCGCTGGCCGCGCTGCCCGACGATCTGGATGCGACCCGTTCGGGCCCGGTGTATTTCGCGGATCAGGTCGCCGGTGCGGTGTATCGGGCCGATCCGGCGACGGGGGCCGTCTGCTCCGTCGTCACGGGGCTGATCACGCCGAATCCGGTGCGGCAGGTGCCCGACGGCGTCAGCTCGGTGCGCATCGAACGCGACGGCGACGGGTGGTCGTTGTACGTCACCGCGATGGACGGGGCGCTGCGCCGGTTGCGGCCGCCGCCCGGGGTCGACCTGACCCCGCCGAACCCGGATATGCGCTGAGCGCCGGATTCCGTTGCCGCACAGGCCGGGACGCGGCCCGGTAGCCGCGCTCGACGCGGGTATCGCCGCCGCGCGTACCCCGGCCCGCCTACCAGTCGCTCAGCTCCCGGGCGGCGTCGTGGTAGTCGACGAGCGCCGCGTGGACGTCCGGGATGTCGGCGTGGTCGCGCCGGGCGCGGCGCAGGTAGTCGCGGACGTCGCCGCCGGTGTGGATGGCGCCGTAGCCGACCGTGGGGTATCGCTGGGCCGGTTCCGGCGGTGGGGCCCAGGGCAATCCGTTGGCGGACAGATAGTCGGTGACCGCGGCCAGTTCCCGGATCGGCTTCTCCAGATCGGTGAGGCGCTCGCGGTAGATCTCGCCGGCCGGGGATCCGGGGCCGAAGATCCGGTCGAACTGTTGTGCCACACTCTCGTCCGCGCGCGCCGCGGACCGGGTCAGCGCGTCCCAGATCGGCCGGGCGATCAGGGCGGGCACGATCATCGCGCCGTCCAGGGCCGTCAGCACCGGGAAACCGGCCGGGAAGTCGGGGAAGGCAACCGCGCCGCAGGTGCGGGAGATACAGGCGATCAGGACGTCGACATCGGTGTCGCCGCAATCCCATTCGGGCGCCTCGAAGCGGCCGTCGCGCTGCCGGTCCCGGAAGTACCGGACCACCAGTTCGGTGTTCAGGTCCTCCTCGATGCCGTCGATCGCACCGGCGCGATCGTGAGTACCGGTCATACCCAACGTGATCGGCCGGTAGCCGCCCGGGACCCGTTGCAGCACAACAAGGGTGGCATCGACCGGGCGCAGGCTCACCCCGGTGACCAGACAGTTGGAATCGTAGTACCCCATATTTCCCACCGTACGGGAAAACCCGCCGCGGCCGCCGCACCCCTGTTCCCGACAGTGCAACGGCCGCAGCGGGTTCCGGCCATCCGCTACTTCGCGGGCGGCGGTGCGGGCTGCGCCGGATCGACGCAGAACGCCCCCGGCCCGTAGCACGGCGAGAACACCGTCGAGAAGTACTGGTAGGCCGACCACAGCACGATCGGACCGGCCACCAGTGCGGCGCCGGCGAGCGTACCCACCGACCCGATCGCGGCGGCGCCGGCGATGCAGCCGACGATCGCGCCCGGGAGCACACCCGACAACAGGGTGGTGATCGCCGTGGACACCGAGCCGACCACGGCGCCCGCGAGGCAGCCGCCGCCGGCGCCGAGCAGGGCGCCCACCGAGGCGCCGATGACCGAGCTGATACCGACCCGGCTGGCCAGCATGCCCAGTGCGGTCGCGTCCCGCGGGGTGAAGGATTCGGCGATCGGCTCCCCCTTCGCGATATCCGCCGGGGTGATCGGATCCGCGACCGGGACGCCACCGACGGTCGCCGGCGTCAGCTTGATGCCACCGTCGACGAATTCGGCGGTGATCGGGAAGGCCCGATCGTCCATCCGGTAGGTCAGGGGTACCGAATCCTGGAACGCGCCGGCCCGGTCCTCGACGAGCACGCGCCCGTCGGCGAGCCGGAAGTGCGCGTCCGCCGCGGCGAGCACGATCGAGGCGCGGTCGCGGTCGATCGTGTAGTGCAGGCCGTCGATCTCCACGGCCTGATGGTCGAGCGCGGTCTGCACCCGATCCGGCGGTCCGGCGGGACCGGGCTCCGCGTGCGCGACGGCCATGGTGACGCCGAGGGCGCCGACGGCCAGCACCGCGGGTGCGGTGAATTTCCTCATCAACTGTATTCACTTTCCTCGAGGTGTTCGTGTGCGGAGGCCGGGACCGCTGCCTTCGGTCCCGGCCGCACACGGATCCCCGCGGGCGTGCGTACCCGCTCTGCCATCCCCATGTCAGTGCCCGCGGTGATCTGGCCCGAGTAGACAACACACAGCGATCTCTCGAGATGTTTGCGATCATGAAGAATGCAATGGACCGCGATACGCGAACCGGCCCCGGGACCGTCGGTCCAGGGGCCGGAAAGTGTTGCCGTGGTGGCGAATACCTACTTGACCGGGGCGGGTGCGCCCGGATCCACGCAGGTCGGCCCCGGCACGGGGCACGGCACGAGCACGGTGGAGAAGTACTGGTAGGCCGACCACAGCAGGACCGGACCGCCGACCAGGGCGGTGCCGGTCACGGTTCCGGCGGTGCCCACCGTCGCCATGCCGGCGATGCAGCCGACCACCATGCCGGGAATCACGCCGCTGAGCAGCGTGGTGATCGCGGCGGAGACCGAGCCGACGACGGCGCCCGCGACACAGCCGAGCGTGCCGCCGACGACCGCGCCGACCACGGCGCCCAGCACCGCGGCGATACCGGCGCGGCCGCCGAACATCTGCAGTTCGGCCAGGTCGCGCGGGGAGAACGACTCGGACACCGGAGCGGCCGCGGCCACCTCCTGCGCGTGCGCGATATCCGCGCGGGTGATCGGGTCGGCGACCTTGTGCCCGTCGGTCAGCGCCGGGGTCAGCCGCACGCTGTGGTCACCGAGCTGCGCGGCGATCGGGAACACCTGATCGTCCTTGCGGTACGACAACGGCAGCGAATCGTTGAACTTGCCGGCCGTGTCCCGGACGACGACACTGCCGTCCACGGTTTCGAAAGCGCCGTCGGGCGCCGATACCACGATCGATCCGCCGTCACGGTCGACGGTGAAATGAACACCGTTCAGTTCGACCGCCTGGTGATTCGGCACAGGCTGCGGCGCCGGCGCCGGATCGGTGACCGGCTCGGCGTTCGCGGCGCCGCAGGCGACGCTCAGCGCGCCGGCCAGCAACACCGCACACGCAGTGGATTTCCTCATCTGTATGCAACTTTCCATCAGGGGACCACGAATCCCCGGCACGGCACCGCCGCCTCCGATATCGCGCCGAGTTATCCCCGAAAATCCCGGTCCGCCTCCCCCGAACCGGTCCATTCGGTGATCACTCCGGAGTCAAGCCCATCGGGTACGGCCACATCGAGGGCCGATCCGGAATTCCAATACTGCGATCGTGAACCGTGTTCGAGATATCCCGGAAACGACTGTGACCCGGGGCGATGCCCCGGGCCACAAATGCTCGTATCGGTAAGGCGCTCAGCCCTTCTTGGCGGTGAGCCGTGTGACGATCGCCGCGAAATCCTCGTTCTGGAAGGACTGGTTCTCCTGGCTCAGCGCGTAGTCCAGGGTGGCCAGCACCGCGCGCTCCAGATGAATGTTCAGAATGCGCTTGGTGGATTCCACCGCCTGCTGCGGCAATTCCAGGATGCGCTTCGCGGCGGCGAGGGCCTCGGTCAGCGGATCGGCCACCACATGGTTGACCAGGCCCATCTCCCTGGCCCGGTCCGGGGTGATCCGCGCGCCGGTGATGGCGTACTCCTTGGCCAGCAACAGGCTGGTGTGCAGCGGCCAGGTCAGCGGGCCGCCGTCGGCGGCGACCAGGCCCACCTGGACGTGCGGATCGGCCAGGTGCGCGGTCTCGGCCATGTACACGATGTCCGACAGCGACACCAGGCTGCAGCCCAGGCCGACCGCGGGACCGTTGACCGCGGTCACCACCGGCACCCGGCAGCGGACCATGCCGAGCACGATGTCGCGGCCGTCGGCGATCGTCTTGGCCCGCAGCTCGTCGTTCTGGCGCAGCTCGTTCAGGTAGGTGAAGTCGCCGCCGGCGGAGAACGCCTTGCCGGCGCCGGTCAGCACCGCGACCCGGGCGCCGCGGTCGGCGGACAGCCGGTTCCACAGCGTGGCCAGGCCGTGGTGCAGATCGTCGTCGACCGCGTTCAGCTGCTCGGGCCGGTTCAGGGTGATGATCCGCAGCGGCCCTTCGGCCTCCACGCGGATCGCATCGGGCATGTCGTACAAGTCAGGCTCCCAATCCGAGGATGCGACCGGAGATGATGTTCTTCTGGATCTGCGAGGTGCCGCCCATGACGCTCTGCGCGCGGCTGTACATGTAGGAGCCGAGCAGTTCCGGGTCCCGGGTGCCGCCGACGGCCAGCGCGGCGTGGCCGACCGACTGGTCGACCCAGGTCATCAGCAGCTTGTCCAGCGAGCCGTCGGGGCCGTGGACGATGCCGTCGAGCTGTTCGGACAGCCGCCGCCGCACGTGCAGGCGCAGCATCTCGACTTCCACTGCGGCCCAGGCGAGATCGGCCGGGATCGGGCCGTCGACGCGAGTGGCCAGCTGCCGCACCAGTTTTCCGTAGCGGGCCGCGAAACCCAGGGTGGAGGGCTCACGTTCGTGGCCGACCACGGTCATCGCCAGCTTCCAGCCCTCCCCCGGCGCGCCGACCATCTGATCGGCGGGCACCCGGGCGCCGTCGAACAGCACCTGGCCGAATTCCTTGGTGACGCCGCTGATCATCTTCAGCGGCCGCTGCTCGATACCGGGCTGCTTCATCTTCACCACGAAGGCCGAGATGCCCTTGTGCCGAGGCGCTTCCGGATCCGTGCGGGCCAGCAGCAGGCACCAGTCGGCGACGTCGGAGTAGCTGGTCCAGATCTTGTGGCCGTTGAGGACGTACTCGTCGCCGTCGCGGGTCGCGGTGGTGCGCAACGAGGCCAGATCGGATCCGGCGCCGGGCTCGCTGAAGCCCTGGCACCAGCGCTCGGTGCCGTTGATCATGCCGGGCAGGAAACGCTGTTGCAGTTCCGGGCTGCCGTGATGGCCGAGGCCGACCACCAGATAGCCCAGGCTCGGCCGCGGCGGCGCGCCGGCGATCGCCAGCTCCTCGTCCAAGATCACGTCGTAGACCGGCGGAAGGTCTTGCCCGCCTACCTCTTTCGGCCAGGACAGGCCGAAGAAGCCGCCCTCGTACAGCGCGCGATGCCACTCGCCCTGTTTGGCCCAGTACTCGTCGCCCGAGGTCGGGAAGGTGCCGGCGATATCGGCCAGCCAGGTGCGCAGCCGGGCGCGGAACTGCGCCTCCTCCGGTGAGTCACGAAAGTCCAAGGTCGATCTCCTCCAGGCGGACGGGGAACAGTTCGGTCGAGGTCAGCACGCGCCGAAGGTGGATGTGCGCGAGGCATTCCCAGGTGTTGCCGATGCCGCCGTGCACCTGGATCGAGGTCTCGCAGATGGTGCGGGCGGCGCGGGCGCAGTACAGTTTCGCGATCCGGGCGGCCTGGACCGCCTCGGCGGCGGGCAGCTCGTCGACGGCCCAGGCGGCGTGCCGCAGCACGCTGACCGAACCCTCGATCAACGCCTGGCTCTCCGCCAGCAGATGGCCGATCGCCTGGTACGAGCCGATCGAATGTCCGTACTGCTCACGGATTTTCGCGTACTCGACGGCGAGGGTCTGGGCGCCGCGGGCGGCGCCGAGCAGATCGGCGGTGGTCGCCACCAGGGCCAGCGCGTGCCACTGCGCGGCCTGGTCGGCCGACAGATCGCCGATCGACTGCAACGCGCCGGTCAGGGCCGCGTCGACGCGGGTGGGGTCGGCGCCGGCGAGCGGCTCGCCGACCTCGCCGGACCGGATCGCGTCGTCGGTGACCACCAGCGCGTGATCCGCGCCGCGGGCGTCGATCGCGCGCAGGCCGCCGAAGCGGGGTCCGGCGTCGACGGCGACGGTCCAGGCGCCGGTGTCGCCGTCGGGCTGGCCGCGCAGATCGTCGGCCAGCACCGGGCCCAGGAACGGCACGTCCACCAGGCCGCGGCCGAATTCCTCGGCCACCAGCGCCACCTCGACGCCGGAGGCGCCGTCGGAGCGCAACGCGCGCCAGCCGGCGTTGTCGACGGCCTTCTCCAGCCGGGTCAGCCGGGTGGTGTCGTCGAGCTCGGCCACCGAGCCGGGGCCCAGGTCGGAGGCCAGTTTGGCGGCCGCGTCGCGCAGCTGCCGCTGCTCACTGGTCAGTCGAACGTCCATACTGCTCCTTGAGAACTCGGCGCAGCACCTTGCCGGACGGCAGGCGCGGAATTTCGGGCACGAACAGCACCCGGCGCAGGCGCTTGTATCCGGCGAGCCGGTCGGCGACGAGGGTGCGCAGCTGCTCCTCGGTCGGCGGCGCGACGGCGGACACCGCGACCGCCGCGACGATCGCCTCGCCGTCGGCCTCGTCCGGGATGCCGAACACCGCGGCGTCCACGACGCCGGGATGACTCAGCAGTACGCCCTCGATCTCGGCCGGCGCCACCTGGAAACCCTTGACCTTGATCATCTCCTTGGACCGGTCGGTCAGCCGGATCCAGCCCTCGGCGTCGACGGAGCCGACGTCGCCGGTGCGGTACCAGCCGTCGTCGAACGCGTCGGCGTTCGCGTCGTCGGGCAGGTAGCCGCTCATCAGTGACGGCGAGCGCAACTGGATCTCACCGATCCCGTTCGGCGGCAACGGTTCTCCGGTGTCCAGATCGATCACGCGGACCCGCACCCCGGGTACGGCCCGGCCGACGCTGTCGAGCCGGGCGCCCTCGATCGGATTGCACGCGATCACCGGCAGCTCGCTGGCGCCGTAGGCCGGTACCCAGCCGACACCCGTTCGGCGCGTGACGGTTTCGGCGATACCGGCGGTGACCGGGGTGGCGCCCCACATGATGTAGCGCAGCGAGGACAGGTCGTAGGATTCCAGATCCGGGTGCTGGGCCAGCGCCAGGGCGATCGGCGCCACCGCCATCTCCACCGTGATCCCGTCCTCGGCAATGCATTTCAGCATCCGGTCCAGATCGAAGCGGCGGTGCAGGCGGATGCGGGCGCCGACGGCGAGCGCGGTCTCGATGTTGAGCAGGCCGAGGATGTGCGAGGGCGGGGTGAGCACCTGGATGCGGTCGGCGGCGGTGAGTGCCAGCGCGACCCGCCAGTGCTCGACCGCGGCCGCGAAGGAGGCGTGGGTGTGCCGGACCGCCTTCGGCAGGCCGGTGGTGCCGGAGCTGAACACGAGCACCGCCTCGGCCTCGGGTTCGGGCACGGTGTCGGGGCAGACCACGGGGATGATCGGCTCGTCCAGCGACAGCATCGGCATGAGTTCGGCCAGGACCGGCTGGTCGCCGACCGCCGCGGCGGGCTGGGTGAGGATCAGCGCGTGTTCGGTCTCGGCGCGCTTCCAGGCCGGGCTGATCAGCACCACCGAGGCGCCCAGCTGCCAGATCGCGCGGACCGCGACGACGAATTCGGGCCGGTTGCCCGACATCAGCGCCACCCGGTCGCCGCGGCGCACGCCGCGCTCGCGCAGGGTGGCCGCCAGGCCGCGGGCCAGGGCGTCGAGCCGGGTGCGCGAATACGAGCGGTCGTCGAAGACCAGCGCGATCGGCTCGTTCATCCCTGCCCTACTCCTGTCCGGCGACACGATCCCCGCTCCCGGCGCTTGCCGTCGTGCGGCAAGATTGAGAAGATCTCGTCTCGTAAGTGAGAATAGTATTCTCTGTACGTTAGAATCTTAATACCAGGAGGTGGCGGTTCATGGCGAGACCCCCAATGTTTCAGCGCGCGACCGTGACCCGGATCGTGAAGGAGAGTGTCGACGCCCGCACGTTCGTGCTGGCGCCCCACGACGCGCCCATCACCTACCGGGCCGGGCAGTTCTGCACGTTCCGGGTCGCCGTGGACGGCCGCGAGCTGTTCCGGTCCTATTCGATGTCCAGCGCGCCGGAAACCGACACCGAGTTCATGACCACCGTGAAGCGGGTCCCCGGCGGCGCGGTCTCCAACTGGATGCACGACAACCTCGCCGAGGGCGACGAGGTGGAGATCAGCCAGGCCGCGGGCCGGTTCTGCCTGCGCGACACCGATGTCCCCCTGCTCGGATTCTCCGGCGGCAGCGGTATCACGCCGATCATCTCGCTGGCCAAGAGCGCGCTGGCGACCACCTCGCGGCGGGTGCGGCTGCTGTGCGCGGACCGCGACCAGCCGTCGATGATCTTCGAGCAGGCACTCGCCGACCTGGTCCGGCAGTATCCGGACCGGCTCGAGGTGACCCGCCACCTGGACGCCGTCGCCGGTTTCCTCACCCCCGACGCGATCCGCGAGTTCGCCGGGGTCGACGGCCACGCCGACAGCTACATCTGCGGCCCGGAACCCTTCATGGAGATGATCGAGCTGGCCCTGCCCGGCCCGGGGCTGATCTACAGCGAGCGCTTCGGCGCCGCCGCACCGGTCATCCCGGGCGAGGAACCGGACGCGGACACCGTGAAGACCGCGGGCGCCACCACCGCCACCACCCCGCCCGCCCCCGCGGTGCTGGAGGAGGGCACGGTGACGATCATCCTCAACCGCAAGAAGAAGTCGGTCCCCCGCAAGGACGGCGAAACCATCCTGGAGAGCGCCCGCCGCGCCACCCTGAGCCCCCCGTTCTCCTGCGAGGCCGGCAACTGCGCCACCTGCATGGGCAAGATCCTCGACGGCAAGGCGACCATGCGGCAGAACAACGCTCTCGCCGACGACGAGGTCGAGGACGGGTACATCCTGACCTGCCAGGGAGTGCCGGATTCGGCGTCGATCACGGTGACGTACGACGAGTGAGCGGTCGGGCGCTTTCGCCACCCTGGCAATCGCGCCCGAACCCGCTGCGCCGCTCGAGGATTCGTGTCACCGGCCGGGATCGGGCTTTCGGCGGGCTCAGGCGTCGAGGGCGGTGAAGGCGATGTCGACCGGGAACGGGTCGGTGAGGACGAGACGCTCCTGGTGGGTGTCCGTCAGCCGGTAGGTCCGACTGGCCCAGTCCAGTCGATATTCCTGGATCATCTCGATGTGACGCTCGGCGTCGAGGTGGACGATCAGGTAGATGCGGATGCCCTCGCGGGCGTATTCGGCGTGCTTGTCGACGGTGTATTCCGGGCCGGGTGACACGACCTCGACCACCAGCAGGGCGTCGGAGGTCATGAGCTTGCGATCCTCGGCGAAGCATCGGTGCAGGATCACATCCGGACGGCGGAACGCGGATCCGGGGCTGTTGGGGCGGCTCACCACGTAGTGCATCTCGAAATTCGTCAGTACCGCCGTGCGCGGATGTTCGGGGCGGGCGGCCTCGAGTTCGTTCGCGAGACGCCGGGCGACCTGGTTGTGTTGTCGACTTCCGCTGCGGCAGAAGATCACTCGGCCGTCGACCACCTCGATGGAGCGCTGTACGTCCTCGGGCAGCGCCGAGTACCGATCCTCGGTGATGATCGACATCTCGGGATCCGCCGCCCATGCCGGCGTGGCCATCTCGACTTCGCCTCTCCTCGGACCGGTACCTGCGCACATCCTAGTGAGCGATCGGGACTGCTCGGGCGACTGCGGCGCGGGTTTCAGGCGTCGTGTTCGCCGAGGGACGGGGGTGGGCCGTAGGCCGGGGTGTGGCCGGTGATGCGGATGGGACTGCCCACCAGGCGGTAGTCGCCGGCGGTGATGACCGATTGGGGGGTGGTGTCGAGGGACTCGGGGAGGGTGCGGACGGCGGCGGCGGGGATTCCCAAGGGGCGCAGGCGGTTTTCCCAGTTGACGGCCGTGTCGGCGGCCAGGGCTGCCCTGACTGCGGCGAGGACCTCGTCTCGGCGTTCCGCGCGTTCGGCCATGGTGGGGAAGCCGTCGACCGACGCCTCGGTGGCGAAGGTCTTCCAGAAGCCGTCGTGGGTGATGAACAGGGCCAGGTGGCCCTCGGCGGTCGGGAACATCTGGGCCGGAACGTAATACGAGTGGGCGCCGAAGGGGCGGCGGGTGGGGGCGGTGCCGGTGTTGAGGTAGGCCGAGGCGTGGTAGTTCAGCTGGGACAGCATCACGTCGCGCAGGTTCACGTCGACCTGGCCGCCGCGGCCGGAGACGATCTGGGCCAGTAGGCCCAGGGCCGCGGTCAGGCCGGTGGAGTTGTCGGCGGAGGAGTAGCCGGGCAGGGTCGGGGGGCCCGCGGGGTCGCCGGTCATGGCGGCTACGCCGGTGGCGGCCTGGACGATGTAGTCGAAGGCCGGGTCGTCGCCGCCGTCGAGGCCGAAGCCGGTGATGGCGACGCAGACGATCCGCTCGTTGTAGGCGCGCAGTGTGTCGTAGGTGAGGCCGAGGCGGCGGATCGCCGAGGGTTTCAGGTTCACCAGTAGCGCATGGGAATTCGCGGCCAGGTCGTGCAGGCGCTGTTGGCCCTCGGGGGTGCCGAGTTCCAGGCGGATGCTGCGCTTGCCGCGGTTGAGGCTGGCGAAATAGGTGTCGCTGACCTGGCGGGAGATCTCGCCGGTCGGTGGTTCGATCTTGGTGACCTCGGCGCCGAGGTCGGCCAGCATCATCGTGGCGTAGGGGCCGGCGAGCATGGTGCCGACCTCGAGGATCCGGATGCCCGCGAGCGGACCCGGATCCCCCTCCCCCGCCGCGCTCACCGCAGCTCCGCGGCCAGGCTCGCGATCATCTCCCGGGTGCGGCGCTTGGATTCGCGCAGTTCGTCCAGGCTGTCGCCGATGGGGAGCAGGCGCACGGACATGTCGGTGGCGCCGGCGGCGGCGTAGCGGCGCAGGCCGGCCGCGATCTGGTCCTCGTCACCGGCGATGCAGATATCGCCGACGTTCTGCGCGTCGCCCTGGTCCAGCAGGCGCTGGTAGTTCGGCGAGGTCTCGGCCTCGGCGAGGATGCGGTTGGCGCGCGCCTTGGCCTCGTCGACCTCCGACGGGCGGCACAGGCAGACCGGCAGGCCCGCGACGATGCGCGGGGCCGGCCGGCCGGCGTCGGCGGCGGCCTTGGTGATCTTGGGGGCCACGTGGTCGGCGATGGCGCGCTCGTCGGCCATCCACAGCACGGTGCCGTCGGCCTGCTCGCCGGCGATGCGCAGCATCACCGGGCCCAGCGCGGCGACCAGGACCGGCAGCGGCGACACCGGGCCGAGGTCCAGCGGGTTGTGCACGGTGAACGTATCGTTCTCGGCGTCGGCCTGACCGGGGCCGGCCAGCGCCGCGTTCAGCACCTCGAGGTAGTCGCGGGTGTACGCGGCGGGCTTCTCGTAGGGCAGGCCGAGCATATCGCTGACGATCCAGTGGTGCGACGGGCCGACACCCAGCACCAACCGGCCGGCGGCCGCGGTGTGCGCCGAAACCGCTTGGCGGGCAAGGGCGATCGGATGTTGCGCCTGCAACGGCACCACGGCCGTGCCCAATTCGATCCGGGTGGTCTTCATACCCATCAGTGCGATGGTGATCAGCGCGTCGAAGTCGCTGGGCAGCTGCGGAATCCACGCGGTGTCCAGGCCCGCGGCCTCGGCCCACTCGATATCGGCGAGCATCCGGGTGAGTTTGCGGGTCGCGTCGCCCTTCTCGGGGCCGATCATCACACCGATGCGCACGTTGTCCTCCAGGTGTTCAATGATTGTTGCTGTGGCGCTGCGGATCACGCCGATATGCGCTCAGGACTGCGCGGATGTCCCGGTGAGCGTGCGGATCTCGGTCACCAGCGTCTCCAGCGGGGTGCCGGTCGGGAAGACCGCGGCCGCACCGGCGTCCAGCAACTTCTGCACATCGCTCTGCGGAATGGTCCCGCCGACCACGACGGCGATATCGCCGGCGTCGGCCTCGCGCAGCGCCGTCACCGTGCGGGTGGTCAGCGCGACGTGCGCGCCGGACAGGATGCTGAGGCCGACCACGGCCACGTCCTCCTGCAGCGCGATCGACACGATGTCCTCGATGCGCTGGCGGATTCCGGTGTAGACCACCTCGAATCCGGCGTCGCGCAGGGTGCGGGCGACGATCTTGGCGCCGCGGTCGTGCCCGTCGAGACCGGGCTTGGCGACGAGAATACGGGCCGGCATCAGAACACCACCGGCTGCCGGAACTCGCCCCACACGTTCTTGAGGGCGGTGACCATCTCACCCACGGTGCAGTACGCGTTGGCGCAGTCGATCAGGCGATGCATCAGGTTCTCGGTTCCCTCCGCGGCGCTGGACAGCGCGTCGAGACTGGCGCGAACGGCCGCGGAGTCGCGTTCGGCCTTGACCCGGGTGAGCCGTTTCAGTTGCAGCTCACGGCCTTCGGCGTCGAGCTCGTAGGTGTCGATGTCCGGCGCGGGCTCGTCGGAGACGAACCGGTTGACGCCGACCACGGGCCGCTCACCGGATTCGACCTCGTGGTGCAGCTTGTACGCCTCGTCGGCGATGAGGCCCTGCAGATAGCCGTCCTCGATCGCGCGCACCATGCCGCCGTGGTTCTCCAGGTCGGCCATGATCTCCTTGATGCGCTCCTCCGTGGCGTCGGTCAGCGCCTCCACGAAGTAGGACCCGCCGAGCGGATCGGCGACCCGGGTGACACCGGTCTCGTAGGCGAGGATCTGCTGGGTGCGCAGCGCCAGCGTCGCCGACTCCTCCGAGGGCAGCGCGAACGGCTCGTCCCAGGCGGCGGTGAACATCGACTGCACGCCGCCGAGCACCGAGGCCATCGCCTCGTAGGCGATGCGGACCAGATTGTTCTGGGCCTGCGGCGCGTACAGCGAGGCACCGCCTGCGACACAACCGAATCGGAACATCGAGGCCTTGTCGGCGGTGGCGCCGTAGCGTTCCCGCACGATGGTGGCCCAGCGACGCCGTCCCGCACGGTATTTCGCGATCTCCTCGAAGAAGTCGCCGTGTGTGTAGAAGAAGAAGGACACCTGCGGCGCGAACTGGTCGATGGTCATCCGGCCGCGCTCGACCACGGTGTCGCAGTAGGTGACACCGTCGGCGAGGGTGAAGGCCATCTCCTGCACCGCATTCGCGCCGGCGTCGCGGAAGTGCGCGCCCGCCACCGAGATCGCGTTGAACCGCGGCACCTCCGCGGCACAGAACTCGATGGTGTCGGCGATCAGCCGCAGCGACGGCTCCGGCGGCCAGATCCAGGTGCCGCGCGAGGCGTATTCCTTGAGAATGTCGTTCTGGATGGTGCCGGTGAGCTTCGAGCGCGGCACGCCCTTCTTCTCCGCGGCGGCCACGTAGAAGGCCAGCAGGATGGCGGCGGTGCCGTTGATCGTGAAGCTGGTGCTGATCTTGTCCAACGGGATGCCGTCGAACAGGACCTCGGCGTCGGCGAGCGTGTCCACCGCGACGCCGACGCGCCCGACCTCCTCGCTCACCTCCGGATCGTCGGAGTCGTATCCGCACTGGGTGGGCAGGTCGAGCGCGACCGACAGGCCGGTGCCGCCCTGATCCAGGAGATAGCGGTAACGCCGGTTGGACTCCTCGGCGGTGCCGAATCCGGAGTACTGCCGGAAGGTCCACGTCCGCCCGCGGTAACCGGTCGCGAAGTTGCCGCGCGTGAACGGGAAGACGCCCGGGGCGGGCGGTTCGGCAGCGCGATCACCCGGTCCGTAGACCGGCTCGAGCGGGATGCCGGACGAGGTCTGCACATGGTCGTTCATCACTGAATACCGTACTTGCAAAAAATGAGAATGCCAATACCATCAAACGCAAATGACCCGAGTAGATGCGTCGAAAAAGGAGAACGATGGCTGAGCAGCGCACCCTGGCCGACCGCACAATGGTGATCTCCGGCGCCAGCCGCGGGATCGGCCTGGCGATCGCGGTGGCGGCCGCCCGGCAGGGCGCGAACGTGGTGCTGCTCGCCAAGACCGCGGAGCCGCATCCCCGGCTGCCCGGTACGGTGCACACCGCCGCGGCCGAGATCGAGGCCGCCGGCGGGCAGGCGGCCGCGGTGGTCGGCGATGTGCGCAACGAAGAGGATGTGCAGCGCGTCATCGATACCGCCGTCGAGAAGTTCGGCGGCGTGGACATCTGCGTCAACAACGCCAGCGCCATCGCCACCGAGCCCACCGAACATCTGTCGGCGAAGAAGTTCGGGCTCATGCAGGACATCAATCTGCGCGGCACCTTCCTGCTCACCAAGGCCGCGATCCCGTTCCTGCGCAAATCCGCGAACGCGCACGTGGTGACCATCGCCCCGCCGCTGAACCTGTCCCCGTACTGGCTGGGCGTACATCCGTCCTACACGTTGTCCAAGTACGGGATGACGCTGCTGGCGCTGGGCTGGGCGGCCGAGTACGCCGAGGCCGGTATCGCCTCCAACTGCCTGTGGCCGGAGACCTTCATCGCCACCTCGGCGGTCGCGAATCTGCAGGACGGCGAGAATCAGCTCGCCGCCGCGCGCAGCCCGGAGATCATGGCCGACGCCGCGGTGGCGATCGTGTCCCACCCGGCCCGCGAGTTCACCGGCCGGGCCCTGATCGACGCCGAGATGCTGACCGAGCACGCCGGGGTCACCGATCTGTCCCGCTACGGCGGCGGCGACCACCCCACCCCGGATCTGTTCCTGGACACCGCGATTCCCGAGAACTACCGCTAGCCAGCATATTTCGGGGGCGATATCCGGAAAGGAACCGTTGTGACATCTGCCGACACCACGCGCGGCGAACTCTGGGAGGCGGGCCTGCGGGTCCGCCGCGAGGTCGTGGGCGCGGAATACGTCGACCGGGCGCTGGCCGGCGCCGACGACTTCCAGTTGCCCATGCAGGAACTCGTCACCGAGTACTGCTGGGGCACGGTGTGGACGCGCGACGGGCTGGACCGCCGCACCCGCTCGATGCTGAATCTGGCAATGCTGACCACGCTCAACCGCTCGGCCGAATTCGCCACCCACGTACGCGGCGCGCTCACCAACGGGGTCACCGAGGAGGAGATCCGGGAAGTGCTGCTGCAGGCCACGATCTACGCCGGGGTGCCTGCCGGGGTGGAGGCGTTCCGGATCGCCGGGCCGATCCTGGCCGAGCACCGGGCCGCGCAGGCCGAGGCCGAGGAGTCCCGGGCATGAGCGGTCAGGGGCCGGAGGCGGCAGCGGAGCGTCACCACGGAGGCCACCCGTCCATGCCCGATGGAAACAGCATGAGTGAAACCGTCTCCGGCCCGGTCGCTTTCATCGGACTGGGCAATATGGGCACGCCGATGTCGCGGCGCCTGGTCGAGGCCGGGATCGACGTGGTCGGCTTCGATCCGGCCGAATCCGCCCGCGCCGCACTGGTTTCCGCCGGTGGCCGGGTCGCGGACACCGCGGCCGCGGCGGTCACGGGCGCGGAGTACGTGATCCTGATGCTGCCGACCTCGGCGATCGTGGAGGCGGTGCTCGGTGACGAGGCGGTGCTGGCCGAACTCGTGCCCGGCACCGTGGTCGTCGATATGAGTTCCTCGGAACCCGAATCGACCCAACGGCTTTCGGCCGCGCTGGCGGAGCGGAAGATCCTGCTGGTCGACGCCCCGGTCTCCGGCGGCGTGGCCGGTGCGAACGCGGGCACGCTGGCGCTGATCGCCGGCGGCCCGGCCGAGGCCATCGCCCGGGTCGCCGGGCTGCTGGCGCCGCTGGGCCGGTTGCAGCACGTCGGCGCGAGCGGCGCCGGGCACGCGGTGAAGGCGATCAACAACCTGATGTCGGCGATCCACCTGCTGGGTTCGTCGGAGGGGGTCGCGATCGGGCAGCGCTTCGGCGTGGATCCGGCGGTGCTGATCGACACCATCAACATCTCCTCCGGGCGCAGCGCCTCCACCGAACTCAAGTTCCCGAAGTTCATCCTGCCCGGCACCTACGACTCGGGTTTCGCGATGACGTTGATGGTCAAGGACATTCGCATCGCGACGGGGCTGGCGGCGGCGGTCGGCGCGCAGACCCCGTTGAGCGAGCGGGCCGTGGAACTGTGGGCGGCGGCGCTCGGCGACCTCGGCCCCGGCTCGGACCAGACCGATATCGCCCGCTGGGCCGGCGTGACGCACGACACCGATCCGGCCTGAGTCCCACCGGCCGGGTGCGGTGGATCACGCACCACCACAACAGCTTCCGGAGCCCCTCGGCCGAATTGCCGAGGGGCTCCGGTCGTCAGCCCGCCCGCCGCGAATCCGCCGCGCGGGGCCAGGACCGGCCCTCCATGCGCTCGATGTCGACGTTGAACCGCCGCAGGTAGGCGGCGAACTCCGCGATGTCCGCGTCGGACCAGTCCTCGAACACCTGGCTCAGGCCCGCGATGTTGCCGAGCCGTTCCAGCTCCAGCCGCCGCATCCCCTCCGCGGTGATCCGGAATTTGCGCGCGATGCCGCCGTCCGGATCCGGGATGCGCTCGACGATCCCGACCCGCCGCATGGCGGCGGTCTGCCGGTTCAGCGTGGAGGCGTCGAGCCCGAACGCGTCGCTGAGCTGACCGATCGACATCGGTCCCTCGTCGCGGATCCGGCTGAGCAGCACGTAGGCGCTGTAGCGATCCAGTGCCGCGCCCTCGCGGCGGCGCGAGGTGCCCGGGTTCATCCGCCGCCCGAGCAGCATCGTCTCCAGCTCGATGTCCGGTATGGGCCTGTCCATCTCGATCCTTCCCGTTGCGATCGGCTTTGATCGCGGTCCCGCACGGTGCCGCACGAGACGTGCACCACATCTATTTGTGCATCATACACATTCTATGTACGGTACATATAGTTGACTTTCGTCCAGAGGGAAAGAAGCACTCCATGCACGCATCGACCCCGGTCAGGTCCGGCAGCATCCTCGCGGTGCTCGCCTACACCGGCATCGTGGCGTCGCTGATGCAGACGCTGGTGGTGCCGCTGCTCGGCCAGCTGCCCACGATCCTGCACAGCAACGCGTCCACCACCGCCTGGGTGGTCACCATCACCCTGCTCGTCGGCGCCGTCGCGACCCCCGTCGCCGGACGCCTCGGCGACATGCTCGGCAAGCGCCGCATGCTGATCGTCTCGACCGTGCCGCTGGCGATCGGTTCCGTGATCGCCGCACTCGCCGTCAACGCGCCGATGATGATCGTCGGCCGCGGCCTGCAGGGCCTCGGCTTCGGCACGATTCCGCTGGCCGTGGCGCTGCTGCGCGACGTGCTGCCGCCGGAGAAGCTCGGCTCGGCCATCGCGCTGATCAGCTCCTCGCTGGGCATCGGCGGCGCCCTGGGCCTGCCGATCGCCGCCGCCATCACGCAGTACAGCAACTGGCGGGTGCTGTTCTGGGCCGCCGCCGCACTGGTCCTCGTCGCGACCGTCCTGATCACCGTGGTCGTCCCGGAGGGCACCGCCGAGGGCCCGCGCGGCCGCTTCGACGGCGCCGGCGCGGTACTGCTCGGCGGCGGGCTGGTCTGCCTGCTGCTCGGCGTTTCCAAGGGCGCGTCCTGGGGCTGGACCAGCGGTTCCATCCTCGGCCTGTTCGGCGGCGCGATCGTGCTGCTGCTGATCTGGGGCGCGTGGGAGCTGCGGTCCGCCGAGCCGCTGGTCGATCTGCGGATCACCGCGCGGCCGCAGGTGCTGGTCACCAATATCGCGACCGTCGCCATCGGCGTCGGCATGTACGCCCTGCAGCTGAGCGTCCCGCAGTTGCTGCAGCTGCCGAAGGCGCTGGGTTACGGCCTGGGCCAGTCGATGCTGGCCACCGGCCTGTGGATGGCCCCGGCCGGCGTCATGATGATGCTGATCTCGCCGGTCGGCGCGAAGCTGTCCGCGCTGCGCGGGCCCAAGGTGACGCTCGCCACCGGCGCGGCCGTCATGGCCATCGGCTACGCGGCGGGCCTGGGCCTGATGCACCACGCGTGGGGCCTGCTGATCGTCAACATCATCGCCAGCTCCGGCGTCGGCTTCGCCTACGGCGCGATGCCCGCCCTGATCATGGGTGCGGTGCCGCAGTCGGAGACCGCCGCCGCCAACGGGTTCAACACCCTGATGCGGTCGGTCGGCACCTCGATCTCCTCCGCGGTGATCGGCGCGGTCCTGGCCACCATGAGCGTGACCCTCGGCGGACATGTCTTCCCGACCGAGCACGGCTTCCGGGTCACCTTCCTGATCGGCGCCGGGGTCTGCTTCGTCGCCACGGTGATCTGCCTGCTGATCCCGGTCCGCCGGGTGGTCACCGACAAGCCGGCCGCCGCCGCGGCCGCCGAGCTCGCGGAGATCGACGCGGAAGCAGCCGAGGTCGCGCACGCCTGATAGTTACCGCCGCGTGCTAGCCACCCGCGGCCGAACGGGGACAGGATGGCACCCGGAGCCGGTGATCACGCCGGCGCGGACGGGTGCCATCCACCGTCGAGGGCCACAACTGAACACCGGACCATCGACCCTAGGAGATCCCTTGAGCACCAACAGTTTCGAAGAACGCGTCGCGATCGTCACCGGCGCCGGATCCGGTATCGGCCGGGCCGTGGCGCAGGCGTTCGCCCGGGTGGGCGCCCACGTCGTGGTGTCCGATATCGACGGCACCGCCGCGGAGAAGGCCGCCGCCGACATCGGCGACGCGGCGGTCCCGGTCACCACCGACATCGCCGACGAGGACTCGGTACAGGGGGCCGTGCGCCGCGCGCTGGACGTGTTCGGCCGCATCGACGTGCTGTGCAACAACGCCGGCATCATGGACCGGATGCAGCTGCCGGCGGATACGCCGATCGATCTCTGGGAGCGGGTGCTGCGGGTCAACCTCACCGGCACCTTCCTGATGACCAAGGCGGTACTGCCGCACATGCTGGCCGCGGGCCACGGCGTGATCGTCAACACCGCGTCGGAGGCCGGGATCCGCGGCGCGGCGGCCGGGGTCGCCTACACCGCCTCCAAGCACGGCGTGATCGGCCTGACCAAGAATGTGGCCTGGGCGTACGCGAAGGACGGGATCCGCTGCAACGCGATCCTGCCGGGTCCCACGATGACCAACATCGCGAAATCGTCCGACGACTTCGACCGGGTCGGCGCGGCGCGGCTGTATCCGGTGATCTCGCTGGGTGAGCGCCCGGCCGCGCCGGAGGAACAGGCCGACGTGGCGGTGTTCCTGGCCTCGGACGCCGCGATCAACATCAACGGCGCGATCCTGCCGGTCGACGGCGGGTGGAGCGCGGCCTGACCGGGCGGCGGCCGGATCAACCGGCCGCCGGTTGCACGATCCGGTCCGCGCTCGCCGGGCCCGCGACGACGGGTTCGAGGTGGCGGCGGGTCTTGCGGCGCGAGACCAGGATTCCGGCGCAGGCGATCGCCCAGATCGGATACTGCACCAGCCAGGCCAGCCGGAACGCGTCGAAGGTGTAGCCGCCCGCGCGGCCGAGGACCAGGCCCATCCCCTCGATCGCCAGCAGGGTTCCGAGGAAGCCGCCGATGTTCACGATGCCCTGCGCGGTGCCGAGCGTACTGCCGGGGTGGAAGGTGCGCGCGTAGTCGAATCCGACGTTCGAGCCGGGGCCGCCGACGGATATCACCACCACCAGCAGCACGAGCAGCCAGCGCGGCGCGGGCCCGTCCAGCGTCAGCACCGTCGTCCACATCGCGACCCCGGCCGCCATGATGCCCAGCACCAGCTGGGACCTCCGCAGCGGGAAGCGGCCGCACAACTCGCCGACCAACGGCCCGGCGACGAGGGCGACCGCGACCGACACGGTCAGCAGCCAGCCCGCCGCCGACTGCGAGAAGCCTTGGGCCGAAACGAGATACGGCACTCCCCACATCAGCGCGAACGTGGTCGTGGAGAACATCGTCCCCATGTGGGTGAAGAAGCCCAGCCGGGTGCCGGGATGCCGCCACAGCGCGCGCACCCGGCCACCCAGCTGCCGCAGTCCCGCGGGCGCCGCGCGGACCTCGGCGGAGCCGGGAGGCAGATCGCGTACCAGCAGGACGGCCGGGATCGCACCGGCGAGGCCGAGGGCCGCCACCGCGGTGTAGGCCGGTGACCAGCCGGCGATGTGCAGCAGCGCGAGGAACGGGACCGCCGACAGGATCTGGCCGAGCTGTCCGAGCATCGCGGTGAGCTGGGAGATCAGCGGCACCCGCCGCGGCGGGAACCAGCGCGGCACCAGCCGCAGCACCGAGATGAAGGTGCAGGCGTCGCCGCAGCCCACCAGGACCCGCCCGATGATCGCCAGCGACAGCGTCCCGGTCGCGGCCAGCAGCGCCTGACCGCACGCCATCACCACCGCGCCGGCCACGACCATCGCCCGCGAGCCGAATCGGTCCAGCATCAGCCCGGCCGGGATCTGCATGCCCGCGTACACGATCACCTGCAGCACCACGAATTCCGAGAGCACCGACGGCCCGGCGTGGAAGCGATCCGCCGCGGCCAGTCCGGACACGCCGAACGAGGTGCGCTGCAACACCGCGATCACGTAGACCGAAACACCGACACCCCAGACCAGATACGCACGCCTCATCACCGGACAGCCTAATTCATCCCATGATCCTTCGAACACCCAGCGCCGCCCCGACCTCGGGAATCGCGGTGCCACAGCCGATCTCGACCGCGAGCACGGCCCGGACGCGGCCCACCCCCGATACACTGCGTAGTACATCCGTGATATCGCCGCGCCACGCGGCGAGCGCCTGCCGGCATCGGGCGGAAGGGGCACACATGAGCGTTCCGGCACCCGACGCGGCGGCCGGGCACCCACCGGCGGAGTCGGTGGAGATGTCCACCGCGGGAGGCATTCTCGTCGACCGCGCCGGGCTGTGGGATGCCGAGGCGCTCGGTGATGTCGCCGCCGCGACGTTTCCGCTGGCCTGTCCGCCGGATCTGGCCGCGGCCGATATCGAGGTGTTCATCGCCGATGCGCTGTCCGGCGACCGGTTCGGCGAATACCTCACCGACCCCCGGCGGATCGTCCTGAAGGCCGCCGACCACGCCGAGATCGTCGGCTACACCATGCTCGTGACCGGTGAGCCCGCCGATCCCGATGTCGCGCAGGCGGTGTCGGGGCGACCGGCGCTGGAGCTGAACAAGATGTACGTCCTGCCCGGCCACCACGGCGGCGAGGTGGCCGTTGCGCTGATGCGGGCGGCGGTCGACACCGCCCGCGACCTCGGCTGCGCCGGTCTGTGGCTCGGGGTGAACCAGGAGAATCTGCGGGCCCAGCGCTTCTACGCCAAGCACGGTTTCCGGACCGTCGGCACTCGCGATTTCACCGTCGGCACGGTCCGGTGCCGCGACTTCGTCATGCAACGGCCCCTGTGAGACGCGGGCCGAGGCGGGCAGGGCCTGCCCGCCGGTCCGCTCAGCGCAGCAGTTTCGCCCGCAGCGCGGCGAGGTCGTCGTCGGTGAGCTTCAGGCCCTGGTGCAGGTAGTTGTCGAAACTGCCGTAGCTGCGGTCGACCTGGTCGAAGGCGGCATCCAGTTCCGGCTGGGTGACGCCGTTGACCGCGTCGCCGACCGGGGCGTTGCGGTAGTAGTTCGACAGCAGGAAGTCGTAGTTCACGGTGTCGCGGTCGACGCCCAGCAGGGTCAGCAGGACCGCCGAGGTCCAGCCGGTGCGGTCCTTACCGGCCGAGCAGTGGTAGAGCACGGCGCCGTCGGTCGCGGCGATATCGCGCAGCACGTTCGCGAATCCCGCGTTCGCACCGGGCTCGGTGATGAACGCGCGGTACAGGTCCGGGCCCGCGCTGAACGACTTCAGCACGTTCGCCGGATCGCCGCCGATGATGTCGTCCCAGTTCGCGGTGGCCCCGGCGGGCATCCGGTCGGCGCTGGCGGCGCGTTCGAAGGAGGTGCGCAGATCGTCGACGACCCGCACGTCGTGGCCGGTGAGCGCGGCCAGGTCGGCGTCGGTGGCCTTACCCAGCTCCGCGGTCCGGAAGACCTTGCCGGAGCGCACGGTACGGCCGTCGGTGGTGCGGTAGCCGCCCAGGTCGCGCGCGTTGATCACGCCGTCGAGGTGCAGCGACCGATCGTCGACGCCGGTGAGCACCGAACCGGTCGCGGCGGGCGGCTCGGTCGCGGCGGCCGACGCGGGCAGCAGCAGTCCGGCGCCGGAGGATACGGCGGCGGTCAGCACCAGCGCGGCGCCGAACAGTCGAGTACGGGTCACGATCGAACTCCTTCCACACCCGCGGTGGCCGCGGGATCGAAATTATGCGGCACCGGCGGGAGCCTCGAAACGCGACAGCGCCAACAGCCGGGAAATCGCGCGTAAATACTTCTTGCGATAACCGCCGCCGAGCATTTCCTCGGAGAAGACCCGATCCAGCGCGACCCCGGACACCGTCACCGGGATGCCGGCATCGTAGAGCCGGTCGGCGAGTACCACGATGCGCAACGCCACCGCCTGATCGGTCACGGTGTGCACATTACCGATGTAGACCGCGCGCACGCCGGCGATCAGCGCGCCGTACCGCGACGGGTGCAGGGTGCTCAGGTGCCGGACCAGCTCGTCGAAGTCGTCGAGGGTGGAATCCGGTGTGGCCGCGGCCTTCTCGGCCAGCAGCTCGGGGGTGGTCGGATCCGGGGCGGGCGGCAGGTCGCGGTGGCGGTAGTCCGGGCCGTCGACGCGGACGGGGTCGAACAGCGCGCCGAGTTTCTTGATCTCGCGCAGGAAATCCTGTGCGGCGAACCGGCCCTCGCCCAGTTGACCGGGCAGCGTATTCGAGGTGGCGGCGACCGAGACGCCGCGCGCGGTCAGCTCGGTCAGCAGCCTGGACACCAGCATCGTGTCGCCGGGATCGTCGAGTTCGAATTCGTCGATGCACAGCACGCTGTTGCCGGACAGGCGATCCAGGGCGCTGTTGAAACCCAGTGCGCCGACCAGATTCGTCAATTCGCCGAAGGTGCCGAAGGACGCCGGAGCGGAGCCTGCGGAGCGACCATCGGAGGCCGGAGCGGAGCCTGCGTAGCGACCAACGGAGGCCGGAGCGGAGCCCGTCGAGTGCGCGTCCGGGATCGCCCGCGCCGCGTGGTAGATCGAGGCCAGCAGGTGGGTCTTGCCGACACCGAAGCCGCCGTCCAGGTACAGGCCCGCGCCGGAGACGTGCTTCTTCTTGCCGAACAGGCTCTTCTTGTGGTTCGCGGCGTAGATCCGGCCGACCTGCTGCGCGAACTCCTCCGCCTTGCGCACGGCGGCGGCCTGGGTGGGCTGATTCGGATCCGGAATGTAGGTGGCGAAACTCACCTCGTCGAACGTGGGCGGCGGCACCATCTGGGCGATGAGCTGATCGGCCGGGACATCCGGATGACGATCGACGAGGCGTTGTTGCACGAACGTAGCCTACTGACGTGGTGTGATCGGAGATCATGCACCATGTGCCCAATGCGACCCAGTTCACAACACTAGGCCCCGACGACCTGGTGCGGCTCTACGCCTATCCGGCGCATCCGGATTCGCCGTGGATCCGCGTCAACTTCATCGCCAGCATCGATGGCGCCACGACCGTCGACGGACGCTCCGGCGCCCTGGGCGGGCCCGCGGACCGGGCGGTGTTCTCGATGCTGCGCGATCTCGCCGACGTGGTCCTCGTCGGCGGCGGAACCGCCCGCGCGGAGAACTACGGCGGCGCCCGCACCGATGCCCATCGGCGGATCCGGTTGCACCACCACGGTCTCGGTGGCGATCCGGCCGGTGCGCCGCCGCCGATCGCCGTCGTCACCGCCCGCGCCGATATCGATCCGGCCGGACGACTGCTCACCGACACCGATCGGCCACCGCTGATCCTCACCACCACCTCCGCCGACGCCGGCCGCAAACGGGACCTCGCCGCCGCCGGGGCCGAGGTGATCGAGGCCGGTGACACGACCGTCGCCCCGGCCGCGATCAGCGCGGCGCTGGCCGAGCGCGGGCTGCTGCGGGTGCTGTTCGAGGGCGGGCCGGCCCTGTTCGGCGATCTGATCGCCGCGCGCCTGGTCGACGAGTTGTGCCTGACCGTGTCGCCCATGCTGGTCGGCGGCTCCTCGACCCGAATCGCCATGGCGCCCACCGCCTCCCCCACCCCGATGGTCATGCGGCACGCCCTGCTCGACGACGACGGCACGGTACTGACCCGCTGGGAGCGGACCCGCTGACGCCCGCCGTCGGCGCCGGGGAGTTTCCGGACGCCTTGTGGCAGGCTGTAACGCATGCGCAGGACACGACGGCGGAGCCGTGATCTGACACCACGGCGGTGCCGTGCTCTGTTACTGCCGCTGCTGGCCACCGGGCTGCTCGCCACCGCGTGCGGCGCGGGCCCGTCGCTGCGCCCGGGTGTCGCGGTCGAACATCCGCACTCCGGCGGCGCGCCCGCCGCCGGGACCACCTCCGCCACGCCCGCCGTGCCCGCCCCGCAGGCGCCGAAACACGATCTGGCCTGGCACGACTGTGCCGCAACGACATTCGATCAGCTCGGGCTCGGCGCCGCGCCCGCCGGGGTGATCTTCGAATGTTCCGAATACGCCACCCCGATCGACTCCGGCGGCGCGATCATGGGCACCTTCCGCACGGCCGTCGCGCGGGCCCGGGTGCAGCAGACCCCGGCCGACGCGGCGCCGCTGGTGCTCACCTCCGGCAGCGATCGTTCGGCCGTCGCCACCCTCGCGGGTATGGTCGCCGGGCCCGCACCCGCCGCTCTGGCCGCGCATCCCATCGTCGCCGTCGATCGCCGCGGCCTCGGCGGCTCCCAGCCGATCGACTGCCTGCCCGTGGACATCCGGCACCGGATCGCCGACGCAGGCCAGTTCGTGCCCGGCGGCGGCGATCCGGTGGACGCGATGGCCAAACTCAGCCAGGACGCCACCATCGCCTGCCAGGACTTCCTGCAGCCTTATCAGGGCACCTTCGACGCCGCGCACGCCGCCGACGACATCGACGCGCTGCGCAAACAGTGGCAGGTCGACAAGATCGCGCTGCTGGGCACCGGCAACGGCGCCCGTGTCGCGCTCGCCTACGCCGCCAAATACGGCACCCACCTGGCCCGGCTGGCCCTCGACTCGCCCGAGGCGGTCAACACCGACGCCGCCACCCGCAGCGAACAGCGCCTGAAGGGCGCCGAGGCCGCGCTGACCGCCTTCGCCCAGCGCTGCGCCGCCGTGTCGTGCGCGCTCGGACCGGACCCGCGGGCCGCGGTGACCGATCTGGTCCGCCGGGCCACCGCGGGCGACCTCGGCGATCTGTCCGCCGGGGCCCTGCTCACCACGATCTCGGGCTTCCTCGGCGATCCGCGCGCCGACCAGACCGCCCACGTCACCGAGCTGGCCGACGCGCTGGCGGCGGCCGGCCGCGGCGACCGCGGCCCGCTCACCCAGCTGAACGCCCGCGAGACCGCGGCCGTCGCCGCCGACGGCCAGTTCGTCACCCGGTGCAGCGACAGCCAGCAACCGGCCACCCCGGCCCACGCCAAGGATCTCGAAAACACTTGGGGCACACAGTATCCGGTCTTCGGCCGGGTAGCGGCGGCCCGGCTCATGACCTGTACCGCCTGGCCCGTCCCCACCCCGCCCCCGGTCCCCGCCACCCTCGACCTGCCGGTCCTGGTCCTCGGCAACACCGCCGACCCGGTCTCCGGCCCCGACGCCCGCCCCTCGGTGACCGGCGCCCTCGGCGTCGCCGGCGCCCGCACGGCCACCGTGACCTGGGAAGGCTGGGGCCACCCGGTCTTCACCCACTCCGGCTGCGCCCAGCAGAACCTGGCCGACTACCTCAACGACGCCACCCTCCCCGCCGACGGCTCGGCCTGTCCGGGGTGAATCGGCCTTCGCTTCGCTCCGGCGGGTTCGCGGCCCTCAAGTCTCGGTCCTTCCCTCCTCCGGTCGGTCGCTGCGCTCCCTCCCTCCGTCAGTCCAGGACCGAGCCGGGCCGCGAACAACGGGGGTTCGGCCTTCATGCTGTCGGGAGCGAAGCGGGGGCCGAAAACGCCAGCCGAAGTACCACAGTGGGGGGGTTCCGGTGTACGTTGCCCCAGTGTTCCTCAGTCAGCTCGAGCCGCGCACCGCGCGCACCACTTCCGAGGTTCTGAACTTCGCTCTGTGGCCGTTCGCGGTCCTCACCGCGCTGCGCACAGTCCTGGTCAAGGGCACCAATTTCAACATCACCGACGATTTCGCGCCGGTGTACAAGGCGTCGCTGGCGTTCCTGAACGGGCGCGCGATCTACAACGAGAATTTCGATCTCGTCGACCCGCATTATCTGTACCCGCCCAGCGGCACGCTGCTGATCGCCCCGCTGGCGCTGATCGATCCCGAGAAGTCGAAGTGGTGCTTCGTCGCGCTCAACGCGATCGCGATCGTGCTGGCCTGGTATCTGTTGCTGAAGGTGTTCCGGTTCAGCCTGAAGTCGGTGACCGCGCCGCTGTTGCTGCTGCTGATGTTCTCGTCCGAGACGGTCATCAACACCCTCGCTTTCGGCAATGTGAACGGCTGCCTGCTGGCCGGCGAGGTGATCTTCCTGATCCTGGTGCTGCGCCGGCGTGATCTGTGGGCGGGCGTCGTCATGGGGCTCACGATCGCGGTGAAGCCGACGCTGGCGCCGCTGCTGCTGATCCCGTTGCTGCGCGGGCAGTGGAAGGTGTTCATCACCGCGCTGGGTGTGCCCGCGGTGCTGATGGCCGCCGCGTGGCCGCTGATCAAGGATCCGATGGATTTCGTGCATCGGACCATGCCGTACTTCATGGCCTCGCGCGACTACTTCAACAGCGCGATCGTCGGCAACGCCGGGTACTACGGGCTGCCGATCTGGCTGACCTGGTCGATGCGGATCGTGATGGGCGTGCTGGTGCTCATCTCGCTGTGGCTGCTGTACCGGCACTACCGTCAGGACGAGCTGTTCTTCGTCACCACGATGTCCGGGGTGCTGCTCATCGCGTCGTGGCTGCTGCCGTCGCTGGGTCAGCAGTACTACTCGATGCTGGTGTTCCCGTTCCTGATGTCGGTGGCGCTGCGCAATTCGGTGTTGCGCAACTGGCCCGCCTGGCTGGCCATCTTCGGTTTCATGACCTACGACAAGTGGCTGCTGGACCATTGGCAGAGCACCGGCCGGGCGCTCGAATACCTGCGGGTGACCTTCGGCTGGGGCCTGCTGCTGGTCGTGGTGTTCTGTGTGCTCGGTGACCGGTATCTGGCCGCGCGCCGCGAGGGCCGCCTGGATTCGGGTATCGATCCGGCGTTCCTGCTGCCCGGCGAGCCGGATGCCGGCCCGCAGACCTCGGCGCCCGCCGCCGGGCCGGACGGATCCGGGCACGGTACGGCCGCGACGCACCAGCTCTCCGTCATGGAGGGCGCCCGGGCCTGACCGGGCGTCATCGACGTCACCTGCCGGACGACGGCGACCCAACTAGACTCGATGCAATGAGTTCCGACTCCGATATCTCGATCCCCGCCCCCAAGATCCAGCTCACTCCGCAGGAGTGGCGGGCGCGGCTCACTCCGAACGAGTACGCGGTTCTGCGGGAGGCCGGTACCGAACGCGCCTTCACCGGCGAATACACCGACACCGAGACCGAGGGCGTCTACGAATGCCGGGCCTGCGGGGCCGAATTGTTCCGCAGCACCGAGAAATTCCACTCGCACTGCGGCTGGCCGTCGTTCTTCGATCCGGCCGAGTCCGATGCGGTGATCCTGCGGGCCGACGACACGCTGGGGATGCGGCGCGTCGAGGTGCTGTGCGCGAACTGCCACAGCCACCTCGGACACGTCTTCGAGGGCGAGGGCTACGCGACCCCGACCGACAAGCGGTACTGCATCAACTCGATCTCGCTGCGCCTGCACCCCTCGGACGACGCCGCGCACTGAGCGGACCGCCACACCGTACGATCCGCCCGCGAGCGGCGCACGCCCCGAATTACCGGGGCGTGATTCGCCCGCTCAGGGCAGGGCGGCGACCAACTGCTCGACCTCGACCCGCGGCCCGGTGAAGAACGGGATCTCCTCCCGGACGTGCAACCGGGCCTCGGTGGCCCGCAGTTCGCGCATCAGATCGACGATGCGGTGCAGTTCCGGCGCCTCGAACGCGAGGATCCACTCGTAGTCGCCGAGTGCGAACGCCGCGACCGTATTCGCGCGCACATCCGGAAATTCCCGGGCCTGCTTACCGTGGTCGGCGAGCATCTTGCGGCGCTCGGCGTCCGGCAGCAGATACCACTCGTACGACCGCACGAACGGGTACACGCAGATGTAGTTGCCCGGCTCCTCACCGGCCAGGAACGCCGGGATGTGACTCTTGTTGAACTCGGCGGGCCGATGCAGCGCGGCGTTGCTCCACACCGGATTGCTGGCCTGCCCGAGTTCGGTGGTCCGGCGGAAATCGGCGTACGCGCCCTGCAACTCCTCGATCCGCTCGGCATGCCACCAGATCATGAAATCGGCGTCCGCGCGCATCCCGGCCACGTCGTAGAGGCCGCGCACCACCACCCCGCGTTCGGCCAGGCCGTCGAAGAACGCCCGGGTCTCCTTGATCGCCGCCTCCCGATCGTCCCCCAGCACTCCCGGCTCCACCTGGAACACCGAGAACATCAGGTACCGAATGGTCGAATTGAGGGCCTGATAATCGAGTCGCGCCATGCCCCCATCGTGCCACCCCCGCCCTGCTCCGCCGCCCCCGGCGGTCGGCGGCGTCAACCGCCCAGGTGGGTGCGGATGCGTTCGGCGGCAGCGGTGCCGGTGGCGGCGCAGGCCGGGACGCCGACGCCGTGCAGATAGGCGCCGGCGACGGCGAGGCCGGGCAGGGCCGCGATCCCGGATTCGATCGCGGCGACCCGCTCGAGGTGGCCGGGGGCGTATTGCGGCAGTCCCTCGCGCCAGCGCTGCACGATCGCGTCGACCGGGCGGATCGGGACGCCGGTGACCAGCTCGAGATCGGCGGTGGCGACCGCGATCAGCGTCGAATCCGGCCAGAGCAGCGGAGTTTCGTCACCGAAGCGGCCGAAGGAGGCGCGGACCAGCGCCACCTCGCGCTCGGCCAGATGCGGCCATTTCCGGCTGGACAGCGTGAAAGCCTTGGCGCGCAACGCTTCTCCGGTGGCGATCAGGATCCCGGAATTGTCGGGCAGGGCGGTGTCGACGGACAGCGCCAGCGCGACCACCGCGGACGACGACAGCTCGATATCCGTGGCCGCGCGGGCCGCCTCGGGGGCGACGGCCGACAGCAGCGCCGCCGTCACCGGGGCCGGGGACGCGAGCACCACGGCGTCGAAATCGCCGAGCGGATCCAGCCGCCAGCCGCCCTCGATCCGCGTGAGAGCCGTTGCCGCCGTACCGGTTTCCAGTTTCGGGGCGGCCGCGGCGGCCAGTGCGTCCAGCAGTACCCGGTATCCGTCGCGGATGCCGCCGAACACCGGGGCCGTCGACGGCGGCGGCAGCGCCCGGGCGACCGCGCGGGACAGGCTGCCCACCCCCGCGTCCAGCGCCATCGCCAGGGTGGGCAGTGCCGCCCGCACGCCGATGGTCCCGGCCAGCCCCGCGTACACGCCGCCGAGCAGCGGATCGACGCTGCGCCGGACCACCTGCTCCCCGTACCGGTCGCCGACCAACTCGGCCACCGCCATATCCGTACCCGGCTCCCAGCGCAGCGGCCGATTCGGTTCGTCGGCGATCCGCGCCACGGTCTGCGCGTCGACCAGACCGGCGACGGCGTCGGCGTCCGCCGGGATACCCATCAGGGTGCGTTCCGGCATCGGGTGCGCCGAGCCACCGGCCCAGACCAGCGGCCGCTTGCCGGCCGGATGCACCAGTTGATCCGCGAGCCCCAATTCGCCGAGCAGTGCCGGGATCTCCGGCCGACGGCCGACGAACGCCTCCGCCCCGAGATCCATCGGACCGCCCGCGAGCTCACCGGTGAACAGTGTCCCGCCGATGCGCTCGCGCGGATCCACCAGCACCAGTTCGAGATCCGGCCCGAGCGCGGTCCGTAGCCGATACCCGGCCACCAGCCCGCTGATTCCGCCGCCGACCACCGCAACCCGCACCACGGGAACACCTCCGTCCGACCGGACCACCTCCGGCGAACCTACCCTCCACCGGGACGCATCCTGCTCCCGCCCTCCCCTCACTGCCCGCCGCACGACCGACGGCGCAACGGGTCGCCGCTGGAGTGGCACGGCAGTCGACCGGGCGGAACCAGGCACGGCCGTCGACCGGACGGCACCCGGCCCGGACTGTCCAACGGGCGACACCGGGCATGAACGACGGCACACCCGGCGCGGGCGCCGATCTCACAACGGGGCGGGCAGGCTGTGGACCAGTTCGACGGTGGCGGTGAGCACGCCGGGGTCGGTGTCGGGCAGGACGCCGTGGCCGAGGTTGAAGATGTGGCCGGTGGCGCCGAGGGTGATCGCCTCGTCCGCCTCGTGCGCGATCCGGCGGACCTCGTGCCGGATCACGTCGGTGCCGGCGAACAGGACGGCGGGATCCAGGTTGCCCTGCAAGGCCTTTCCGGGGCCGACGCGGCGCACCGCGGCGGTCAGCGGCACCCGCCAGTCGACGCCGACGACATCCGCGCCCGCCTCGGCCATCGCACCCAGCAGTTCGCCGGTGCCGACGCCGAAGTGGATGCGCGGCACGCCGGCGTCGGCGATCTCCGCGAAGACCCGCTCCGAATACGGCAGCACGAATTCCCGGTACTGCGCCAGCGACAGCGCGCCTGCCCAGGAGTCGAACAGCTGCACCGCGTCCACGCCGGCCGACAGCTGGGCCCGCAGGAATTCCACCGTGATGTCGGTGAGCACGCCGAGCAGTTCGTGCCAGGCCTCCGGCTCGCCGAGCATCATGGCCTTGGTGCGCTCGTGGTTGCGGCTCGGCCCGCCCTCCACCAGATACGAGGCGAGGGTGAACGGCGCGCCCGCGAAACCGATCAGCGGCGTCTCACCGAGGGCGTCCAGCAGCAGCCGCACACCGTCGACGATCGCGCCGACCTCCTCGCGCCGCAGCCGCGGCAGCGCCCGCACATCGGCGAGGTCGCGCACCGGATTCGCCACCACCGGGCCGACGCCCGCGACGATGTCGAGGTCGATACCCGCGGCCTTCAGCGGAACCACGATGTCGGAGAACAGGATCGCCGCGTCGACCCGATGCCGGCGGACCGGCTGCAGGGTGATCTCGCAGACGAGTTCCGGGTCGAAGCAGGACGCCAGCATTCCCACCCCGGCCCGCACCTCCCGATATTCGGGTAGCGACCGCCCGGCCTGCCGCATGAACCAGACGGGACGCCGGCTCGGCACACCACCGGTGGCGGCGACGAGGAACGGCGTTTCGGACAACCGGCGGCGAGTTGGAGTGCTCACGGAGGTTCATTCTGCCGGTGGCGTTCCCGCACCGAAATCGCGGGCCTCGGCTTGCTTCCCGGCACAATGAAAAATTTGATTTCCAGCGCGCCTACCCTCGGCGGCGAGGGTTCGGGATTACGGTTCACATTCGTGACACCGCTCGACTTCCGCGACGGCGCCGCACCGACCCCGGGCCCTGTCGGCGAACCCGCCCAGTTTCGCGCCGCGGTCGAGGCGATGGGCACCGCATCAGTGCATCCCCGGATCGAGCTCGCCCCGATCCGGCCACCGCAACGACTGGCTCCGTATTCGTATGCCATCGGAGCCGAGGTCAAACATCCCGACACCGCCGTGGTACCGGTCGACTCGGAGGGGGACGCCTTCGGGCGGCTGATCCTGCTCCACGATCCGGACGGCCAGGAGGCGTGGCACGGCGTGTTCCGGCTGGTCGCCTATATCCAGGCCGATATCGACGCCGCGCTGGCCGGTGATCCGCTGCTACCGGAGGTGGCCTGGAGCTGGCTGGTGGACGCCCTGGAATCGCGGGGGGAACCGTTCACCGCGTTGGGCGGTACGGTCACGTCGACCAGTTCGGTCCGCTACGGTGACATCGCCGGACCACCGCATGCGTACCAGCTGGAACTGCGCGCATCGTGGACGGTCGGCACGACGCGGCTCGGACCTCATGTCGAAGCATTCTGCGAAGTTCTGGCCTCGACCGCGGGTTTACCGCCGGCCGGAATCACGGATTTGCGGCCGCGTCCCCGGATTGCCGACGACCAGTTCTGACCGACCCGTAAAGTTCTGGGCTATGCCGGTAGCCGACGAATCCGAACAATCGGCAGCGATTCCGCTGCTCGTGCCTGCCGACGGCGTGCCCCCGGTACTCGCCACCGCCGACGATATCGCCGACGCCGCGACACGCCTGGCCGCGGGTACCGGGCCGCTGGCCGTCGACGCCGAGCGCGCCTCCGGCTTCCGATACTCCAACCGCGCCTATCTGATCCAGTTGCGCCGCAACGGTTCCGGCACCATGCTGATCGACCCGATTCCGCTCGGCCCGGATCCGGCCGCCGCGCTCGCCCCGCTGGCGGCGGCGATCAACGGCCTGGAATGGGTGCTGCATTCCGCCGACCAGGATCTGCCTGGTCTGGCCGAACTGGGGCTACGACCGCAGCGGCTGTTCGACACCGAACTCGGCGGCCGGTTGGCCGGTTTCGAGCGGGTCGGGCTGGCCGCGATGGTGGAGCGACTATTGGGCCGCGAGTTACGCAAGGGCCACGGCGCCGCCGACTGGTCCACCCGCCCGCTCCCCGACGACTGGCTGAACTACGCGGCCCTCGACGTGGAACTGCTGCTGGAACTGCGCGACGAGGTCGCCGTGACCCTCGACGAACAAGACAAGACCGAATGGGCCGCACAGGAATTCGAGCACGTCCGCACGCTCGATCCGGCCCCGCCGAAGGCCGACCGGTGGCGGCGCACCTCCGGCATCCACACCCTCCGCCGCGCCCGGCAGCTGGCCACGGTCCGCGAATTGTGGCTCGCCCGCGACCGGCTGGCCCGCGAGCGCGATATCGCCCCGGCCCGCATCCTGCCCGATTCCGCGATCGTCGCGGCCGCGGTCGCCGATCCCAAATCGATCGGGCAGTTGCGGGCCCTGCCGGTGTTCGGCGGGCCGCGGCAGCGCCGCTACTCGCGCGAATGGCTGGGTGCGGTGGAACGCGCACGCGCGCTGCCGGATTCGGACCTGCCACCGATGGCCCAGCCGTACGACGGCCCGCCGCCGGTGAACCGCTGGGAGCGCCGCGATCCGGTCGCGTCGGCCCGGCTCACCGCCGCCCGCGCCGCGATGGCGGCCCTCTCGCAGAACTACGCGGTGCCGGTGGAGAACCTGCTCACCCCCGATCTGCTGCGCCGGCTGTGCTGGGACGGGCTGCCGGAATTCCGGTCCGGCGCCACCTCCCGCGACCCCGAGGGCGCGGTGGACGGCTTCCTGAAGAACGGCGGCGCCCGCCCCTGGCAGCGCGACCTCACGGTGCCGCCGCTCGCGGCCGCACTGTTCCCGGCCGAGCCGGCCTGAGTCGCGCCGGATCAGTCCTCGAACATCGGTGGCCGCCGATCGCGCCGCGCCCGGATGGCCTCGTCGAAATTCTCGGTGGTCAGCCGCACGTAGAGCTGCGCGGTGCCTTCGTGTTCCATATGGGCCTCGAAGCTGTTCGCCTCCAGCCCGCTCCACAACATCCGTTTGGTGAGTTCGACGCCGACCCGGCTGTATCCGAGGATCCGCTCGGCCAGCTCGTAACAGGTGCGGAGCAGTGCGTCCGCGGGCACCGTCCGCGAGACCAGCCCGATCCGCTCGGCCTCGGCGGCGTCGACGTCGCGCCCGGACAGCATGATCTCGAACGCCCGCGACGCGCCGACGGCCCGCGGCAGCAGATAGCTCATGCCGAGTTCGGTGGAGGTCAGGCCGTTGTTGATACCCGCGGCCCGGAAGTACGCGGAGTCGGCCGCGATCCGGATGTCCGCGCCGAGGCTCAGGCAGAAACCGCCGCCGATCGCGGGGCCGTTGATCGCGGCGATCACCGGCTGATGCATCCGCCGCAGCGCCCGCATCACGTCGTTCAGCAGATCCATCGACCGGCGTGCCACGGTCGTGCGGGTCAGCCCGCCGATATTGGGCACCGCGCCGGCGCCCTGCAGATCGGCGCCGGCGGAGAAACCCGGCCCGGCGCCGGTCAGCACCACCACCCGCACCTCGTTGTCGGCGGCGATCCGCTCCAGCGTCTCGCGCAGCGGGATCATCACGTCGAACGCCATCGCGTTCATCCGCTCCGGGCGATTCATGGTGACCAGCGCGAGCTGCGGACGCGGCTTCTCCACCAGGACGAACGACATACGGAACTCCTCACCGGGCCGAAACTGCAACCGGTTCTAGAAGTACCCGTGATCCGGCTCCGGCGAAGGCTTTTCGGCCGGAATCCGCCGGACGGTCAGGCGTCGCCGAGCCAGCCCGCGATCCGCCGCGCGATATCGGCCGGCACCAGACCCAGTTCGCGCAGGATCTGCGCGCGCGAGGAATGCGCCAGGAAGTGTTGCGGCACACCGAGATCGCGCGTCGGCACGTCGAGTCCGGCGGCGCGCAGCTTGGCCGAGACCGCCGAGCCGACACCGCCCTGCAGGCCGCTGTCCTCGACCGTCACCACCAGGCGGTAGTTCTCGGCGAGCTTCACCACCGTGTCCGAGACCGGCAGCACCCAGCGCGGATCCACCACGGTCACCCCGACGCCCTCGGCGGCGAGCAGATCCGCCACCTCCACCGCGACGTGCGCGAACGCGCCGACCGCGACCAGCAGCACGTCGCCGTGCGCGGCGCGGGCCGAATCGCCCTCGGGCATCCGCAGCACGTCCACGCCGTCGATCCGCTCCACCGCCGAGATGTCCTCGGCGATCGTGCCTTTCGGGAAACGCAGCGCGGTCGGTCCGTCGCCGGTGACCAGCGCCTCGGCCAGCTCCTCGCGCAGCGTGGCGGCGTCGCGCGGGGCGGCGACCCGGATCCCGGGCACGATGCCCAGCACCGACAGATCCCACATGCCGTTGTGGCTGGCGCCGTCCTCACCGGTGACACCGGCCCGGTCCAGCACCAGCGTGACCGGTAGTTGCAGCAGCGCGACATCCATCAGCAGCTGATCGAAGGCGCGGTTGAGGAAGGTCGAGTAGATCGCCACCACGGGATGCAGCCCGCCGAGCGCGAGCCCGGCCGCCGAGGTCATCGCGTGCTGTTCGGCGATGCCGACGTCGAACATGCGCTCCGGGAACCGCTTCCCGAACGGGGTCAGCCCGGTCGGGCCCGGCATGGCCGCCGTGATCGCGACGATGTCCTCGCGCTGCTCGGCGTGCCGGATGAGCTCCTCGGAGAACACCGAGGTCCAGCCGACGGTCTTCCCGGCGGTCGGCTTGCCCGTGGCCGGATCGATCGCGCCGATGGAGTGCATCTGATCGGCCTCGTGGTCCTCGGCGTGCCGATAGCCGCGGCCCTTCTGCGTAACCGTGTGCACGATGACCGGGCCGCCGAAATCCTTGGCCCGCCGCAGCGCCGCCTCCAGCGCCACCAGATCGTGCCCGTCGACCGGGCCGACGTACTTCAGGCCGAGATCCGAGAACAGCTCCTGCGGGGCGACCGCGTCCTTGATACCCGTCTTCAGCGCGTGCAGCATCGAATACGCCGAACCGCCGACGCCGGGGATGCCCTGCACGAACCGCTTCGTCGCGTCCAGCGCCTGCTCGTAGCCGGGCTGCATGCGCAGCGCGGTGAGCCGATCGGCCAGGCCACCGATGGTCGGCGAATAGGACCGGCCGTTGTCGTTCACGACGATCACCACCGAGCGGTCCGGCCCGGCGGCGATGTTGTTCAACGCCTCCCAGCACATACCGCCGGTCAGCGCGCCGTCACCGACGATCGCGACCACGTGCCGGTGCTGCTTGGTGAGCGCGAACGCCTTGGCCAGGCCGTCGGCGTAGGACAACGCGGCCGAGGCGTGCGAGGACTCCACCCAGTCGTGCGGGCTCTCGGCCCGGCACGGATATCCGGACAGGCCACCGTCTCTGCGCAGCGTGTCGAAGCCGTCCTTGCGCCCGGTGAGGATCTTGTGCACGTAGGACTGGTGTCCGGTGTCGAAGATCAGCGCGTCCGCCGGGGAGTCGAAGATCCGGTGCAACGCGATGGTGAGTTCCACCACACCGAGATTCGGCCCCAGATGCCCGCCGGTAACCGCCACCTTGCGGACCAGGAACTCGCGGATCTCCTCGGCCAGTACGCCCAGTTCCGGTACCGTCAGCCGACGCAGGTCCTCGGGCGTCTCGACCCGGGAAAGAAATCCCACCGCTCTCGCTCCCTCTGATGCTCGTCGATCTCGAACAGTCTACGGAGGCCCATCGGGTGCCGATCACGGGAGCGATCGTCACCTGCGCCGTCGCCGCACCGGTGTGAGGTGGAACATAGCCCCGGCTTTCGGATTCCCCAGATTACCGCGCACCCGAGCGGCTCGACGCCGGTTCCAGCAGGGCGAGACACTCCACATGGTGTGTCGCGGGGAACGCGTCGAAGGCGCGCACGCGCGCCGGCAGATAACCGGCCTCCCGATACAGCCCGATATCCCGCGCGAAGGCCGCCGGATCGCAGCCCACGTGCACGATGCGGGCCGGGCCGGCCGCGGCCAGCGCGGCGATCACGTCCTTCCCCGCGCCCGTGCGCGGCGGATCCAGGACCACCACCTCCGGCGCCGCGCCGTCGTATCCGGCCACCCACCGCTCGACCCGCGCCGTGATCGGCTCGACCCACGGCAGATCGCGCAGCGCCGCCTCGCCGTCGGCCACCGCCGGCCGGGACGACTCCACCGCGGCCACGACACCCGCCGGACCCGCCTGCTCGGCCAGCCGTGCCGCGAAAACTCCGGCGCCGGCGTAGAGATCCCACGCCACGGCACCCGGATCGGCGTCCGCCCAGTCGGCGATCACATCCGAATAACACAGTGCCGCACCGCGATGCGGCTGCCAGAAGCCGGTCGCGGAGACCTCCCACCGGCGGCCCGCGACGTACTGCACGGCCCGGCCGGTCCCCTCGACCACGCGCTGCTCGCGCGCGGAATGCACCGCCGCGCGGCGCGCGGCGGTGTGCCGCCGATCACCGCGTTGCCCCGGCCGGTCGCGGCCCGACTCCACGGGCGGCGCGATCTCGACGATGTGCCGGTGGCCGTCACCGTCGACGGCGATCACGAGTTCGGCGCCGGGTGTCCAACGGCTGTCGGCGATCCCGGTCATCGCGCCCGCCACCGGCTGCGGGCAGCGCAGGTCGGCGAGCACCTCGGTACTGCGATATCGGTGCACCCCGGCCCGGCCCGCGCCGTCCACGGCCAGTCGCACCCGGGTGCGCCAACCGATCTCGGCGACCTCGGCCCGACCGGCGTCGCCCTGCTCGGGGTCACCGTGACTCCCACCGCCGCGAGTGGCGAGCCGTCCCCGCCCCGCGGCCCCCTGCGACAACGGCGAGCCCGGCCGGCGGAAGACGCGCGCGGCTGCGGCATCCGGAATCGGCTCGACCTCGATCTCCGGCTCCCATCCGGCGATCCGGCGCAACTGCTCCGCCACCACCGCGGCCTTCAGCGCCCGCTGGGCCGCCGGGGTGGCGAACGAGAAGTCGCAGCAGCCGGCGCCACCCGGTCCCGAGACCGGACAGGTCGCCGGCACCCGGTCCGGCGACGCCTCGAGGATCTCGATCGCGTCCGCGCGGCAGAACGATCCGCCGCGATCCTCGGTCACCCGGGCCCGGACCGACTCCCCCGGCAACCCGTGCCGCACGAACAGGACTCGTCCCTCGTGCCGCGCCACACAGAATCCACCGTGTCCCGGCGGTCCCAGCCGGACTTCCAAAACGCTTCCGGCCCAACTGGTCCCGGCGCTCACCGCACCCCCCGCAGCGGATTTTCGGAACAGATCCGGATCCCGGCGCGGAATCCGCCGGTAGCGACGTCCGGACGGACGTGGGAGAGGGTCGGCGAGGACATTGGGCACAGCATAGGAACCGTCCCCGCCGGCCCGCCCGCCGGGCCTCCTCCTCGCGGCGGTCCGTACACCGCGGTCCACACCGGTCGCGCCCGGCGGCTCGACCGGCACACATAGTTGGATGTTTATGTCTACGTCGGTGCATTCCGAATATTCGGAAACGCCCCGCTCGAGCGGCCCGGCCGAGCGGGTGTTGCCCCCGGTCACCACCACCGCTGTCCGTTTGGCCGAGATCCGGAGGGGGAAAGCGAGGGAGGGTGGGATGACAGGTACCGTTCCCCCCGACAGCAGCACAAACCGCACACCACGGTTTCGGAATTGGGGTTGGCACGGTGTACGTAGTGATCATGGGATGCGGCCGCGTCGGCTCGTCGCTGGCCCGAGCCCTGGTCCGGGTGGGGCACGAGGTCGCCGTGATCGATCAGGACGCCGGGGCCTTCCTGCGGCTCGGCAAGAACTTCGAAGGCCGCCAGGTGACCGGCGTGGGCTTCGATCGCGATGTGCTGCAACGGGCCGGGATCGAGCGGGCCGGCGCGTTCGCCGCGGTCTCCTCCGGCGACAACTCGAACATCATCTCGGCCCGGGTGGCCCGCGAGACCTTCGGCGTGCAGCGGGTCGTCGCCCGCATCTACGACGCCAAGCGGGCCGCGGTGTACGAGCGGCTGGGCATCCCGACCATCGCCACCGTGCCGTGGACCACCGATCGATTCCTGCGCACCCTGATCGGCGACGAGAAGAGCACCAGCTGGCGCGATCCCACCGGTACGGTCTCGGTCACCGAACTGGCGCTGCACGAGGACTGGTACGGCCGCACCGTGCACGATCTGGAGGCCGCGACCGGAGTCCGGGTCGCCTTCCTGCTCCGCTTCGGGCAGGGCGTGCTGCCCACGGCCAAGACCGTGTTGCAGGCCGACGACACCGTCTACGTCGCCGCCATCTCCGGCACCGTCGGCGCGGCCGCCGCGCTGGCCGCCGCCGCCCCATCGACCGAGGACCGATAGTGAAAGTAGCGATTGCCGGGGCCGGGGCCGTCGGCCGCTCCATCGCCCAGGAACTGATCCGCAGCGGCCACGAGGTCACACTGCTGGAGCGCCGGCTCGACCATATCGATACCACCGCCGCGCCCGCCGCGACCTGGCTGCACGGCGACGCCTGCGAGCTGGAACTGCTGGAGGAGACCGGGCTGCAGGACTACGAGGTGGTCATCGCCGCCACCGGTGACGACAAGGTCAACCTGGTGTTCAGCCTGCTCGCCAAGACCGAGTTCGGGGTCCGCCGGGTGGTCGCCCGCGTCAACGATCCGCGCAACGAGTGGCTGTTCGACGAGGGCTGGGGGGTGGATGTCGCGGTGTCGACACCGCGCCTGCTGGCCTCGCTGGCCGAGGAGGCGGTGCAGATCGGCGATCTGGTCCGGCTGATGACGCTGCGTCAGGGCCAGGCCGATCTGGTGGAGATCACGCTGCCCGCCGACACTCCGCTGGCCGGCCGTTCGGTGCGCTCCCTGACCCTCCCCCGCGACGCCGCCCTGGTGACCATCCTGCGCGGTGGCCGGGTGATCGTGCCGCAGGCCGACGATCCGATCGAGGGTGAGGACGAACTGCTGTTCGTCACCTCGCTGGAGGCCGAGGAGGAATTGCGAAAAGTGCTGGGCCTCGGCCGTTTCGGCGGCGAAACCCACGAAACCCACTGAGCGGCGGAGCTCAGGCGGCGGTGCGGGCCAGTTCGGCGCGCAGCTTGTTCAGCGCGCGGTGCTGCATCACCCGCACCACACCCGCGCTGGTGCCGATCGCCTCGGCGGTCTCGGCGGCGGACCAGCCCAGCACGATCCGCATCACCAGCACCTCGCGATGCGCGGGGGCCAGGATCTCCATCAGCTGCCGGGTCTCGCGGCTGCGCTCGGAGGCCAGGGCCATTTCCTCCGGGCCGGCGGCGTTGGACGCCTCGTCCGGGAATTCCGCCACCGCGCAGTCGCGGTGCGAGTGGGCCCGGCGGAAGGCGTCGGCGATCTTGTTGGCGGAGATGCCGTACACGAAGGCCAGGAACGACTTGCCCTGATCGCGGTAGCGCGGCAGCGCCTGGACCGTCGCCATCAGGATCTCCTGGGCGACGTCGTCCACGGTCAGGTAGGCGTTGCCGCCGGAGCCCAGCCGGGCCGCGCAGTAGCGCCGCACCAGCGGGTGGACGATCCGGATCACCTCGGTGACCGCGCGCTGGTCGCCGTTCGCGGCGGGTCCGATCAGGCGATCCAGTTCGGCGGCAATGATGCGGCTCTGTGCGATACCCGCTTTGTTCTCGGTAGCCACTGGTGGTCCTCTCCCCGATCGTTCGATGACACCAACGATCGTCCGATGAACCGGACCGCCGAAATAGGTACCCCAGGGGTGGGTTCACCCCCACCTGGAAGGGTCTTCCGAACCCCACACGGTGGGGCGGAGTCGAATACGCGCAGGCTCAGGCGCTGTGCCGCGCGGGCTGATGATCCGCCCGCCGGACGGCCCACACGGTGACCAGCAGGGCCAGCGCCGTCAGCGGCCAGCCCATCGCGATGCGGGTGACCGCGAGCAGGCCCGTGCTGTTCGTATCGTAGAAATGCGACTGGACCAGGTAGCGGGCACCGAACACCAGCACCCACACCACCGTCGCGATGTCGTACAGCCGCACCACCCGGCGATCGGAGCGCCATTCGGTGCCGTGTCCGTTCAGCACGCCCCAGATCACCCCGGCCAACGGCCAGCGAACCAGCAGCGACAGCAGGAACGCCCCGGCGTACACCAGGCTGGCGTAGATGCCGAAGAGGAAGAACCCCTTCGCCGCGCCGGTCCGGTACGCGATCAGCGCGCAGATCCCCACGCCGAAGAAGCCGGAGATGGCCGGTTGCACCGGACTGCGGCGGATCAGCCGCCACACCAGGATCGCGGCCGCGACACCCAGGGCCGACCAGATCGCCGCCGTGAGCCCCCACAGCGTGTTGGCGGGCACGAAGACCACCACCGGCAGCGTGGAGTAGACCAGGCCGCTGATTCCGCCGAGCTGCTCGAGCAGGGACTGCTCGGCCTGCTCCGCGCGCTCCTCGGTCAGCGCCGTCTCGGCGGCGTCCGCGGTCTCCGGCGATACCACCGGGAGTACGGCGGTACGGTCGGGATCGGCGAGTTCGGGATATTCGGCGAACTCGTCGTTACTGGGTATCGGCATGCGTCAGGAATTCCCGCGTAGTTCGTAGTAGGGGTTGAACATCACCTTGGCGCCATCGCGTTCCCCGATGCGGCCGCGGACCAGGATACGTCGGCCCGGCTCGATTCCGGGGATGCGGCGACGACCGATCCACACCAGGGTGATCGCGTCGGTCCCGTCGAAGAATTCCGCCTCCAGCGGAGCGGCGACCGATTGCGGACAGGACTGCACGCTGCGCAGCCGGCCCACCATGGTGACCTCCTCGCCGCGCCGGCACTCCGCGGCGCGGCACGCCCCGGTCTCCCGGTCGGCCTGTTCGACCAGCTCGTCGGCGTCGAGTTCGCCCAGATCGGCCGTGAGCCGCCGGCCGAGACGACGGAAATACCCGCTGTCCGGCCCGGCTTTGAGCCCGGCGCCGGAACGCGTCTGCCCCGCGGAATCGGAGTCCGCGTTTCTTCCGCCCGTGAACGGCATGTCGCAACACTTCCTGGACTGCGGACGGCGTGGGTTCGCACGTCGTCGGTCTTCCTGAACGACCGGCTGGTGGCCGTATACCGCCACTGTAGATGCCGCTCGTCGGTGCGGCCACGCGGAGGCCCTTTTGCGCCGTCCGCCCTTCCCTACCTGCTAATACCCACTTCCGACCGGCTGAATCCCCGTTCCCCGAGCACGCCCGGGTCGGCGCCCAGTTCGGCCAGCGTGATCCGGTGCACGACACAGTCCGGGATGTGGGTGGCCCAGTCGTCGGCGACGGCGTGCGGATGGACCGGATCGTCGACGGCCGTCACGACGGTCGCCGGAACCCGGAGCGCGGCAAGGGCTTCCGGCGACGGCCAGGGGTAGGCGGCGACCTCCTCCAGCGCCGCGGGCAGATCCGGCCACAGGGCCGTCCAGGACTGCGTCAGCGCCCGCGCCAGCCAGGCCGGACTGCCCGCGCGCATCCGGGCGAGCACCGGATCGAGCCCCTCGGCCCGCAGCGCCGCGGCGGTGAACGCGGCGCTCAGGGTGGCCGGGCACGCGGCCGTATCGGTGCCGGTCCAGGCCGGCAGGGCCGCGATCACGCCGACGGCCGCGGCCGGGTTGTCGTTCGCCCATTCGACGGCGACCGCCGCACCCAGCGAGATGCCGGCGGCCAGCACCGGACCGGTGCGGGCCGCGGCGTCGAGAGCCGCGCGGTAGCTCGCCACCACCGCGCGGGGATCGGGTTCGACCGCGACGAACGCCACGCCCCGGGCCGCGCAGGCCGGGCCGAAGGCGCGGCGGGCGAAATCCGCGTCGGATCCGGTGCCGGGCATGCCGACGACCGTGAACGACGCGTCCTGCCCCGGGAGGGCACGCCACGCCGCGCCGGAGTCCGCGCGCACGCCGTCAGCCGCGGCCGAGTTGCTGCATCGCCGAACCCTCGCTGCCGCGCCGCGGCTGCTGGGGGTCGGGCGACACCGCCGGGAAGCCACCGGTCGCGGTGGCCTGGACGGCGGCCGCCTGCGCGGCGACGGCCTGCTGCTGGGCCTCCACCTGCTGCTGATGCGCGGCCAGCAACTGCTGGGCCAACTCCTGCGGCAGGACCACCGGCAGCGGCTCACGCACCGGCAGCGGGTCGTCGCCGCGCCGGACCACGGTCTCGCCCAGGATGGCGCGCGCGGCCGCGACCAGCGGCTGTCCGTCGTCGACGGCGCCGGACGGGCCGGCCGCGACCAGGCGCACCATCCACCGATAGCCGTCGACGCCGATGAAGCGCAGATCCGCGCCCTCGGTGACGGCGTGCAGTTCCCGGCCCCAGGGGCCGTCCTGCACCGAGACCCGGGCACCGTCGGCGCGCAGCGATTCCGCCAGATCGGTGGCCACCGTGCGCCACTGCCCCGGCGATTTCGGGGCGGCGTAGGCGGCGACCGTGAGCCGGCCGTACTGGGTGGCCAGATGCACCGCCTGCGGGGTGCCGTCGGGGGTCATCTCCACCTGTAGCTGGCCGCCGGGCGGTACCGGGACGATCACCGAACCCAGATCCAGGCGGCCCTCGTCGTCCTCGGCGAGGAGATGCGCGACGTCCTCGTAGTCGTAGGGGCCGCCGGCCGGGCGTTCGCTCGCGGGCTCGTCCTCGCGATCGCCGACGGGCTCGTGGGCGGCCTCCGCATAGGCGGCGGGCTGCTCGTATCCGCCCGTGGCATAGGCGGAGTCGCCGTCGTAGACGTCCTCGAACCCGCTCTCGTAGGCGGCGCCGCGACCGTCCTCGTAGGCGGCGCCGCGGCCGTCGTCATAAGCCGCGCCGCGACCGTCCTCATAAGCCGCACCGCGGCGGGGCGCCTCACGGCGACCACCGTGGCGAGGGGGTTCGGCGTGGCGCGGGGGGTCGCCGTAGGACTCGTCCGGGTAGCGATCGTCGTAGGCCTCGGCGGGATAGCGGTCGTCCTCGTAGACGTCGTCGTAGGCGTACTCGTCGTACTGCGACTCGTCGCGCTTCTTCTTACGTCCGAACATCTCAGGCCTCCTCGCCGACCGGGCCCACCCCGACGGGCTCCGTCTCCAGGCTCGCATGCCCGCCGCTGGACCCGTAACCGCCCGCACCCCGCGCGGACTCGTCCAGCCCGTCCACCGCCACGAAGTCGACCAGTTCGACCCGCTGCACCAGCAACTGGGCGATGCGGTCGCCGCGGCGCAGCGCGATCGGCGTGCGCGGATCGTGGTTGATCAGGCAGACCTTGATCTCGCCCCGATAACCGGCGTCGACGGTACCGGGGGTGTTGACGATCGACAGCCCGGTCTTCGCCGCCAGGCCCGACCGGGGATGGATCAGGCCGACCGTGCCGTGCGGCAGTGCCACGGCGATGCCGGTGCCGACCAGCACCCGCTCGCCCGGCTCCAGGACGACGTCCTCGGTGGTACACAGATCCACGCCGGCGTCGCCCGGATGGGCGCGGGTGGGCACGGGAATACCGGGGTCGAGCCGCAGCAGTGGGATGGGTGGAATACCGGTCACGTGCAGCGAGCCTACGCGCTCGGCAGGGGGCCGATCGCCAGCCGCTAGGCTGAAGTCGTGTCCGACCAGCCACCCGCAGTGACCGATCCCGTTTCGTCGCAGCGGACCCCGCCCGCACCGGTGTATTCCGAGCGGTTGTGGGTGCCGTTGTGGTGGTGGCCGGTGGGCCTGTTCGTCACCGGACTGCTGGCGGCCGAGATCCACATGGGAGCGCCGGGAATCCGGGCCTGGCTGCCGTACGTCCTGCTGCTGCCGATCCCGATCTGGGCGCTGTTGTGGATGAGCCGTCATCGGGTCGAGGTGGTCCCGGTCGCGGAATCGGACGGAACACCCGGCGGAACTCTCGAATTGCGCGCGGACAGAGCCCACCTACCGGTAACGTATGTGGCCCGGGCGGCTACGGTGCCGACCAGTGCCAAAAGCGCAGCACTCGGCCGCCAGCTCGACCCCGCCGCGTTCCTGCAGCATCGGCCCTGGATCGGTCCGCTGGTGTTGCTGGTGCTCGACGACCCCGAGGACCCCACGCCCTACTGGCTCGTCAGTACCCGCAAGCCCGAACAGGTCCTAGCCGCGCTCGGCGTACCGAGCGCGAGCTGAACCGTCGCGGCGGATATCTCCTCGGAATGCAGTCCCTCAGGCTGCGCAGTCCATGCAGATCAACTGCCCACCGGACTCGCTTGCCAATCGGCTGCGGTGGTGCACCAGGAAACAGCTGGCGCAGGTGAACTCGTCGGCCTGTTTCGGGATCACCCGAACCGAGAGCACTTCCTCGGACAGGTCCGCGCCGGGAAGCTCGAACGACTCCGCGGTATCGGATTCGTCGATATCCACGACGGCGGACGCGGCCTCGTTACGACGAGCCTTCAGCTCCTCCAGGGAGTCCTCCGACACGTCGTCGGATTCACTGCGCCTCGGTGCGTCATAGTCGGTTGCCATGTCGTCTTCCCCTCGTCCTTACTCCGTATATCCCGGAACCGGACTCACCGCCTCCGATCCCGCAGGGGAATCGGTTCGGCGAGTGCCGTCCCGCCGGTGGTGTACATCACGTGCACACCGGTCGCCGACCGGGCCGGATCTGTGAAATCCGTACCGGATCGCGCTCGGTCAACGCAGGACATGCCCTGGTTGTTCCCGAATCTCACCTCGTGATTCACATCCTTCGATTCGAGTCGGGCCGCCAGACAATAGCGGACCCGGCGGCAAAAGTCGCAATCAAAACACAGCACAGCCGAAACTGAGGGGCAATCGTCATCCCGCCGGGGATCGAACCATCCGGTGCCCCGTTTTCGTGTCCGGACGTCGAGCGAATCGTTACCCGGCCGAGATCGGCGTCCGCACGATCCGGGATTCGCGAGTTCGCCGAGAGCGAACAAGATCCCGGCCGTTACCGGTCCGACATGCGGTCGCCAGCGGCGGCGTGCGCGAAGGTCGGCGTGAACTCGTATGGTGTGCTCGTGGTTTCACTGATCACCGAGGGCCGCGCCACCGACAAACGGGGCCGGCCGTTCCCCCGCCGACGCTATCAACCCTGGGTCGCCCTGGTGTCGATCCTCGCACTGATCTGCGTGATCGTCTGGATCAAGGCGGCGACGACGGAACAGCACAGCCGGGCCGCCATGACCTGCAATACGCCGTCCGCGGCGACCGACCCGAACGCGCCGAAGCCCGAGGGCCTCGGTCAGCGCGTCGGGGCGTCGCGGCTGCGGGACGTCGAGCCGGCGCCGCTGGCGCAGTCCAAGGTGCGCGTCTACAACGGCTCGGGGCAGCGCGGCGTCGCCGAGCACATCGCCTCCCGGCTCAGCGACTACGGATTCGCCGGCCCGCCCGCGCCACCGTTCGCCAACGACCCCGTGTACGTCAACGGGGATATGGAGTGCAACGGCCAGATCCGGTTCGGCGTCAACGGCCGGCCCGCGGCGGCCGCCGTGCAGTTGGTCGCGCCGTGTGCCGAGCTGATCGAGGATCACCGCACCGACGATCTGGTCGACCTGGCGGTGGGTTCGCTGTTCGGCAACGACCTGCGGCCGAGCACCGACGCCGAGGAGGTCCTGAAGTCGCTGAAGAATCCGGCCCCGGGCGGCCCGTCCATCGACTCGAAGCTCCTGGAAGCGGCCCGCCAGGCGAAGTGCTGATTGGCCTTCGCTTCGCTCCGGCGGGTTCGCGGCCCCTGAGTCTCGGTCCTTCCCTCCTCCGGTCAGTCGCTGCGCTCCCTCCCTCCGTCAGTCCAGGACCGAGCCGGGCCGCGAACAACGGGGTTCGGCCATTGGCGATGGGGCCGGGGTCAGTCGGGAATCGGGTCCGATACGCCGAGGCGGTCGAACAGGTCGATGAGCTGGTCCGCGATGCCGGGGGCGGCGGCGACGACCAGTTCGCCGGTGCGGGCGACCGTGCCCGCCGGGGGTAGGACCAGGCGGGCGCCGGCCTCGGCGGCGATCAGGCCGCCGGCGGCCCAGTCCCAGGTGTTGAGGCCGTGCTCGTAGTGGGCGTCCACCCGGCCGGCGGCGACCATGCACAGGTCCAGGGCGGCGGAGCCGATCCGGCGGATGTCGCGGACGTGCGGCAGGACCTCGGCGATCAGGCGGCCCTGCCGGGCCCGGCGGGCGGCGCCGTAGCCGAAGCCGGTGGCGAGCAGGGTCATCTCGATCGAGCGGACGTCGGTACAGCGCAGGGTGACCGTGACGCCGTCGGGGCCGGTGGCGGTGGCGCCCGCGCCGAGGCCGGCGCTGTAGGTGACACCGCCGGCGACGTCGACCACCGCGCCCGCCAGCGATCGGCCGTCGCGCATCGCGGCGACCGATACGGCGTAGGCGGGGATGCCGTACATGAAGTTCACGGTGCCGTCGATCGGGTCGACCACCCAGACGGTGGCGTCCGGATCCGCGCCGAGGGTGCCGCCGCCCTCCTCGCCGAGGACCGAATCGGCGGGCCGGGACCGGCTCAGCAGGGCGCGGATCAACTCCTCGGATTCGGTGTCGACGATGGTGACCGGATCGGTCGGGGTGCTCTTGCTCTGCACCGCGTCACGCTGGGCGCCGGTGGCGGTCGCGAACACCTCCGGGCGGCGCGCACGCACGTGATCGGCGGCGGTGCGGGCCAGTGCGACGGCGGCTCGCCGCAGGTCGGCGACCTCGGCGGGGGTGGCGACGGCGGGATCGGCGGAGGCGGTGACGGTCATGCGGGAGTTCGTCTCGGGCACGGCTTCCATCGGAACACAGACCCGCCCCCTCGCGCATCAGGCATGTCGGAGACGACACAGCGAGGGCCGTTCGCACAGCTCTTCGCCCGATGACCGGGTAAGGTGCGCGCGCACGGGTTCTATGCCGTCAGCACAGAATTTCCGTTCGGTACGACAGGAACGAGGAGAATCGTCGATGTCCGCTCGCGGGCTTGCATTCGGGATCGATATCGGTGGTAGCGGCGTCAAGGGCGCGGTGGTGGATCTGGCCACCGGCGAACTCGCGCACGATCGCATCAAGATCGCCACCCCGCATCCGTCGACCCCGAACGCCGTCGCCGAAACCGTCGCCAAACTGGTCTCCCAGGCCGACTGGGACGGCCCGGTCGGTCTCACGCTGCCCAGCGTGGTCGTGAACGGCATCGCCCGCACCGCCGCCAACATCGACAAGGCGTGGATCGACACCGACGCCCGCAGCCTCTTCTCGCTGGCGCTGGGCGGTCGCGAGGTGGTGGTCCTCAACGACGCGGACGCCGCCGGCATGGCCGAGGACCGCTACGGCGCGGCCCGCAACACCGAGGGCCTGGTCATGCTGCTCACCTTCGGCACCGGCATCGGCTCGGCGCTGCTCTACCACGGCACGCTGGTGCCGAATACGGAGTTGGGACACCTTCAGGTGGGCAGCAAGGAGGCCGAGCACCGGGCCGCCTCCTCGGTCAAGGAACGAAAGAATCTGTCGTACAAGGAGTGGGCCGCGGAGGTCACCAAGGTGCTGGTGACACTGGAAAATCTGTTCTGGCCCAACGTTTTCGTGGTCGGCGGCGGTATCAGCCGGGACGCCGATCATTGGATCCCCTTGCTCGGCAACCGGACTCCCGTGGTGGCCGCGCATCTGAAGAACACCGCGGGAATCGTCGGCGCCGCGATGGCGGTGGATGCCGGTATCGCGCCATGAGCACCCCCGTTCGATCGTTACAATGGACAATGCCCGGCGGTGAGCCGGAGAAACGACCCCGGCCCGAGCCGGGTTATCCCGACAGAACCGCTCCGCCGGAAGATCACTCTGGCGTGACGCCGCACGAGACCGTCACGAAAGGGCGTACGTGGTAGCCACGAATACCCGACAGACCGCCGAATCGGCCGAGGACGCCGACTCCGCAGACATCACCGCCGCACGGCCGGTCCGGAAGGCTGCCGCGAAGAAGGCGCCCGCCAAGAAGGCCCCGGTGAAGAAGGCCGTGGCGAAGAAGGCCACTCCCGGCGCCAAGAAGGCTCCGGCGAAGAAGGCCGCCGCGAAGAAGGCCACTCCGGGCCCCGACGGCGAGATCGATGAGACCCTGACCGAAGACGAGTCGCTGGAGCTCGACGATCTCGACGATCTGGACGTCCCCGACGACGATCTGTCCGAGGAGGACGAAATCGTCGACGAGGTCGACGAGGACGAGGAGACGCCGGCGGCCCCCGCCGCGCCGGTCGCCGAGGCCGACGAGGAGGAAGCCGAGGAGCCCTCCGAGAAGGACAAGGCCTCCGGCGACTTCGTCTGGGACGAGGAGGAGTCCGAGGCGCTGCGGCAGGCCCGCAAGGACGCCGAGCTCACCGCCTCCGCCGACTCCGTACGCGCGTACCTGAAGCAGATCGGCAAGGTCGCGCTGCTCAACGCGGAGGAGGAGGTCGAGCTCGCCAAGCGCATCGAGGCCGGTCTCTACGCCACCGAGAAGTTCCGCGAGCTCACCGAGAAGGGTGAGAAGCTGGCGGTGGCGGTGCGCCGCGACCTGCAGTGGATCATGCGCGACGGCAACCGCGCCAAGAACCACCTGCTGGAGGCCAACCTCCGCCTGGTGGTCTCGCTGGCCAAGCGCTACACCGGCCGCGGCATGGCGTTCCTGGACCTGATCCAGGAGGGCAACCTGGGCCTGATCCGCGCGGTCGAGAAGTTCGACTACACCAAGGGCTACAAGTTCTCCACGTACGCCACCTGGTGGATCCGGCAGGCCATCACCCGCGCCATGGCCGACCAGGCCCGCACCATCCGCATCCCGGTGCACATGGTCGAGGTCATCAACAAGCTCGGCCGCATCCAGCGCGAGCTGCTCCAGGACCTGGGCCGCGAGCCCACCCCGGAGGAGCTGGCCAAGGAAATGGACATCACCCCGGAGAAGGTGCTGGAGATCCAGCAGTACGCCCGGGAGCCCATCTCGCTGGACCAGACCATCGGCGACGAGGGCGATTCGCAGCTCGGCGATTTCATCGAGGATTCCGAGGCGGTCGTCGCGGTCGACGCGGTGAGCTTCACCCTGCTGCAGGATCAGCTGCAGTCGGTGCTGGAGACGCTGTCCGAGCGCGAGGCCGGCGTGGTCCGGCTGCGCTTCGGCCTCACCGACGGCCAGCCGCGCACCCTCGACGAGATCGGCCAGGTGTACGGGGTCACCCGTGAGCGCATCCGCCAGATCGAATCGAAGACCATGAGCAAGCTGCGGCACCCCAGCCGCTCGCAGGTCCTGCGCGACTACCTGGACTAGGTGGCGCACGAACCGGCCCGGATGCCCTCGGCGTCCGGGCCGGCGCTCGTTCGGCGTGCGCGACGCGCCGGACGGATCGGGATGACAATCCCGGCCGGTCCCAGCAGACTCCTTGCGTGGAGCAGTTGTTGCTGGTGTTCATCCTGGCGTTCGCGACGATTCTGGCGCAACCGGTGGGGCGTCGCACGGGATTGCCACCGGCGGTGCTGATGACCGTGTTCGGACTGGTGCTGGCGCTGCTGCCGTTCGTGCCGAACGTCGACATCAATCCCGAGTTGATCCTGCCGCTGGTGCTGCCGCCGCTGCTGTACGCGGCGGCGCGGCGCACCTCCTGGCAGCAGTTCGCCGCCGACGCGGGACCGATCCTGCTGCGGGCCGTCGGCCTGGTGGTGGCGACGGCCTTCGCCGTCGCGGTGGTCTTCCATCTGTGGTATCCGGCGGTGCCGCTGGCCTCGGCGCTGGTGCTCGGCGCCGTGGTGGCGCCGCCGGATCCGGTCGCCGTGAGCGCGATGGCCGGTCGGCTCGGCTTGCCGCGGCGGCTGGTGTCGGTCCTGGAGGGTGAGGGGCTGTTCAACGACGTCACCGCGGTGGTCATCTACGACGTCGCGGTGCAGGCCGTGGTGACCGGTAAGTTCTCGGCCTGGCACACCGCCCTCGACTTCCTGCTGTCGGCGCTGGTCGCGATCGGGGTCGGGCTGGTGCTGGGCTGGATGGGCAGCCGGCTGATGCGTCAGCTGGACGAGGCCGCCTGGCAGGTGGCGCTGGGGTTGCTGCTGCCGTTCGCGGCCTACGGACTCGCCGATGTCTGGCACGGGTCGGCCGTGCTCGCGGTCCTGGTGTGCGCGCTGTACCTCACCGACGCCGCGGCCGATTTCAGCGATTCCGCGTACCGGATCGTCGGCGAATCCTTCTGGGAGGTCATCGATCTGCTGGTGACCGGGGTCGCGTTCGGGCTGATCGGGCTGGAGCTGACCACCGTGCTGGAGGCCACGGGCCCGAGCTGGCCGCGGCTGCTCACCGGGACGGCGGTGGTGGTCGCGGTGGTGGTGTTGCTGCGGCTGGGCTGGCTGCTGCTGTCGATGGTGCTGTTGCACGGGCGGCGCCGGGAGGAGGCCGACGAGCCGCACACCTGGCGCGAGACCGTGGTCACCTGGTGGGCGGGCATGCGGGGCGTGGTGACGGTCGCGCTGGCGCTGGCCGTACCGCTGACCACCGAGCACGGCCCGTTCCCGGGGCGCACCGAGATCCTGTTCTCCGCCTTCGCGGTCGTGCTGTTCACGCTGCTGCTGCAGGGGCCGACGCTGCCCGCGGTGGTGCGCGCGACGCACGTCCAGGCCGATACCGAGACCGAGCGCGTGCTGGAACGGCAGCTGTGGACGCAGATCCTGCGCGCCGAACTGACCCGCTTGGAGGAGATCGCCGACAGCGAGGACCTGCCGGACGAGATCTATCAGCGCCTGCGCGAGACCATCGAGCGGCGCCTGAGCCGCGCCGATCCGGAGGCCGCCGAGAGCGCCGATCCGACGAAGTCCGTCGACCGGATGATGCGGTTCACCGGTAAGTTCCGCACGATCAGCGAGGATGTGCTCGAGGCCGGGCGGGCGGAGGCGCTGGCGGCCCGCCGGCAGCCGGGTATGCCGCCGGCCCTGGTCGACCGCATGATGCGGCGGCTGGATCTGCGGCCGATGTTGTAGGACGCCCGGGGTGCGCTACCGGTCGGTTCGCGCCGTCCGAATGTGTCGAGCGGGCTCTACGCGAATCCGGAACGCGGTGATCCGGCGCACCGGCCGATCGCGGCTCGGCCACCTGGGACATCGCCGTCCAGCTAACCCAGCAAATTTCCACCAACCGACTTCGGTAAATTTACTGCCTGCGGATTCCGCGCTAGCGTTCGGCGCACAGGCCTGCCCGTGCACGTCGAGAACCCCTCTTGGCAAGGAATCCGCAATGTTGGCGATAGACCAATTCACCTACGGCTGGCTGACGCCCGCCCTGGCCTACCTGATGTCCGTCACCGGATCGTTGCTGGCGCTGCGGTGCACGGTCCGCGCCCGCGTCCGGCCGGGGAGCGGCTGGATCGTGGCCGCCGCGATCGCCCTGGGCGGCACCGGGATCTGGGTCATGCATTTCATCGCCATGCTGGGCTTCTCGGTGCAGGACACGACGATCCGCTACAACGTGCCGATCACCCTGCTCAGCGCGCTGATCGCGATGGTGGTGGTGTGGCTGGGCCTGTCGATCGTGGTCGGGCGGCCGGGTGATCCGTGGGCACTGCCGATCGGCGGCGGTATCACCGGTCTCGGCGTGGCGGCCATGCACTATGCCGGTATGTACGGGATGGAGACCGACGCCGACGTCCGGTACGACCCGTTACTGGTCGGGTTGTCGGTCGTCGTCGCGGTCGTCGCGGCCACCGCGGCGCTGTGGTGCGCGCTGCACGTCCGGGGTTTCCTCGCGACCGGCGGCGCGGCGGCGCTCATGGGCGGGGCGGTGTGCGGCATGCACTACACGGGCATGTTCGCGATCAGCGCCCGGATGGCCGAACATGTGCATCGCGTGGCCGGCGCGCAGGCCCATCAGGTGCTGACCCCGCTGATCGTCGGCGTCAGCATGGTGACGATGGTGCTGTTGCTGCAGGTCGGCATCACCGATGTCGACGAGCCCGATCCGGCCCGGGCCGAGGGCCGGTTCTGGCCCAGCCGCGACTAGCCGGGCAGGTCGAGTTCCGGCGGCGCGGCGCCGACCAGTGCCCGGTCCGAGGTGTCCTTGAGTTCGATCCCGGAACGTCCCAGCCGCCGCGCGCCGGCGATCAGGCCGGCGACCACCGCCGCGGCGGCGGCGTAACCGAGCCCGTCCGGCGGGTGGATGTTCGAGACGCAGTTGCGTTCGGCATCGGTGCGCCCCGGCCGCGGCAGGTGGGTGAGATAGATGCCGAGGCTGTCGGCCACCGACAGGCCCGGACGCTCGCCGATCAGCACCAGCACCGTCGTCACGCCGAGCGCGGCGCCGATGTGGTCGCCGAGCGCGACCCGGGCCTGGGTCGCGATCACCGGTGGCGCGATCCGATAGTGCTGCGCCAGTTGGTCTTTCAGCGCGATCAGGGCCGCGGTACCGTGCTCGGCCAGCGCCCGCGGCGACAACCCGTCCGCGAGCACCACCCCGATATCGGCGCCGGTATGCGGCAGCACCGAGAAGCCTTGTCCCGGTATCACTTCCGGTAACCGGCCCAGATCGGGCCGGCGCAGGTACTCGGATCGGCTCGCCGCGCGGCTGCGCACCGGCACCGGCTCCCCCAGCCCGGCGGTACGCACCCGTTCCGCGAAATCCGTTGTGTCCAAGGGTGTGTGCACGGCGTCCCGGGCGGCGGCGTGCGCGGCGCGCAGTTCCAGCACCCGCGCGGTGGGCAGCGCGTCCCCGGCGCGGCCCAAACCTATGCGCGCCTGCGTATTCCGCCGCAACCGGTCCCAGAACTCCCGGGCGTCATCGTTTTCCACGTGGCCTCCGGTGGTCATCGCGCCCCCAGCGCGCGCAGCGGTGAGGAAAGCGGTGCGACCGCCCGGATACCGCCGGTCGGGTCGAGCATCCCGAGCCGGTCCAGCCAGGCCGCGAACTCCGGCGCCGGCCGCAGCCCCAGTACCCGCCGGGCGTAGAGCGCGTCGTGGAAGCTCAGGCTCTGGTAGCCGAGCATGACGTCGTCGGCGCCGGGGACGGTGATCACGAAGGCCACCCCGGCGGCGGCCAGCAGGGTGAGCAGGGTGTCCATATCGTCGGCGTCGGCCTCGGCGTGATTGGTGTAGCAGACGTCGACGCCCATCGGCAGGCCGAGCAGTTTGCCGCAGAAATGGTCCTCCAGGCCGGCCCGGACGATCTGCCGGCCGTCGTACAGATACTCCGGCCCGATGAAGCCGACCACGGTGTTCACCAGCAGCGGGTCCAGTTCGCGCGCCACCGCGTAGGCGCGGGCCTCGAGCGTCTGCTGGTCGACCGGCCTGCCGTCCGTGCCCAGGTGCGCGCCGGCGCTGAGCGCCGAACCCTGCCCGGTCTCGAAATACATCACGTTGCCGCCGACGGTGCCCCGGTTCAGCGCGCGGGCCGCCGCGGCCGCCTCCCGCAACAGCGACAGCGTCACCCCGAATCCGGCGTTGGCCCCCTCGGTTCCGGCGATCGACTGGAACACCAGGTCCACCGGTGCGCCCGCCTCGATCAGCCCGAGGGTGGTGGTGACGTGCGCCAGCACGCACGACTGCATCGGAATGTCGAAACGCTGCCGCATCTCGTCGAGCAGGCGCAGCAGATCCGCGGCCACCGCGGGCGAGTCGGTGGCCGGATTGATGCCGATCACCGCGTCGCCGCAGCCGAGCAGCAAGCCGTCCAGCACGGCCGCGGCAATCCCGCGCGGATCGTCGGTGGGATGGTTGGGCTGCAGCCGGGTCGCGAGCGTACCGGGTGATCCGATGGTGGTCCGGAATGCGGAAATCACACTCGTCGCTTTCGAAACCACGATCAGGTCTTGATTTCGCATGATCTTGCTCACAGCCGCAACGATTTCCGGCGTCAGCCCCGGCGCCACGGCGGCCAGCGTATCGGCCGCGCCGGGCCCCGCAGCTACCTCCAGCAACCAATCCCGCAAGCCGCCCACGGTGAGGTGTGACACGAGCCCGAACGCCGCGCGATCGTGGGTGTCGATGATCAACCGCGTGACCTCGTCCGTTTCGTACGGCACGACCGGATCGGCCAGCAGATCCGACAGCGGCAACTCCGCCAGCGCCCACTGCGCGGCCGCCCGCTCCGCATCGGAATGTGCTGCGCACCCGGCCAATTCGTCGCCACTGCGGCGCGGCGTCGCCTTCGCCAGCAGTTCCACCGGACCGTGGAAGGTATAGGTCGTCCCGCCGACGCGCTGATGATGAACGGCCATCGGTCCTCCTGCTCCGTGGCCGCGCGGGCATGCGCGGCGGCATCGCTCCCGATTGTGGCGCATGCAAATTGCGACAGCCGTTAACAATATTGCCGGGAGATTGCCATTGTTCGATTACACCGTGCAAGACCCGAATCGGAGCCTTGTACTCGAAAGCATCTACGCAGTTCCGAAGGATCGACAGCGGGTCGGGGGTGCCGTAGATTCCGCTCGCCGCAATTTTGCGGAACCTTGGAGAAGACTGTGCACGCAGAGGAGTTTCGCGTGTTGCACACACACCATTTCGCTTATGGCTGGGTCACCATCGTGATCGCTTACGCCATGTCGTTCATCGGATCGCTGCTCGGTCTGCAGTGCGCCCGCCGGGCCCGGAGCTCGGACCGGGCCGGTGGGTGGCTGATCGCCGCCGCGATCGCCATCGGCGGCACCGGGATCTGGGTCATGCACTTCGTGGCGATGCTCGGATTCTCGATCGACGGCGCCTCGATCCGCTACAACGTCCCGCTGACCCTGGCCAGTGCCGCGATCGCGGTGGTGGTCGTCTGGATCGGGCTGTCCATCGTGTTCCGCGGCCGGCGGGCCGGTCGTGGCGTGTGGACGCTGCTGACCGGCGGCGTGGTCACCGGGCTCGGGGTCGCCGCGATGCACTACTCGGGCATGTTCGCGCTGCGCACCGACGCGACCATCACGTACTCGCCGGGCGTCGTGGCCCTGTCGGTGGTGATCGCCATCGTCGCGTCCACGGCCGCGCTCTGGTTCACCCTGCACGTGCGCGGCACGCTGGTCAGTGTCGGCGCGGCGATCATCATGGGCATCGCCGTCACCGGCATGCATTACACCGGGATGGTCGCGATGCACGCGCACCGCATCGACCTCGCCCCGGCTCCGTCCGGCGCCGACGGCGTCCAGCTGCTGCTGCCGCTGATGATCGGCGTCAGCGTGGTGACCATGATGCTGCTGATCAACGTCGGTCTCACCGACAACGAAGGGGAGGATCTGCGCATCGCGCCCGCCACCGGCGGCGCGGGCGGCCCGACGGGCGGGTTGCGCTAGCCGCCCGTGCCAGACTGACGGGCGTGGCTGCCACCGTCTTGACCCACTACCGCTCACCGTGGACCCGGACCATCGACGTCGACGCGCAGTTACAGACGTTCCGGGACGGGGTGCGCTGTCCCGGGCGGCTGCCGGCCCTGTTGCGGGCCGGCCGCGACCTGCTCGCCGCCGCCCCCGCCAGCTGCGCCTACTCGTTCACCCTGTTCATCACGTGGTGGACGTTGCGCGGCATCAGCGAATTCGCCGGGCACCGGCTCATCCTGTCCGCGTCGACGAATCTGCACAACATGCGCCGCGAGCCGGTCCAGGTGCTGGTGGCCTCGGCGTTCTGGACCGAGGGCGGCTTCCCGTGGGTCACCATCGTCGGCTTCCTCACCCTGATGGCCTTCGCGGAACGCTGGCTCGGCACGCTGCGCTGGATCATGGTCTTCGCGACGGGGCACGTCGCCACCACCCTGCTGATCGTCACCGGCATCGCCTACGCGGTCGACCATCGGCTGATCCCGCTGAAGGTGGCGGTCGCCTCCGACGTCGGTTCGTCGTACGGCTTCTCCAGCATCCTCGCGGCCCTCGCCTTCCACCTGCGCGGCATCCCGCGGGCGATGTGGGCGGTGGGCCTGATCGGCTGGTACGGCTACGCCGCGATCGTCGGCCGCACCTTCACCGATTACGGGCATCTGACCGCGATCGCGGTGGGCTTCGTCTCGGGCGCGCTCGCGGTGACGGTGTCGCGGCAGCTGGAACGCATGCGCGACCGCTCCGCACGCGCGGCTCAGGCCGAGGCCGAGTCCGCCGAGTCGTCCGAGTCCGCGGCGTCCGCCGAGCCCTCCGGCAGCTCCGGGAAGCTGCCGTCCGGATCCGGCCGGTAGTCCGTCACCCGGATCACCGCGGCCACCGGGATCGGCCCGTACAGATGCGGGAACAGCATGGCGGCCGGATCACCGGGCACGCCCGGCTCCCACCGCACCGGGGCCGCCAGGCGGCCCGGATCCAGCCACAGCAGCACCACATCCCGCCGCCCGGCGAACAGGCGGTTCGCGGGCAGATGCACCTGCGCGGGGCCCGACAGGTGGACGAATCCCTCGTCCCCGTCCAACGAGGGCGTTCGCCGGGCGCCCGCGGCCCGCGCCTCGTCCCACTCCGCCCCGGTGCACAGATGCACCAGGACCCCCTCCGGAAGTTCCGCCGTCTCGTCGACCATCGCCCGACCTTATCCGCCGTACCCGCGATCGGCCGCCGCAGGCCGTTGAACAGAGCGTTTGCCATAAGCCGGGTGTGAGTGTCGGGGCGGCGGGGTAGTCTCCGGTTAGACAACTGGATCAGTGACTCGCGGTGGTGCGCAGGGCCGTTTCCGAGTATCCCGACCTGCATGTTCGCTGACAGCGAAATGCCTGGTCATGTAAGGGAAAACACAGAGAAACATCTGCGGGAACAAACCCTCCGCGCCGAACGTCTGAGAAAGTAGTCATAGGCCACTGCTGGGAAGTAGCGGCGGGTGAGCCCGCGGAAGGGTCCGCGGGCCCGATACCAGGTGAACGGTCTTCTGCGCCGGGATCCAGGACGGAGGAGTCATGCCAGGAACACTGACCAGCACCCCGCTGACGGCGGTCGACCGGTGCGATCGCTGCGGTGCAGCCGCGCGTGTTCGCGCAGTCCTGCCCGGTGGTGGCGAGTTGCTCTTCTGCCAGCATCACGCCAATGAGCACATGGATCGTCTCCGTGCGCTCGAGGCCGTGATCGACACGGAGTCGGCGCCGGCGCTGTAAAGCTCCTCCCCGTCCGCTCGCACAACAGAATCCTCCGACAGAAACGCCACGGGCGGCCCACACGGGCCGCCCGTTTTCTGTGTGTCCGTTCCGGTGCGGGCGCCCGCCGTCACATCCGGCGCAGCGCCGCGATCCGCTCGGTCAGCTGATCGGTGGTGGCGAGCGCGGTGGGCGGGCCGCCGCATTCCCGGCGCAGCTCGCCGTGGATCACGCCGTGCGGTTTGCCGGTGCGGTGATGGTGCATCGCGACCAGGCTGTTCAGCTCCCGGCGCAACTCACCGAGCTTGTCGGCGGTGGCGACCCGTTCGGCCGCGGCGGTCGAGCTCGGGCCCGGACCGGCCAGTTCGGCCACCTTCGCGGCGGTGCTGCGGTCGGCCACCTGCCGGGCCTGCCGATCGCGCAGCAGCGCCCGCATCTGGTCCGCGTCCAGCAGACCCGGGATGCCGAGGTAGTCGGCCTCCTCGTCGCTGCCGGAGAAGGTCGCGGTGCCGAACGAATCGCCGTCGTAGATCACCTGGTCCAGCTCGGCGTCGGCGGCCAGCGCGACGAACTTGCCCTCCTCCTCGCCGGGCTCGTCCTTCTGCCGGTTGGCGTCGGTCAGCAGTTCGTCCTCGAACGCGTTCTTCTCCCGGTGCGGCTTGCCCAGCACGTGGTCGCGCTGCACCTCCAGCTGCGCGGCCAGATCCAGCAGTACCGGCACCGAGGGCAGGAATACGCTCGCGGTCTCCCCCGGCCGGCGGGCACGCACGAATCGGCCGATCGCCTGGGCGAAGTACAGCGGGGTCGACGCGCTGGTGGCGTAGACGCCCACCGCGAGCCGGGGCACGTCGACGCCCTCGGACACCATGCGCACCGCCACCATCCACGGTTCGGTGCCCGCGGCGAACTCGCTGATCCGGTTCGAGGAGCCCGGATCGTCGGACAGCACCACCGCGGGCTTCGAACCCGAGATGTGTTCCAGCAGTTCGGCGTAGTCGCGCGCCTTCTCCTGATCGGTGGCGATCACCAGACCGCCGGCGTCGACCAGGCCGGTGGCGCGCAGCTGCCGCAGCCGAATGTCGGCCGCGGTCAGCACCTTCGACATCCAGTCGCCCGCCGGGTCCAGGGCGGTCCGCCAGGCACGGGCGGTCTGCTCGGCGCTCAGCGGCTCACCCAGCCGGGCGGAATACTCCTCCCCGGCGCTGTCGCGCCAGTGCGCCTCACCGGAGTAGGCGAGGAACACCACGGGGCGAACCACGTTGTCGGCCAGGGCCTCCGAATATCCGTAGGAGTAGTCGGGCCGCGACCGCTGGAAGCCGGACTCGTCGGGTTCGTAGGTGACGAACGGGATCGGCGAATCGTCGCTGCGGAACGGGGTACCGGTCAGCGCCAGGCGGCGCGTCGCGTCGCCGAACGCCTCCCCGACGGCCTCGCCCCAGCTCTTCGCGTCGCCCGCGTGGTGGATCTCGTCGAGGATCACCAGCGTGCGCCGATTCTCGGTCCGCACCCGGTGTTTGAAGGGATGCGAGGCGACCTGCGCGTAGGTCACCACCACGCCGTGATAGTCGCCGGAGGTGCCGCCGGTGGAGTTGGAGAAGTGGGAGTCCAACTGGATTCCGCTGCGCGCGGCCGCCGTCGACCACTGATGTTTGAGGTGCTCCGTCGGCGCGACCACGGTGATCTGATCGACCGTGCGGTCGGCCAGCAGCTCCGCGGCCAGCCGCAGCGCGAACGTGGTCTTACCGGCGCCGGGCGTGGCCACGGCCAGGAAGTCGCGTGGCTTCGACGTCAGATACTTGGTGAGAGCCCTGCGCTGCCATGCACGTAACGAACTACCACCACCCGAAGTCACTCCAGAGAGACTAGCGAGCGATACCGACACGTGCCCAATCCACATCCCCGTGTCGCGACCGGACCGGGCCGCCGGACCGCGTCACCGCACGTGGACCGGCGGCGGCCGGCGAGCCGGAAAGCCTTGGTTCCCTGGCCGGTTGCCGCGAGGTACGCCCGGACGATGCGGGCGCGGGCGGCAATTCGGCGCGGCGTGGGCGATGCTGTAGTGACAATGGACACTCCGCCACGCCCTCCCGATCCACCCCGGCCGGCCACCGGCCGGCCCGTCCGCGTGATCGCGCGCCTGCTCCGGGAGGGGTGGGGCCGGGTGTGGGAGTTGCTCGTCCGCGTCGGCGTGAAGGCGTGGCGCGATTCGATCTTCGCCAAATCCGCGGCCGCCGCGTTCTGGCAGACGCTCTCGCTGGCGCCGCTGCTGCTGGGTGTGCTGGGCAGTCTCGGATACGTCGGCAGCTGGTTCTTCGGGCCGGATACCGTGCACATCGTCGAGGGCAAGATCATCAGCTTCAGCCGGAACCTGTTCACCGCCACCGTGGTCGACGATCTGATCGCGCCGACCGTGCGGGACGTGCTGCAACGCGGCCGGGGCGCGGTGGTGTCGGTGGGATTCGTGCTCTCGCTGTGGGCGGGCTCGTCGGCGATGGCGACCTTCGTGGATGCCATCGTGGCCGCGCACGACGAGCAGGACGCCCGGCATCCGGTGTGGCAGCGCATCGTCGCGCTGGTGCTGTATCTGCTGTTCCTGGTGATGGCGGTGTTCGTGCTGCCGGTGGTGGCGCTGGGGCCGGTGCTGCTGGGCCGGATACTGCCGGAGCAGTGGCGCGAACCCGGGCTGCGCCTGGTGGACGCGTTCTACTACCCGGGCACGGCGTTCCTGCTGATCCTGGCCCTCACCACGCTGTACAAGCTGGCGCTGCACCGGTCACCGCCGTGGCACCGGCTGTTCGGCGGCGCGCTGGTGGCGGGGGTGTTCTTCATGGTGGCCAGCGACGGGTTGCGGCGCTACCTCGGCTGGGTGGCCCGCACCGGGGTCAGCTACGGCGCGCTCGCGGCGCCGATCGCCTTCCTGCTGTTCACCTATTTCCTGGGCTTCGCGATCGTGCTCGGCGCGGAGTTCAACGCGGCCGTGCAGGAGTTCTGGCCGGCGCACCGCACCCGCTCGCCGATGCGCCGGCTGGCCCGAGTACCGGAGACGGCCGTGCGGCGGGCATGGACCCGGCGGCGGCGCACTACGGCCGCGGAGCCGACAGCCGACCGGCCGGTACCCGCTCTCCCGCCGGGCCGGACCCCGGCTGCGACGCGTGAGGGCTAGTCGCCCTTGCGTAGGGTCTCGTAGATGCGCTTGCAGTCCGGGCACACCGGCGAACCGGGCTTCGCGGACTTGGTGACCGGGAACACCTCACCGCACAGCGCCACGACGTGGGTGCCCATGACCGCGCTCTCGGCGATCTTGTCCTTCTTCACGTAGTGGAAGTACTTGGGAGTGTCGTTGTCGGTCGACTCGTCGGTCGTGCTGTCCGGGCGAACGAGGGTATCGGTACTCACGGTGTCCATGATGCCAGCCGGACGCCTCGCGGTCGTATGCGACGGGCCCGCGGGCAAGCGGCCCGCCGATCTGCCGGGATGCGCGCTCCGCGCCGGGGATGTGCATTCGATCTCGGGCGGTGGAAGACTCGAAGGTATGCAGCGTGAGGGCGATTCCCCCGATTTCCCGGCCGACGATTCCCGGGCCCGCGACATCGAGGGCGACGACACCCCACATCCGGCCTTCGAGACGCTCCCGCCGGGCAGTGTCCCGCGCCCGGCACGCCCCGCTCCGGGCTATTTCCCCGGCGAGCGCAAACATCCGGCGCTGATCACCGAGGCCGCGCCCTCGCTGGAGCAGCAGCACAAGGCCCGGGTGCGCCGGTACTCGCTGCTCATGGGCATGCGCATCCCGTGCCTGGTGCTGGCGGCGGTCGCCTACAGCTTCTGGAGCAACGCGCTCATCTCGCTGCTGATCATCGGTGTGTCGATCCCGCTGCCGTGGATCGCGGTGCTGATCGCCAACGACCGCCCGCCGCGGCGCAAGGACGAGCCCAGTCGCTGGGACGAGCGGCGGGCGGCGAAGGCCGCGCTGGAATCAGGCAACCACCGCGCCATCGACAGCTGAGACCCGCGGGCCACGGCTGCGGCCCCGGATCGCCGCCGACATCAGCGCCGCCACCAGGCACAGCCCGCCGGCCAGATACCAGGCCAGGTCGTAGCTGCCGCGCGCGTCGCGGATCACGCCGGCGCCGGTCGCGGCCAGTGCCGCGCCGATCTGATGCGATGCGAACACCCAGCCGAACGCGATCGGCCCGTCGTCGCCGAAGAACTTCCGGCACAGCGCCACCGTGGGCGGCACGGTCGCGATCCAGTCCAGGCCGTAGAAGACGATGAACACCCACATGCTGGGCTGGGTGTGCGGGGCGAACAGCATCGGCAGGATCATCAGCGACAGACCGCGCAGCGAGTAGTAGCCGACGAGCAGCCAGCGCGAGTCCAGCCGGTCGGTGAGCCAGCCCGAGGCGATGGTGCCCGCCACGTCGAAGACGCCGACGGTGGCCAGCAGCCCGGCGGCCGTGGTCGGCGGCATGCCGTGGTCGTGGGCCGCGCTCACGAAATGGGTGCCGACCAGGCCGTTGGTGGACGCGCCGCATACCGCGAAACCGCCGGCCAGCAGCCAGAACTGCGGTTTCCAGGACACCTGCGACAGCACCGCGAGCGCCCGCGACGCCCCGCCGGTGACCCGCACCCGCACCCCGACCGCACTCCCCGGCTCGGCGCCGTAGGCCACCTCGTCGACATCGCTGGGGTAGTCACGGATGAACAGCAGCACCAGCGGCACGACCGCCAGCGCGGTGGCCGCGACCACCAGCGACGGCGTCCGCCAGCCGTGGGCCTGGGCCAGGGCCGACACCAGCGGCAGGAAGACCAGCTGACCGGTCGCACCGGCCGCGGTCAGGACGCCGGTCACCAGGCCGCGCTGCCGCACGAACCAGCGGCCGGTGATGGTGGCGACGAACGGCATGGACATCGAGCCGACCCCGAGGCCGACCAGCAGACCCCAGGTGGCCAGCAGCTGCCACGGCTGCGTCATGAACACCGTCAGCCCGCTGCCGGCGGCGATCAGCACCAGCGCGACCGCCACCACCCGGCGGATGCCGAAGCGGTCCATCAGCGCCGCCGCGAACGGCGAGATGAGCCCGTAGAGCAGCACATTCAGCGATACCGCGGCGCCGATCGTGGCATGCGACCAGCCGAATTCCTGATGCAGCGGATCGATCAGCACGCTCGGCACGGATCGGAAGCCGGCCGCGCCGATCAGGGCCACGAAGGCGGCGGCGGCGACCAGCCAGGCCGGGTGCAGCCGGCGGCGCGCGGGGGTCCGGACATCGACGGGGACGGGGTTTCGCAACTCGGTCACTCCGAGATCGTCCAGGACCGGGACTTGCCGCGCGAGTGGCCTGAATGCCACAATCCATCAAGATTCGGCCAACCCGGCCGGACGATCGGAGATATTCCGCATGATCCGCTGGATCTGGGCATTCCTGGACCGCCCCGCCGACCGCTTCGACGCGGCGTTCGCCTTCTGGTCGGCGGTCACCGGCACGCAGTTGTCCGAACGTCGCGGGGCGCGCGGCGAATTCGCGACGCTGATCCCCCCTGCCGGTGACGCCTACCTGCGCGCCCAGGCCGTCGGCGGGCCGGGCGGCACGCACCTGGACCTCGACGTCGACGATCTGGCGGCGGCCCGGCGGCATGCCCTCGACCTCGGCGCGGAGACAGTGACCGATCACCAGGGCTGGTCGTATCTGCGCTCGCCACAGGGGCAGGCGTTCTGCCTGACCACCGAGGACGGGCGGGAGATCCCGCCGCCGATCGCCGGGCCGGGCGGCACCCTGAGCCGGCTCGATCAGGTCACCCTCGACATCGCCCCCGGCGGTTACGACCGGGAGGTGACGTTCTGGGCCGCGCTGACCGGCTGGGAGCTCCTGCCCGGTAGCGAGCCCGAATTCGTCCGGCTGACACCGCCTTCCGGCCTGCCGCTGCGAATTCTGTTGCAGCGCTTGGATGCCGATCGACCGTCCACGGCACATCCCGATATCGCCTGCACCGATATCGAGGCCGTCGCGTCCTGGCACGAAACGTACGGCGCCCGAAGGGTTTCCCGGGGTGCGCACTGGATCGTGATGAACGATCCCACCGGCGCGGTCTACTGCCTGACACCGCGTGACCCGCGCACCGGAAGTCTGCCGGCATGAGCCGCCCGGACCTCGGCAACGGCTCGGCGCGCCACGAGGCTTCGGGCAACGGCGGGCCACCGCACCGGCGGCCGGTGCCGGACGGCGAGCGCGGACAGATGCCCGGCGCAGCCGAGATCGTGCCCCATCGGGTGGCCGTGCTGGCGCTGCCGCTGGTGGTCGGATTCGATATGACGATCCCCCCGCTCGTGCTCGGCCACGCGACCGATACCCGGGGCCGGCCACTGTACGACGTGCAGGTGTGCGGCCTGGACACCACGCCGGTCGAATCGACGATGGGGTACGCGATCGTGCCGCAGGCCGGCCCCGAACTGCTCGCCACCGCCGACACCGTGATCGTTCCCGGCACCCGGCTCGCGGGCCCGCGTACCGACGGCGCCCTGCCGCCCGAGGTCGGCGCCGCGCTGGCGCTGATCCGGCCCGGGGCGCGGCTGGTGTCAATCTGCACCGGCGCGTTCGTACTGGCCGCGGCCGGGCTGCTGGACGGGCGGCGGGCCACCACCCACTGGGCCCACGCCGAATCCTTCCGGACCCGGTTCCCGCAGGTCCGGCTGGACGAGAACCTGCTGTTCGTGGCCGACGACAACGTCTACACCTCGGCGGGCCTGGCGGCCGGGCTGGATCTGTGCCTGCATCTGATCCGCACCGACCACGGCAGCGAGGTGGCCAACCGGACCGCGCGCTACTGCGTGGTGCCGCCGTGGCGCGAGGGCGGGCAGTCGCAGTTCATCGACCGGCACATCCCCGAGGACGGTACCGACGGCACGGCCGCCACGCGCGCCTGGGCGCTCGGGCACCTCGACGCCGATATCGATCTCACCGTGCTGTCGGCGCACGCGCGCATGAGCGTCCGCAACTTCACCCGCCGGTTCAAGGCCGAGACCGGTGTGGCGCCGGGCGCCTGGCTGCTACAGCAACGCCTGCGCCACGCCCGGCATCTGCTGGAGTCCACCGATCTGCCGATCGACGAGGTGGCCCGCGCCGCCGGACTCGGCACCGCGGGCTCGCTGCGCCACCACATGCGGGCCGAACTCGGCGTGCCGCCGCTGGCCTATCGGAAGACCTTCCGCGCCGGGTGATCTCGCGGTCAGCCGGCCTTCTCGGCGCCCGCGCCGGTGTGCGAGCGGACCTGCATCTCCTCCCACTTCGCCTCGTCGTGCTCCTTCGAGAGCATCGTGCCGAGCCAGCCGAGCAGGAACGACAGCGGAATCGAGACGAGGCCGGGATTGGACAGCGGGAACCAGTGGAAATCGGCCGATTTGATCATCGACGTCTTGGTGCCCGACACCGCCGGCGAGAACACGATCAGCACGATCGTCACGATCAGGCCGCCGTAGATACTGCACAGCGCGCCGGTCGTGTTGAATCGCTTCCAGAACAGCGTGTACAGGATGGTCGGCAGATTGGCCGAGGCGGCGACCGCGAAGGCCAGGGCCACCAGGAAGGCGACGTTCTGATTCTTGGCGAGGATGCCGCCCACGATCGCGACCGCGCCGATCACCACCGCGGTGATGCGGGCGACCAGCACCTCCCTGCCACGATCGTCCCCGGCCTCGCCGCGCTTCAGCACATTCGCGTACACGTCGTGCGCGAACGACGCCGAGGCGGTGATGGTGAGACCCGCGACGACCGCGAGGATGGTCGCGAACGCCACCGCCGCAACGAATCCCAGCAACCACGGACCGCCGAGTTCCAGCGCCAGCAGCGGGGCGGCCGCATTGCTGCCGCCGGGCGCCTTGGCGATCTTCTCCGGTCCGACGAGCGCACCGGCGCCGTAGCCGAGCACCAGGGTGAACAGATAGAACAGCCCGATCAGCCCGATCGCCCACACCACCGAACGCCGGGCGTCCTTGGCGCTGGGCACCGTGTAGAACCGCATCAGCACATGCGGCAGGCCCGCGGTGCCGAGCACGAGAGCCAGTGCGAGCGAGAGGAAGTCGAGCTTCGTGGTGCCGGTCTTGCCGTAGGCGACGCCCGGATCGAGCAGTTTCGCACCGGTCTTGCCGCCGTGGTTCACCGCGTCCTGCAGCAGCGACGACAGGTTGAGGTTGTACTCGGCGAGCACCCACACCGTCATGGCGGCGGCCGCGGCGATCAGCAGGACCGCCTTCACGATCTGCACCCAGGTGGTGCCCTTCATGCCGCCGACGAGCACGTACACGATCATGATCGCGCCGACCACCGCGATCACCAGGTTCTGCCCGGCGTCGCCGGAGACGCCGAGCAGCAACGCCACCAGCACCCCCGCACCGGCCATCTGCGCGAGCAGATAGAACAGGCTGACCACCAGCGTCGAGGTGGCCGCCGCGGCCCGCACCGGCCGCTGCCGCATCCGGAAGGCGAGTACGTCCCCGAGGGTGAATTTGCCTGTGTTGCGCAGCATTTCGGCGACCAGCAGCAGCGCCACCAGCCAGGCCACCAGGAATCCGATCGAGTACAGGAAGCCGTCGTAGCCGTTGATCGCGATGGATCCGGCGATACCGAGGAAGCTGGCGGCCGAGAGGTAGTCGCCGGAGATCGCGATACCGTTCTGCGCACCGGAGAAGGACCGGCCCGCGGCGTAATAGTGTGCGGCGGTACGGGTGTCGCGACTGGCCCGGAACACGATGACCAGTGTGATCGCGACGAAGATCGCGAAGATGGTGATGTTGAGCCCGGGATGGCTGCCCTCGACAGCGGCGGCGAGCACGGTCGTCATCGGGTCCGTCCTTCCAGTCCGTCGCGCAGTTCCTCGGCGATCGGGTCCAGTTCCCGATCCGCGTACCGGACGTACAGCGCGGTGATGACGAAGGTCGAAACGAACTGCAGCAGACCGAAGATCAGGCCGACGGTGATGTTCCCGGCGACCTTCTGGGACATGAAGCCGTGCGCGTAGTCGGCCAGCAGTACGTAGAGCGCGTACCAGGCGAGGAACAGCGCGGTCATCGGGAAGACGAAGCGGCGCAATCTGCTTCGCAGGCGCTGGAAGTCGGGACTGTGGTAGGCCTCGGCCCAATCATCGGCCGGCACCGCGGCCTCGGGTTCGTTCGTCAACGTACGACCTCCTGGTGAGCCAGATCACTCTAACAGGAAATCGGACATTTACCCCGCGGTTCGCCGCAGGTCAGAGCGATGAATTCGCTTGCGGTAATACACTTTTGCTATTTTCCGTGGTTCCCGAGGCTGTTCCGGTACGACCGGCGGCGGATGCGGGACCGACCGCGATGCGGCACCGGGCGGGCGGGCCGGGAACCCGGTCCGGGGGAATCGTTGTGGCAGAGTTCGTCCCATGCCGACCACACAGCCGACCAGCACGTCCTTGCTCGCCGCGCTCGCACCCGCTCTGGGCACCGCCCTCCGACGCGTGCGCTACGACGCCGACACGCTGCTCGCACTGCTCGGCGACGACGCGCACGCCGCGCTCGGCCGCGCCGAGCCGGTGCCGGTGCGCCGCGCCGCCCGGGACGCCGGCGAACTCGGCACCCTGGTCCGGCTGCTGCTGCTCGGCGACCCGCTGCCCGCCCGCGAGGTGGCCGCGGCGCTGGCCCCGGTCGACCCGGCCGCGGCGGTGGCGGCCGGACTGCTGGCGGAGGACGGCGACCTGGTGCGGGCCGCGCTGGATCTGCGGCCGCTGGATCTCGGCGACGGCAACCGCTGGGTGCTGTCGGACCTCGACGACACCGTGCCGGTGTCGGGCCCCGGCGGGGGCTGGGCGCAGCGCCGGCTGTCCACCGACCATGTGCTCGGCGTCGGGCACGCCTCGCTGTCGCTGCTGCGCGCCACCCCGACCCGCCGGGTGGGTTCGGTGCTGGACCTCGGCACCGGCTGCGGGGTGCAGGCCGTCCACGCGGCCGCGTACGCCGGCCGGGTCACCGGCACCGACGTCAACCCGCGCGCGCTGTGGCTGGCGGAGGCGACCGCGGCGCTCAACGGCCTGGACCTCGAACTGCTGCCGGGCTCGTGGTTCGAACCGGTGGCCGGCCGGCGCTTCGATCAGGTGGTCGCCAATCCCCCGTTCGTGGTCGGACCGGCCCGGGTCGAGCACACCTACCGCGATTCCGGGCTGGCCCTCGACGGCGCCAGCGAGCTGGTGATCTCCGGCGCCCCCGCGTTGCTGGCGCCGGGCGGCACCGCCGCGATGCTGGCCTCCTGGGTCCACCGCACCGGCGAGGACTGGCGGGCCCGGGTGTCGCAGTGGCTGCCCGATCACGGGATCGACGCCTGGGTGGTCCAGCGCGACATCGCCGACCCCGGCCTCTACGTGGGCACCTGGCTGCGCGACGCGGGCCTCGACCAGCGCGATCCGCGGACCCAGGCCCGCGCCGAGGCCTGGCTGGACGCCTTCGAGGCCGAGGAGGTCGAGGGCATCGGCTTCGGCTTCGTCTATCTGCGGGCCGTCGACGCGCCCACCGAACTGCTCGCCGAGGACCTCACCCACGGTTTCGACGACCCGCTCGGGGCCGAGGCCACCGGCTATTTCGAACGGTCCGCCTGGTTGCGCGCGGTGGCCGCCGATCCGGGCGTGGCCTGGGGTGCGCGCTATACGGTGGATCCGGCGACCGCCCTGGAACGGGTCTTCCTGCCCGGTGCGGAGGGCTGGGACCAGCGCGTGGTCCGGCTGCACCGCGGCGACGGGCCGCGCTGGCAGCACGAGATCGACGACACCACCGCGGCGCTGCTGGCCGGAATGCGCGGCGACGGGCTGCCGTTGCACGAACTGGTCGATCTGCTGGCCGTGGGACATACCGGCGCGACCGCGACGTCGGAATTCGCGGGCGATGCGCTGACCGTGGTCACGGGCCTGGTGCGGCACGGACTCGTACATCCCCGTTGATCACGATCCGGTCACGGTTCGGCCGCGATCGGGCCCGGAGGAACGCCCGTGGTTCCCCGAGAAATGTGTTCTTAGGAACTTCTCAGCCGTCGGCCCCGGTAAGCCCAGCTCAGAAGGGTTTATCGCCGAGAACCCGGGGAACTTTCCGTATGTCGGTTCCGTTGATCGGAGTGAGACACCACCGACAGGAGGCAAGTCATGACAAGCCCCGCCACGACCGAAGTGCGCGCCGTCGACACGTCGGACCTCGACGCCCAGAGCCCCGCCGCCGACCTGGTACGGGTCTATCTGAACGGCATCGGCAAGACGGCGCTGCTCACGGCCGCCGACGAGGTGGAGCTGGCCAAGCGCATCGAGGCGGGCCTGTACGCGCAGAACCTGTTGGAGACCGGTAAGCGGTTGTCCGCGACGCGCAAGCGCGAGCTCGCGTTCCTCGTGCGCGACGGCCAGGCCGCCCGCCAGCATCTGCTCGAGGCCAACCTGCGACTGGTGGTGTCGCTGGCCAAGCGCTACACCGGCCGCGGCATGCCGCTGCTGGATCTGATCCAGGAGGGCAACCTGGGCCTGATCCGGGCGATGGAGAAGTTCGACTACACCAAGGGCTTCAAGTTCTCGACCTACGCCACCTGGTGGATCCGACAGGCCATCACCCGCGGTATGGCCGATCAGAGCCGTACCATCCGGCTGCCCGTCCACCTGGTCGAACAGGTCAACAAGCTGGCCCGGATCAAGCGCGAACTGCATCAGCAGCTCGGCCGCGAGGCCACCGACGACGAGCTGGCCCGCGAGTCGGGCATCGCGGTCGACAAGATCGCCGATCTGCTCGACCACAGCCGCGACCCGGTGAGCCTGGACATGCCGGTCGGTAACGACGAGGAGGCGCCGCTCGGCGACTTCATCGAGGACTCCGAGGCCACCTCCGCGGAGAGTGCGGTCATCGCCGGCCTCATGCACCGCGACGTGCGCAGCGTGCTCGCCACCCTGGACGAGCGCGAACAGCAGGTCATCCGGTTGCGCTACGGCCTCGACGACGGCCAGCCGCGCACACTGGACCAGATCGGCAAGCTGTTCGGACTGTCCCGGGAGCGGGTGCGGCAGATCGAGCGTGAGGTGATGTCGAAGCTGCGCAAGGGCGAGCGGGCCGACCGGCTGCGCGCCTACGCCAGCTGAGTCCCAGCGCGCCGGCCACCGCGCCAAGGCCGGTGGCGATTCCCGTCCAACCCTTGGACATGATCGCCCGCACTCGTTGCGAGCTGTCGTCGTCGGGGTGGAATCCGCTGTGGCTGAACAGCGCTCGGGTACCGGTGCCCTCGGGTTCCAGTTGCCGGGTGATGACCCAGCCGGTCTCGACATCGGACTCGGCGTCGTTCCAGGTCATGCTCGAGCGCTTCGGCGCGATGGCCGACAGCACGATGCCCCGTACCTTACCGGAGAATCCGGCCCCCGGCATCGGTTGGTCAGCGCATGCCACACCTCTCCGGCGGGTGCGAGTGGAAGTGGTCGAGTTCGAGGGTCGTGAGATCGTCGGTCATCGGTCGTATTCCGTTCCGTCGCTGAATGTTCCGCCTGCTCCGGGGTCGAGCAGGCCGTCGGGTACCGCGTCCGGTGCGCGCAGCCGCTGCCGCCGGAACCGTTCGAACGGGCCGAGCCAGGACTGCAATTCGTGCAGCGGCTCCGGCTCGATCCGGTAGTAGCGGAAGCGGCCACGCTTCTCCTCGCCGACCGACCCGCAATCCCGCAGCACCCGAAGGTGTTCCGAGATACTCGGCCGCGTCATGTCGAACCGTCCGGCGATGGCCTGCACGGTGCGCTCCCCGCCGAGCAGTAGCCCGAGGATCTCCCGGCGCCCATCGATGTTTCGCGCACCCGCGAGCGGCACGGCCTCTACGATCCAGGCATGAAAATGCAACAGGTTGCAATTATGCTGCTGTCCGCGGTGGCGCTGACCGGTGGTGGAATCGCCACCGCCGCAGCGACTCCCGCGACGGAAGGCTCCCGCGAGGAGATCGCCCGCGCCTATCTCGACGCGCTGGTCACCCACGACGCGAGCCGGGTGCCGTTCGCACCGGGTTGCACCCGGGTGGAGGCCGGGCTCCAGACCGGTTATTCGGGACCGCAATTGACCGCCGACCTCGAGCACGGCCGGCAGTACGACCTGGTGCAGTCGATCCACGACGTGCGGCTGAGCACCGCCGGTGACGTCGTCACCGCGCGCTACCTGCTCGGGTCCGGGATCGCGGGCGTCCCGGTCGTCACCGTCGACATCACCGAGACGTTCGTGGTGACCGACGGCGAGATCCAGCGGATCGACGCCACCATCGTCCCGGTGTCGGTGCCCTGACCCGGTCTGTGTCGGGCAGGGCCCGGTCCGTGTCGGGCACAGCCCGGCTCGGGTCTCCCCGGCCGCATATCGGGCCCCGGCCCCGTCCGTATCGGCCCCCGGCCCCGTCCGTATCGGCCCCCGGCCCCGTCCGTATCGGCCCCCGGCCCCGTCCGTATCGGCCCCCGGCCCCGTCCGTATCGGCCCCCGGCCCCGTCCGTATCGGCCCCCGGCCCCGTCCGTATCGGCCCCCGGCCCCGTCCGTATCGGCCCCCGGCCCCGTCCGTAATCGGCCCCCGGCCCCGTCCGTATCGGCCCCCGGCCCCGTCCGTATCGGCCCCCGGCCCCGTATCGGGGCCGGGGGCCCAGGCTCGGGCCCCCGGCTCCGGGTCGGGCCTCCGCCCGGTCGGTGTCGGGCCCGCCCGGTATGCCGGTCGTGGCTGCGGACTCGGTGCGCTAACCGGAATTACGCAGGGCGGTTGCCAATCCGTTCATCGTGAGCAGGATGCCGCGTTCGACCAGTTCGGATTCGTCGCCGGCGCGGCGGCGGCGCAGCAGGTCGACCTGCATCGCGTTCAGCGGTTCCAGGTAGGGGAAGCGGTTGTGGATGGATTCGGCGAGCGCCGGGTTGTCGGACAGCAACTCGTCGAAACCGGTGACGGCGGCGTGCATTCGGACGGTGCGGTCGTATTCGTCGCGGATCATCCCGAAGATGGTGTCGCGCAACGTCTCGTCGGGCACCAGTTCGGCATACCGCGCGGCGATGTGCATATCGGCCTTCGCGAGCACCTGGGCCAGGTTGGACATCACGTCGCGGAAGAACGGCCAGCGCCGGTACAGGGCCGAGAGGGTCGCCAGTCGCTGCGGATCGTCGCCGACCCACTGCTCGATCGCGGTGCCGGTGCCGTACCAGCCGGGCAGCATGACCCGCGCCTGACTCCAGGCCATCACCCAGGGGATGGCCCGCAGATCCTGCACCGAACTGGTGGGTTTGCGTGAGGCGGGGCGGCTGCCCAGGTTGAGCGCCGCCACCTCGGCGACCGGCGTCGACGCGCGGAAGTATTCGACGAATCCTGGTGTGTCGTGCACCAATTGCGCGTAGGCCCGGCGCGCCGCCGCCGCGAGTTCGTCGAAGACCGCGTAGGCGGGTGCGGCATCGGCGCCGAGGCCCTCCACATCGAGCAGGGTCGACTCCAGGGTGCCCGCGACCAGCGCCTCCAGATTGCGATAGGCGGTGCTCGGATCGGCGTACTTGGTGGAGATCACCTCGCCCTGTTCGGTCAGTCGCAGCGAACCGCGCACCGCGCCCGCGGGCTGCGCCAGGATCGCGTTGTAGCTGCGGCCACCGCCGCGACCGACCGTGCCGCCACGACCGTGGAACAGCCGCAACCGGATTCCGGTGCGCCGGGCGACCTCGACCAGATCCAGTTCGGCGCGGTACAGCGCCCAGTTCGCGGCCAGATAGCCGCCGTCCTTGTTCGAATCCGAGTAGCCGAGCATCACCTCCTGCCGCATGCCGCGGGCGGCGACCAGACGGTGGTAGACCGGCACGGCCAGCGTGGCGGCCAGAGTGTCGGCGCCCTGGCGCAGATCGTCGATCGTCTCGAACAACGGGACCACGCCGACCGGGCCGGACGGGCCCGCGCCGTCGCCCGGATCGAGGATGCCCGCCTCCTTCAGCAGCAGTGCCGCCTCCAGCATGTCGCTCACCGAGGTACACATGCTGATGATGTAGTTCGGCACGGCGTCCGGGCCCAGGCTGTCGAGCGCCACCTTCGCCGCTCGCAGCACCCCCAGTTCCCTGATGGTCACCTCGCTCAGGCCCGAATCGCCCCGATGCGCGGGATCCCAGGCCGCCGGGGCCAGCAGCGGGCGGCGGGTGCCGAGTTCGGCGGCCAGCAGTTCGACCCGCTCCGGCTCGGACAGGCTCGCGTAGTCGGAATGCACGCCGGCCCAGGCGAACAGCTCGGCCACCACCTGCTCGTGGGTCTCCGAGTTCTGGCGCATGTCCAGACCCTGCAGATGGAATCCGAACGTCTCCACCGCGCCGCGCAGAGCGGCCAGCCGGTCGTCGGCGAGCAGATCGTCGCCGGTCGCGCGCATCGAGGCGTCGACGATGTCCAGATCGGCCAGCAGTTCGGCCGGGCCCGCGTACGGTTGCACACCGTCGGCGACGATCGCCCCGCCGAGGCTGTCGGTCCCCGCCCGGTCCGCGGCCGGCACGACCGGCGGCAGATCGGCCAGCGCGCGCTGCGCGGACGCGCTCAGCCGGGCCCGGATGCTGCGGACGGCCCGGCGATAGGGTTCGTCGGCCCGTTGCGGGGAGTCGTCGTGACCGGCGTCGGCGAGCCGGCCCAGTTCCGGCGAGACGGTCACCAGCCGCGAGGACTGCGACAGCGATTTCTCCAGCTCCTCCAATTCGGTCAGGTAATGACCGAAGGCGACCTCGCCGGCGCGATGCGTCGCGCGGTGCACCACCTCGCCGGTGACATTGGGATTGCCGTCCCGGTCGCCGCCGATCCAGGAACCCGGCCGCAGGATCGGGCGGGACAGCAGTTCGGCGTACGGCCAGCGGGTGCGCAGCGCGGCGCGCACCTCCGCGTTGATGTGCGGGATCACCGTCAGCAGAGTGCGCTCGTAGTACCGCAGGCCCACCTCGATCTCGTCCTGAATTCGCAAGCGCGCCAAGCGGATCAGGGCGGTCCGCCACAGGGTGAGGATCTGCCGGCGGATCTGCTTCTCGAATTCCGGATACTCCGGTTCGCTCGGCGCGTACCGCTGACGGCGGCGCATCAGATCGGTGATACCGGCCTGCACATCGAATACCGTGCGCCGGCGGGTCTCGGTCGGATGCGCGGTGATGACCGGGGCGACCAGCGCATCGGTGAGCAGATCCGCGACCACCGCCGTGTCCAGATCCGCGGTGTCGAGCTTGCGATACGTCGCGGCCAGGCTGGAATCCTGCGGCTGCGCCCCCGCCGCCAGATGCGCCGCGCGGCGCCGGTCGCGCTGCAGATCCTCCGCCAGATTGCCCAGCAGCAGGAAGTGACTGAACGCCCGGATCAGCGGGATGCCCACACCGATGTCGATGCCGCGCAACATGTTCTCGACGGCGCCACGATCCACCTCCGATCGGCGCACCCGGAACGCCTCGCGCCGCACCCGCTCCACGAGTTCGAACACCTCGGTGCCCTCGTGATCGCGAATCGTCTCGCCCAGGATCGCGCCGAGGAATCGGATGTCGTCGCGCAGGGGTGCGGTCGCCGCCTCGATCTGATCTTCGCGCATGACGCCCAGTATCGGGTACATCGGAACCGCTCGCGCGATCTGACACCATCGAATTCCGGCAAAACGATAAGATCTGATCAGTTAGCTCGGTTACCCTGGCCGGGTGAACGAGCATCATCTCGCCCAGATCAACATCGCGCTCCCGCTCGAACCGCTCACCACCCCGCGTCTCGCCGGTTTCGTCGCCGCGATCGACGAGATCAACGCCCTCGCCGACACCGCCCCCGGATTCGTCTGGCGCCTGCAGACCGAGGACGGCGATGCCACCGCGGTCCGCGCCTTCGGCGACGACCGCATCATCGTCAACATGACCGTGTGGACCTCGCCGGAAACGCTGGCGGACTTCGCCTACCGCAGCGACCACGCGCCGATCATGCGCCGCCGCCGCGACTGGTTCGTCCCCATGGCCGAGGCCTACCAGGCCCTCTGGTGGATTCCGGCCGGACAGCGCCCCACCGTCGCCGACGCCGAGGCCCGCCTCGACCACCTGCGCACCCACGGCCCCACCCCCTACGCCTTCACCTTCCGCCACCTCTTCCCCTCCCCCGCTCAATCGGACACCACGGCCACCCCCAGCCTCCCCGACGACCTGAGCTGCCCCGCCTGAGACGATCGGCCGAACCCGCAGTGCGGCACGGGGTTCGGGTGTTCGCCGCGCGGCGGGTACTCAGACCAGGCGGCGGGGGCCGATATCGAAACGGCTGGGTTCGGGGCCGATGCGAACCCGGGCATACAGGATCGAGGCGCCCTGCGGGGCGGCGAGGACCGGTTCGATCGCGAGTTCACGGACCTCCGGCAGATCGTCGCACAGGGCCGAAATGCGTTGCGCGAGTTCGGCCAGAGCGCGTTTGTCGACCGGTTCGCCGATGACCCGGCCGGTGGCGCTCGTCCGGCCGTCCAGCAGCGGGGCGGCGCGTGGGGCGTCGATGAGTTCCACGGATTCCGCCTCGGTCAGCGGCAGCGCGCGATAGACGCGGTCGCCGAGCAGGTCGATGATCGTGCCGGACAGGCCGAAACTGATCACCGAACCGAACGACGGATCGTCCTGCACACGCAGCACACAGCCGACCCCCTTGACGGCCATCTTCTGGATGTGCACCACCTCGTTGCCGGACACCACCGCCAGATCGGTGTAGGCCCGCTGAATCTCGCTGGGGCGCCACAGGTCCAGCCGCACGCCGTTGAGATCGGGCCGGTTGCGCCACAATTCACCGGTCGCCTTCGCCGCGACCGGATAGCCGAGTTCGGCGGCCGCCGTGGCGGCGGACTCCTCGTCGCGCACCTCGCGGAACTCCACGACGCGAATGCCGTAGCAGCCCAGCAGTTCCGCCGCCTCCAGGTCGCCGAGCCACTCGCCACCGGGCGTGCGATCCATCCACCGCGCCACCAGGTCCCGGGCCCGCTGGGCCGCCGTGCCAGATGGCCGCACCACCGGCGACACCGGCCGGGTGCGCCAATCCGCGTAGCGCCGCACCCGGGCCAGTACCCGGGCCGCGCGCTCCGGATCCGGATAGGACGGGATCGACCCGTGCTCGACGGTGGCGCCGGAACCACGCGCGATCAGCAGATTCGACATGCCGTGACCGGCGACGAAGGTGGTGAGCACCGGTTTGGTGCCCGGATGCGCGCCGGATCGGATCGCCTCCGCGAACGACGGCACGGCCGTCGGCACCGGCGGCGCGAAGATGACGATCAGGGCGTCGACGCCGGGATCGGCCACCGCTTCGGCGACCGCGGTCAGATAGTCCTCCGGCATGGCCTGCGGGCCGAGATCGACGGGCCGCTCCACGGTCAGGCCCTCACCGCGGGCCGCGTCGACGGCCAGCCAGCCCAGCGCCGCGCTGTTGCCGATCACCGCCAGCCGCGGACCGGCGGGCAGGGGCTGATAGGCCAGCAGCATCGCGCAGTCGAACAGTTCCGCGATGGTGTCGACCTGGATGATCCCGGCCTGCGCGAACAGATCCCGTTCGAGCGCGCGATCCAGCGGATCGGCGGCGGGCCGGGCGAAGTTGCGGCCGCTGGAGACCGCCACGATCGGCTTCGTCCGCGCGACCCGGCGGGCGATCCGGGAGAATTTGCGCGGATTGCCGAAGGTCTCCAGGTACAGCAGGACGACGTCGGTGTCCGGATCGGTGTCCCAGTACTGCAGCAGATCATTACCCGACACGTCGGCCCGGTTGCCCGCCGAGACGAAGGTCGACAGGCCGAGCCGGCGGGTGGCGGCCTCCCCCAGGATCGCCGCGCCGAGCGGACCGGACTGGCAGAAGAATCCGACGCGCCCGCGCCCCGGCAGCACCCCGGCCAGCGTCGCGTTGAGCGATACCGCGGGATCGGTATTGGCGATGCCGAGCGCGCTGGGACCGACCACGCGCATCCCGTGCGCCCGCGCCGCGGCGACCAGATCGCGCTCCGCCGCGAATCCGGCCGGACCGGTCTCGGAGAAACCGGCGGTGAGCACCACCAGGCCCTTCACGCCCTTGGTCATACAGTCGTCGAGTACGGACTTGATCTCCGCGGCCGGTACCGCCACCACAGCCAGATCCACCACATCGGGGATGTCGCGCACGGTTTCGTAGGCGCGCACCCCGCGCACCGACCTGCGATTCGGATTCACCGGATACACCGGCCCCTGGAACACCCCGCTCAGCAGATTCGCCAGGACCGCGCCGCCGACCCGGCTCTGCGCGGGGGTGGCGCCGATCACCGCCACCGAGCGGGGCGCGAGCAGATTGCCGACGCTGCGCGCCTCGGAGGCCAGCTCCCGGGAGTCGCGCACCGACAGCAGCGCCTCGGTCGGATCGATCGCGAACTCCAGGTGCAGTACCGATCCGTCGCGGCTGCGCTGCACCTGATAGCCGGCGTCGCGGAACACCGTCACCATGCCGTGGTTCTCGGCGAGCACCTCCGCGACGAAGATGTCGATGTGGTTCTCGGCGGCCGCGCCCGCCAGATGTTCCAGCAGAATCGAACCCAGCCCGCGGCCCTGGTGCTGGTCGGCGACCACGAACGCCACCTCGGCCGCGCGGCCGTCGATCCGCTCCGGCAGCAATTCGTAGCGGCCGACCGCGAGGATCGTCGAGCCGAGTTCGGCGATCAGGCCGACCCGGTCCCGGTAGTCGACGTGGGTGGTGCGGTACAGATCCTTCGGCGTCATCCGCGGATACGGCCCGAAATAGCGCAGGTAGCGGGTGCGGTCGGACAGTCCGGCGTGGAATTCCTGCAGTGCGCCGGCGTCGTCGGGCGTGATCGGGCGCAACCGGACCACACCGCCGTCGGCGGCGAGCACGTCGGCGAACCAGTGCTCCGGTGGCGGCGGCGGAACGTCCGGGGTGGAGGCCGATGCGGGCTGCTCAGTCACGCGGATCCTCCGCATCCAGGCCCAGCAGGCCGAATGTGGCCCGGCGAGTGGCGAGTACGGCGGTGTCAACGGCCCGCTGCGCGCGGTCGGCCCGCTCGTCGCCGGTTTCCGGGGTGCCGCCGGGACCGTCCCAGCGGGTGAACGAGAGGTCGGCGCCGTCGCCCATCGTGCGCGGCGGCTCCACCGCGGGCGCGTATTCGCGCACCTGCGCGATCCAGTCCGCCGGAATCGCGGTGCCCGGATCGACGGTGCGGTCCAGCGCGACCGCCAGCAGGTGGGTCCAGGCCCGCGGCACCACCCGCACCAGGCCGTAACCGCCGCCGCCGACGGCCAGCCAGCGGCCCTCGGCATAGCGGTCGGCCAGCTCCCGCATCGCGATGAACGCCGCCCGCTGCCCGTCGACGCTCAGTTCCAGATCGGCCAGCGGATCCTCGCGATGGGTGTCGACACCACACTGACTCACCACCAGCTGCGGCCGGAACGCGGCCAGCGCGCCGGGCACGACGGCGTGGAATGCGCGCAGCCACTGCGGATCCCGCGTACCCGGCAGTACGGGCAGGTTGATCGCGGTGCCCTCGCCGGCGCCGGCGCCGATCTCCTCCGGCCAGCCGGTATTCGGCCACAGCGTGGCCGGATGCTGGTGGATCGAGACGGTGAGCACCCGCGGATCGCCGTAGAACGCCTTCTGCACACCGTCGCCGTGATGCACGTCCACGTCGACGTAGGCGATGCGGTCGAAGCCGTGCTCGAGCAACCACGAGATGGCCACGGCCACATCGTTGTAGACGCAGAACCCGGAGGCGGCGCCGGCCATCGCGTGATGCATGCCACCGCCGATGCTCACCGCGCGCCGGGTGCGGCCGGCCGCGATCTCGGCGGCCGCGGCCAGGGTGCCGCCGACGATCACCGAGGCCGCCTCGTGCATGTGCGGGAAGATCGGATTGTCCGCCGAGCCCAGTCCGAACGGCGGCGCCGAGGGCGTGATCGCGCCGGCCGGTGGCGGTTCCGCCGCCCGGACCGCCGCCAGATAGGCCGGGGTGTGGATGCGGAGCAGGTCGTCCTCCCCCGCCGTCGCGGGCGTCACGGTCTCCACACCGTCGAGCAGGCCGAGGCTGCGGGCCAGCGCCATGGTGAAACGCAGCCGGGCGGGCTTCATCGGATGTTCGGGCGTCCATCGGTAGTCGAGGAACCTGTCGGTCCACACGACGGCCGCGTCGCCGGTCGGTCCTGCTGCCATGGCTGCCACTGTATCGCCGCGCCTGCTGTGCCCCGGAATGTCCGTTACCCCTGTGACGTGCCGTTCGCCACGCTGCCCGGGGGAAGGAACGATCCCACTTTTCGGTTGCGATGCAGTAGAAATGCAGCACGGTGTGCGACACGTCCGGCGATCCGGCGCGGGCACGCCGGTGCCCCGGTGTTCGGAGCGGTTTCCGCAGGAAGAGCCACCTATGCTGACGTACGGAACCGCCGCCACACGTGGGTAGAATTCGTGCCGACGAAGGGGTAATACGTGAAGGATCTGGTCGACACCACGGAGATGTATCTCCGGACCATCTACGACCTCGAGGAGGAGGGCGTCGTTCCCCTGCGGGCGCGCATCGCCGAACGCCTCGAACAGAGTGGGCCGACGGTGAGCCAGACGGTGGCCCGTATGGAGCGCGACGGCCTGCTCATGGTGGCCGGTGACCGCCATTTGGAACTGACCGACAAGGGCCGCGCGATGGCGGTCTCGGTGATGCGCAAGCACCGGCTGGCCGAGCGGCTGCTGGTCGACGTGATCGGTCTCGACTGGCAGAACGTGCACGCGGAGGCCTGCCGCTGGGAGCACGTGATGAGCGACGAGGTCGAGCGCCGGCTGCTCGAGGTGCTCAACCATCCGACCACCTCCCCGTACGGCAATCCCATCCCCGGCCTGGACGAACTGGGTGTGCTGCCCCCGTCCAGCGGTGAGGAGAAGCTGATCCGGCTGTCGGATCTGCCGATCGGTCAGTCGGCGGTGGTCGTGCGGCGGCTGTCCGAGCACATCCAGGCCGATCCGGAGATCATCGGCCAGCTCCGCGAGGCCGGTGTCGTCCCCGACGCCCGCGTCACCGTGGACATCCGGCCGGGCACGGTGATCATCTCGGTCCCGGGGCATCAGGAGTTCGAACTGTCCGACGAGATGTCGCACGCCGTCCAGGTGAAGCTGGTGTAGGGCAAGATCGAGGGCATGAAACTTCTGGTCACGGGTGGCGCCGGCTATGTCGGCGGAGTGTGCGCACAGGTACTGCTCGAGGACGGTCACGAGGTCGTCGTCGTCGACGATCTGTCCACCGGTAACGCCGACGGAGTGCCCACCGGGGCGAAATTCGTCGAGGGTGACATCGCCACTGCCGGTGTCGATCTGATCGAATCCGAATCCTTCGACGGCGTCCTGCATTTCGCGGCCCAGTCGCTGGTCGGTGAATCCGTGCAGCAGCCGGAGAAGTACTGGCACGGCAACGTCGTGAAGACCCTGGCGCTGCTGGAGGCGATCCGCCGCACCGAAACCCCGCGCCTGGTGTTCTCCTCCACCGCCGCCGTGTACGGCGAACCGCAGCAGGTGCCGATCACCGAGGACTCCGCGCCCCGGCCGACCAACCCCTACGGCGCGTCGAAGCTGGCCATCGACCACGCGATCACCTCCTATGCGAACGCGCACGGGCTGGCCGCGACCAGCCTGCGCTACTTCAACGTCGCCGGCGCCTACGGCGGCCTCGGCGAGAACCGGGTGGTGGAAACACATCTCATCCCGCTGGTGCTGCAGACGGCACTCGGGCATCGGGAGACCATCTCCGTCTTCGGCACCGACTATCCGACCGCCGACGGCACGGCGGTCCGCGACTACATCCACATTCGCGATCTGGCCCAGGCCCATCTGCTGGCCCTCGCGCAGTCCCGACCGGGCGAACATCGCATCCTCAACCTCGGCAGCGGTACGGGTTTCTCGGTGCGCCAGGTGATCTCGGCCTGTGAGCAGGTCACCGGCGGGCCCATCGCGGCGGTCGAAGCGCCCCGGCGGGCCGGCGATCCGAGCGTGCTGATCGCCTCGAGTGAACGCGCCGTCGCCGAGCTCGGATGGCAGCCGCGCCACAACGATCTGACCGAGATCGTCTCCGACGCCTGGGAATTCCTGCGGTCGCTGGGCGACCGCGCGCACAGCGCCCGCCGGTAGTCACACCGCGCGACCGCACGATCACCACCGCGGATCCGATCCGAGATCGACGCCGAGCGCGGCGGCCCGGTCCCTGCCACTGTGGGCCAGCCGCCGAACCTCGCGCGGCGGCATACCGGTGCGCAGCGCCGTCTCCAGGAGTCCGGCGAGGGTGTGCCGCGCCTCGGCCGCCAGCGCCGCGGCCAGTGCGACCCCGGCGACCGGGCCGTCGCCCCGCGCGTAGGCGCTGTACCCGAGCAGGGCCGCCGCCTCGGCACGATCCCGGCCGGTGACCGCCCGGCACAGCTGCGACCACAGCGTCTCGGCCGCGCAGGCGTGCCCCGACAGCGGCAGCGCGAACAGGACATCGCGGATCACGGTGTCGCGCAGCGCCACCGCCAGTTCCGCGAGATCCCGCGCCGATGGCCGACCGCCCGCGGCGACGAGGCGCACCTGCCCGAGTACCGATTCCAGCACCGCTCGCCGATGGGCTTCCGCGGTGGTCGCGCACCGGTCCCGCGCCGCGGCGGCCACCGCCTCGGGCAGCAGTTCCGCCACCTCGGCCGCGCGTTCCGGATCGGGTGCGACCAGCGCGGCCAGTTCGGCACGGCCGGAGCGGATCGGCCGGCCGTCGAGCACCTGCGCCAGCGCCACCGGAGAGGCGGCCGGATCCGATTGCGCCCCGGTGATTTCCGGGTCGATCAGGCTCCACCACCGAGCCCCCGCGGCGATCTCGGACACGATCCAGGCATCGGTGGGCTCCACTCCCTCGGCGAGCAGCGCCCCGGCGAACATGCGCATCAGCCGGCAGCCGGCACCGTCCTGCCGCTGGATCCGGCCGGGACCGCCCGCGCTGTCGTCGACGATCAGTACCAGCGCCCCGCACGCCCCCTCCTGCGCACAGAACGCCGCCAATTGCCGGACCATCGGCAACTGCGTGCCGACCGGATACAGATCGTGTCGCGCGATCGCGCCGAGGAATACGGAACCCGGACGCCGGCCGGCCTCCTGCAGCACGCACACCACCAGCGATCGCTCCGGCACGAAACCCAGCAGCGCCGGGACGGCCGCGATGAACTCCCCCGGCGCATCGATCCGCAGTCCGGGCGGATCCCATCGCGCGGACGAACTCTCCGGACCGCCACACGCGGGGCGATACTCGGCGGCGGCACGGCCGGTGACGGCATGCGTGACGGCGGGGACGGTGGGTACGGGTTCGGCGGGAGTCGTCATGCCGTCGAGCGTGCCCCGCCCGCGCCGACCGGCGACCACCGCGACCCGGTGTTTTCTCGGAGCTGTGGACAGTCCGGCCGACTGTGCACCGACCCCGCCCGGAACACATTCCGGCCCGGTTTCGTGTCGGTGCCGGCTGATACGCTCCCTGCGCCACAACCGTGCGCAGTGACGAACGGCGACAGCGGAATTCGGCGTCAGCCGTGCCGTACGGCGTCGATCGCGGCGGCGAAGACCCGATCGAGCGCGGCGGTGTCGGCCGCGTCGTCGCCGAAGGTCAGCGTGGTCGCGTTGACGCGGATGTCGCCGATCTGGGCCAGCCGGGTGTACATGGATCGCCGCAGCCCCGGCCCCCCGGCCGTACCCGACACCGTGCGGCGCAGCGCGAGCGTGTCGTCGGCCGCCACGCCGGTGAGTTCCTCCACCGCGGTGACGACGGTGCTGGTCAGCGGCCCCTGCCGGACCCGGACCAGGGCGCAGCGGGCCGACCGTTCGCGCACCCGCGCCAGCGGCTCGCCGGTGCGGAGCAGTTCGACGGTGACCGTGGCCCGCGCCTCGTCGTCGCTGCCGACCTCCACCGCGGTACTCCCGGCGTCGACGACGATCGCCGGGATCGCGCAGCTCCCGGGCTCCACCGGCGCCCCGGCGGGCACGCCGCGCAGATCGTCGAGGGCCCCGCGCGCCTGTTCCGGCGACAGCACCACGACCGTGTAGTGCGCCGGGAACGCCTCCTGCCGCGGCAGCATCGCGGCCAGTCCGCCGACGTGCTGTACCGCGGTCGCCGACCGGACGGGACCCGGTTGACCGGCCACCGTCGATCCGCACGCCGACAACAGCGCACCCAGCACCATCGCGGCGGGCACGCGGCGCGCCACCTCCCGCACCATCACGGCGATCACTATGCCGAACGGCTCGGATCGCCCGGCGCCGCCACGCCGGATCCCGCCCGGGAATGCGCCGGCCCCGTACATGTGTTGTCCTACGGATGCCGGGTGCACCCCACCGAACGCGGTGACCGAAGTCCATGAGAGACAATGAAGGTGGTCCGCGAACCGCGCCGGGACCGGCGTCGCGCCCGGATCGCATCCGATCCGGTGGCGGCGTGTGCCGGGCCGTAGTGGACCTGCAGGAAGGAGTACGCGATGGACTACGAGTCGCGAATGTACGAGCTGGAGTTCCCCGCTCCACAGCTGTCGTCCGACGACGGTGCGGGTCCGGTGCTGGTCCACGGGCTGGAGGGTTTCACCGACGCCGGGCATGCCGTGCGGTTGGCCACCACCCACCTGCGCGAGAGCCTCGAGGCCGAACTGGTCGCCTCGTTCGACGTGGACGAGCTGCTCGACTACCGGTCGCGCCGGCCGCTGATGACGTTCAAGACCGATCACTTCTCCGACTACGCGGAGCCGGAGCTCAATCTCTGGGCGCTGAAGGACACCACCGGCACCCCGTTCCTGCTGCTCGCCGGTCTGGAGCCGGATCTGCGCTGGGAGCGGTTCGTCACGGCGGTGCGCTTGCTGGCCGAACAGCTCGGCGTGCGCCGCACCATCGGCCTGAGCGCGATCCCGATGGCCATCCCGCACACCCGCCCGCTCGGCGTCACCGCGCACGCCAGCGACCGCGACCTCATCGGCGATCATCAGCGCTGGCCCGGTGAGCTGCAGGTTCCCGGTAGCGCCTCGTCGCTGCTGGAGTACCGGATGGCCCAGTACGGCCACGAGTCGATCGGCTTCTCGGTGCACGTACCGCACTACCTGGCGCAGACCGCCTATCCGGAGGCCGCGCAGACCCTGCTGGAGAACGTGGCCGAGAACGGCGACCTCGAGTTGCCGCTGGCCGCGTTGAGCGAGGCCGCGGCGCGGGTGCGGGAGCAGGTCAACGAGCACATCTCGGGCAATGCCGAGGTCGAGACCGTGGTGCACGCGCTGGAGCGGCAGTACGACAGCTTCGTGACCGCGCAGGAACGTCAGTCCAGCCTGCTGGCCGGCGACGCCGACCTGCCCACCGGCGAGGAGATCGGCGCCGAATTCGAGCGCTTCCTGGCCGAGCAGGCCGGTTTCGGCGAGAACGACGGATCCGACGACAAGCACTGAGGCCGGTGGGGGGCCGTGCACGGGCCGCGGTGGCGGGACGGCAGAATGGCACAGTGCAGCTGTCCGAACTCGTCCCCGATCGCGCCGTTCCCGACGTCGACGCGGACTGGCTGTACGAGTCGTTCGCCGACTGGGTCTCCGATCAGGGCCTCACGCTCTACCCGGCCCAGGAAGAGGCGCTGCTCGAGCTGATGACCGGCGGGAACGTGATTCTCGCCACGCCGACCGGCTCCGGTAAGTCGATGGTCGCCGTGGGCGCGCACTTCGCGGCGCTCAATCGCGGCCAGCGCAGCTACTACACCGCACCGATCAAGGCCTTGGTCAGCGAGAAGTTCTTCGCGTTGTGCGAGGTCTTCGGCGCCGACCGGGTCGGCATGGTGACCGGCGACGCGGCGGTGAATCCGACCGCGCCCATCATCTGCGCGACGGCCGAGATCCTCGCCAATCTCGCGCTGCGCGAGGGTGCGAACGCCACCGTCGGCCAGGTCGTCATGGACGAGTTCCACTACTACGCCGATCCGGATCGCGGCTGGGCGTGGCAGGTGCCGCTGATCGAGTTGCCGAACGTGCAATTCCTGCTGATGTCGGCGACCCTGGGCGAGGTCGATTTCTTCGCCACCGATCTCGAACGCCGCACCGGCCGGACCACTTCCGTGGTCGCGGGCAGCGAACGGCCGGTGCCGCTGCTGTTCTCGTACGCGCGCACACCGATCACCGAGACCCTCGAGGATCTCGTCACCACCTCGCAGGCGCCGGTGTACGTGGTCCACTTCACCCAGGCCGCCGCACTGGAACGGGCCCAGGCGCTGACCAGCGTCAACTTCGCGTCCAAGGCGGAGAAGGACGCGATCGCCGAGGCGATCGGCGGCTTCCGGTTCAGCAGCGGTTTCGGTAAGACGCTGTCGCGGCTGATCCGGCACGGTATCGGGGTGCACCACGCCGGCATGCTGCCGAAATACCGCCGCCTGGTCGAGAAGCTGGCCCAGGACGGCCTGCTCAAGGTGGTGTGCGGCACCGACACCCTCGGCGTCGGCATCAACGTGCCCATCCGGACCGTCCTGCTGACCGGCCTGACCAAATTCGACGGCGTCCGCACCCGCCGGCTGAAGGCGCGCGAATTCCATCAGATCTCCGGCCGCGCCGGACGCGCGGGCTACGACACCGTGGGCACCGTGGTGGTCCAGGCTCCCGAGCACGAGGTGGAGAACGCGCGGCTGGTCGCCAAGGCCGGCGACGATCCCAAGAAACTCAAGCGGGTGCAGAAGCGCAAGCCGCCGGAGGGTTTCGTATCGTGGTCGGAGGAGACCTTCGACCGCTTGGTCGCGGCCCGGCCCGAGCCGATGGTGTCCCGCTTCCGGGTCACCAATTCGATGCTGCTGAACGTGATTTCGCGGCACGCCAATTGCTTCGACGCGATGCGGCACCTGCTGGAGGACAATCACGAACCCCGCCCGGCCCAGCGCAAACACATCCTGAAGGCGATCGGGCTGTACCGCGCGCTGCGCAATGCCGGTGTGGTGCAACAACTCGACGAGCCGGACGAATACGGCCGGCGTGCCCGGCTCACCGTCGATCTGCAGCGCGATTTCGCACTGGACCAGCCACTGTCACCGTTCGCGCTGGCCGTCCTGGAACTGCTCGACAAGAATTCGCCGACCTATACCCTGGATGTGGTGTCGGTCATCGAATCCACGCTGGAGGATCCGCGTCAGCTGCTGCTCGCCCAGCAGCACAAGGCGCGCGGTACCGCCATCGCCGAGATGAAGGCCGACGGTATCGAATACGACGAGCGCATGGAGCTCATCGAGGACGTCACCTGGCCGAAACCGTTGGCCGCGTTGATCGAACCGGCCTTCGAGACCTATCGCGGCGGCCATCCGTGGGTGTCGGAATTCAGCCCCTCCCCCAAATCCGTGGTGCGCGAGATGATCGAGCGCTCGATGACCTTCGCCGAGCTGGTGAGTGGTTACGAACTGGCCCGCTCGGAGGGGCTGGTGCTGCGCTACCTCGCCGACGCCTACCGGGCCCTGCGCCGCACGGTTCCCGAATCCGCGCGCACCGAGGAACTCGAGGACATCACCGAGTGGCTCGGTGAACTGGTCCGCCAGGTGGACTCCAGCCTGCTGGACGAGTGGGAGCAGCTCACCAACCCGGGCGCGGAGAGCGATTCGGAGCAATTGGCGTTCGGTTCCGAGACCGTGCGCCCGATCACAGCCAACGAGCGGGCCTTCCGTGTGCTCGTGCGAAATGCTATGTTCCGGCGCGTGGAATTGGCGGCGTTGCGGCGCTGGGATGCGCTCGACGAGCTGAGCGACGGTCTCGACTGGGAGACGTCGCTGGTTGCCTACTACGACGAGTACGGCAGCCTGGGTACCGGTCCCGGCGCACGTGGCCCGCAGTTGTTCCAGGTGGAGCAGCGGCCCGGCTTCTGGCACGTCCGCCAGGTTCTCGACGATCCGAACGGCGACCACGGGTGGTCGCTGGATGCCGTGGTCGATCTCATCGAATCCGATGCCGCCGGCGAGGTGGTATTCGACGAGCTGGCGGTGACAGCCGGATGAGCGTTCCCTACGTGTACGTGCGGGCCGTTCTGCACCCGATCATCACCGTCATCCGCCGCCGAAAACCCGGCGCCCACGCCGTCATCTGAAACCTCGCGCGCCTCGGCGCGCGCCCGGTTCCGGGGCGGTCGCGTGTCCGACACTTGCCGTCCGATTCGTGTTTACCTCCCGTTCACTGATAGTGTCATCGGTCTGCCTGCAGCGGGAGGCTGCCCAGAAGAAAGAGAGTTCCCTTAGATTGTTCGGTTCAAACGCGCCCGAGTCGCCATACCTCGTCATCGATCTCGCCCGGGTGCGCGGCAACTTCGATGCGCTGCGGTCCGCTCTGAGCGGGCTCGGGGATGACCACCCCGCCCGAATTCGGTACGCGGTCAAGGCATCTCCGATGCCGGAGATCATCCGGCTGCTGGCCGCGCGCGGTGCGGAGTTCGACGTCGCCAGTATCGGCGAGATCGAACAGTGTCTCGGCCTGGGCGTCGATCCGGCCACTCTCTGCTACGGCAATCCGATCAAGAAGTCGGCGCACATCGCCGCCGCGTACGCAGCGGGCGTGCGCCGCTTCGCCTTCGACACGGAAACCGATCTCGAGCGCATCGCCGAGCTGGCGCCGGGATCGGAGGTGGAGTGCCGGTTCCTGGCCTCCACCCCGCAATCGCAGACCCCGTTCGGCACCAAATTCGGCTGCGCGCCCGGCGAGGCGGTACGCCTGCTGGTGCGTGCCCACGATCTCGGATTGCGTGTTGCCGGACCGTATTTCCACGTCGGCTCGCAGCAGCTCGACCCGTCCGCCTGGCGGATCGGCATCGAACAGGCCGGCGCCGTCGTCGAAGCCTTGGCGGTCAAGGACATTCCGGTCGCGTCCGTGAACATCGGTGGGGGACTTCCGATTTCGTACGTCGACGCGGCCCCCGAACTTCCCGAACTCGGTACGGTGATCGCCGAAGCGGCGGCCCGTCACCTCCCGGAGCACACCGATCTGGTGGTGGAACCCGGCCGCGCCCTGGTGGGCAACGCCGGCGTGATCCACGCCGAGGTCGTGAACGTGCGACAAGCGCCGGACGGGCGGCGCTGGATATACCTCGATATCGGCCGTTACAACGGAATGGCCGAAACCGAGAACGAGTACATCGCCTACCGGATGGAGACCGACCGGGACGGCGATTCGCGGGCGGAGGCGGTAATCGCCGGTCCGACCTGCGATGGAGACGATGTACTCTATCAACGCACGCGGGTCCTTCTTCCGACCACGTTGCGAGCCGGCGATCCCATTCGGATCCTCGACACCGGCGCTTATACGGCGAGTTATTCGTCGGTTTCCTTCAACGGTTTTCCGCCTTTGACAGTCCGTGTCATCGGCGCTGAGCGAGAGTGAGTTTGCCCATGACGGCAGAATTCACCGGCTGGCACGTGCTGGCCGAGTTCGGTGGTGTCGACGCAGCCCTCTGTGACGATCTCCAACGACTCGAAGCAGCGCTTCGAAAATCGTTGATCGCCGCGGGAGTGACGATCTGCGATGTCGTGCGCAAGCAATTCGAGCCACAGGGTGTGACGGTCCTCGCACTCCTGTCGGAATCGCATGCCTCGATCCACACCTATCCGGAATCGGGCGACATTTTCGTCGACGTGTTCACCTGCGGCAGTATCGGCGCGGGCGCCACGAAGGCGGTCGAACTGCTGCAGCAGGAGTTGTCGCCGAAGAGCGTCCACATGGAAGTGGTACAGCGCGGGCACACCGCCCGGCGGATCCACGAACCGGTCGGCCCGGGCCTGACCCGGGTGTGGGAACTGTCCGACGTGATCGTCGACACGAACACCCCCTACCAGCACATGGTGATCGCGCAGACCGAGCAGGGCCTATCCCTGTTCTCGGACGACGATCGGCAGTCCACCGAGTTCTCGCAGCTGACCTATCACGAGGCGATGCTGGTGCCGGCCTACGCGCTGGCCGCGAAGCTCGACAACGTGCTGATCATCGGCTCCGGCGAGGGTGTCGCCAGCCAGATGTCGGTGGCCGCGGGCGCTTCCCGGGTCGATCACGTCGACATCGACCAGCTCGAGGTGGAGCTGTGCGCGAAGCACCTCCCCTACGGCTACACCGAGGCCGATCTGGCCGCGGCGGTCGCGGGCGAGGGCGCGATCCGGATGCACTACGCCGACGGCTGGGACTTCCTGGCGAAGGCGGAGGCCGAGGGCGTGCGATACGACGTCGTCGTCATCGACCTGCCGGACGAGCGGGTGGAGGACGCCCAGCACAACCGGCTGTACGAGGACGAATTCCTCACGCGCTGTAAGGCGGTGCTGTCCGACGGCGGTGTGCTCGCCGCGCAGGCGGGCTGTCAGACCATGTGGCGCAACGAAACCCTGAAGCGCTCCTGGCAGCGGTTCGCCCAGCTGTTCGGCACGGTCGTCCCCTACGCGTCCGACGAGCACGAGTGGACGTTCCTGTTCGGTCTGGCCGGCAACCCCGTCGCGGATCCCGTGGCAGTGATGACGGCCAAGCTCTCGCAGCTGCCGTACCGGGCCGAGACGATCGACGAGCGGGCCCTGATCCGCGGCGCGATCGAACCGCACGCCCTGCGTGCACACGTATCCGTCTGAATCGGCCACTCACACGGTCGGATACCCGAACGCCCATCCGGAGATCACTCCGGGTGGGCGTTCCGGCGTTCCGGACCGGGCGGCAGGTGACGACCACCGCGAACCGAGTCGACGATTCCGGACCACGCGCAGTTTGCTGACGATATGCTGGGGACGCTCCACGGCTGGCCCGCATCCTCGCACCCCGAATCCGGAAGGACGAACGTATGCGCTCGGCTCGACTGCTGGTGGCTGTGCTCCCCGTCCTCGTCGCGGGGATTCTGACCGTGCTCACCGCCGCGCCCACCCTCGGCGCCCCGGTCTCCCCGACCGTCCCGATACCCGTCCGTGGCGCGCCCGGCTGCCCGTCCGGCACCACCCCGGTGTGCGGTTCCGACGGCGTCGACTACCGCAACAGCTGCGAGGCGAAACGGGCCCGGGTGCAGATCCGCCACACCGGTCCGTGCACGATCACCGAACGCTCCCGCCGCTGACCGCTCCGCTACGGCACCACCGGCGGCTCGATATCCAACTCGCGCAGTCGATCCCGATAGGCGGCGACGGTCGCGAGCTTGACGCCCTCGTAACCGCGCACCATATCGGGCAGCGCCGCGACGGTGACCGCGCGGTCGTAACCGGTCGCCAGTTCGGCGGACAACGTGTCCACGGTCGCCCGATAGTGCGCGAGCAGCGCACGCTCGATCCGCCGCATCCGGGCGTAGCCGAAAGGATCGAAGGCGGTGCCGCGCAGCCGTTTACCCCCGGCCAGGATCCGCAGCGCGATATGACTGCGCGGTCCGAACCCGATCTTGGTCCGGCGGCCCAGCGTCCGCAGCACCGGCGGGTGCAGCCGATAGGTGAGGCCGGTGCCGCCGGGTATCCGCGAGGCGACCTCGGCCGTGAAGGCGGGGTCGGTGAGGCGGCGGGCCACCTCGTACTCGTCCTTGTACGCGGTGAACTTGTAGAGCCCGCGGGCCACCTGCTCGCTGAATTCGGTGCGATCAGTGGCCGCGCGCTCGGCCGTCCAGATCCGCTGCACGGTCCGCACGTACTCGCGGGCGATCCGGGTGTTCTGGTATCCGACCAGTTCCGCGGCCCGGAGCTCGGCCAGCCGGCGGGTCTCACCGGTCGCGGTGAGATTCTCGAAAAGGTCTGCGGGCACGGGCTTTCCGGTACCGCGCCGCCCCGGCGCCGCGACCGCCGCCGCGAACTCCGCGGGGCGAGCCACCGCGGCGCGACCCCAGCGGAAGGCGGCGATCGTCGTCGCCACCGCGACACCGTTGAGCTCGATGGCCTCCTCGATCGCGGCCAGGGGCAGGCCCAGCGCACCCGCCTGGTACGCGGCGCCGACCAGCAGGAAATTGGCGGGCGCCGTGGTGCCGAACAGCGTCTCGGCGGCGGCGAGCGCGTCGACGCTCCACACCGACCGCGAAACCCGTTCCAGCCGCCGCAGCAGGTCGCCGGTCTCCGGATAGGCCACCGATCGGTCGTGGACCATGGCGCCGGTGGGGGTGGCGCTGGTGGAGGCGATCGACACGGTGGCCTCGGTGGAACCGTAGGCCACGCGCGCCGCGTCGGTGGCGGCCAGCAGATCGAAGGCCAGCAGGCAGTCGGCCCCGCCGGGGCCGATCCGGTTGGCCGGTTCCAGCGTCCCGGTCGCGAACCGCAGATGGGAGACCACCGGCCCCGCCTTCTGGCTCAGTCCGATCTGATCCAGGCCCGCCACCTGATATCCGGCCCGCGCGGCCGCGGTGGCGAGGACCTGGTTCACGGTGACGATGCCGGTCCCGCCGATTCCGGCGAGCAGGATGTTGCGGGTCCCGGTGACGGACACCGCCGGGATCTCCGGCAGTTCCGGCGGCTGCGGGCGTGGCGCGGCGGATCGGCCGGGCTCGGTGAGTTCCACCGTCACGAACGAGGGGCAGTCACCGGCGAGGCAGCTGTAGTCGGTGTTGCACGAACTCTGGTCGATGCGGGTCTTGCGGCCGAATTCGGTGTCCACCGGCTGCACGGACAGGCAGTTGCTCTGCACACCACAGTCCCCGCAGCCCTCGCACACCGCCTCGTTGATCACCACCCGGGTCCGGCGGGCCGGCAGTGCGCCCCGTTTCCGTTGCCGCCGTGCGTCGTTGGCGCAGTGCTGGTCGTAGATCAGCACCGTGACCCCGGACACCTCGCGTAGTCGCCGCTGGGCCTCGTCGAGCCGATCCCGGTGCCACAGCAGCGTTCCCGGCGCGAGCTCGCGCAGCCGGTAGCGATCCGGCTCGTCGGCGCACACGATGATCTGCCGCACCCCCTCGATCGCCAGCTTGTGGGTGAGCAGGGGTACCGTCAGCGCTCCGGCGGCCGACTGCGCGCCGGTCATCGCGACCACGTCGTTGTGCAGCAGTTTGAAGGTGATGTTCACCCCGGCGGCGACACAGGCCTGCACGGCCAGCTGCCCGGAGTGGAAATACGTTCCGTCGCCCATGTTCTGGAACAGATGCGGCACATCGGTGAACGGCGCGCGGCCGATCCACTGCGCCCCCTCGCCACCCATCTGGGTCAGCCCGGTGACCCGGCTGTCCTCCCGATCGGACAGCACCACGAGGGTGTGGCAGCCGATACCCCCGCCGGCCAGCGAGCCTTCCGGCACCGCCGTGGACCGGTTGTGCGGGCAGCCACTGCAGAAGTACGGGGTGCGCGCGACCGGCAGCGGCTCCAGCGTCAGCGGTGGTGGCAGCGGCCGCCGCAGCTCCAGGTGACCGCCCAGCACGCGGCGCAGCGGCGCGGCGAGCCGGGCCGCGGTGAGTTCGCCGTCCTGCGGGAACAGCGCGCGGCCGTCGGCGTCGTACTTGCCGGCGATGCGCGGGGTGTCCGGGCCACCGTAGAGGATCTCGGCGATCCCGGTCTGCACGAAGGCGGTCTTCTCCTCGACCACGATCAGATCCGACAGTCCGGCCGCGAACTCCCGGATGTGTTGCGGCACCAGCGGATACGGCATCCCGATGCGCAACAGCCGGACCCCGGCCCGGTACAGCGCGGCGTCGTCGGCGCCGAGGTCGGCCAGCGCCTGCCGCATCGCGTCGAAACATGTTCCGGCGGCGGCGATTCCGATGCGCGCGTGCGGCGGATCCAGTTCCGCCACGTCCAGGCCGTTGCGCGCGCCGTACTCCTCCACCAGCCGCCGCCGCGGCCCGAACAGGTCCGCCTCGGCGAGCACACTGTCGGCGGGCGCCGCCATGGGCCGCTGCCGGTAGGTGAACGGTCTTCCCTCCCAGCTGATTTCGGGAACTGCGGGATCCGGCCCGCCGATCTCCGCGGGGACGGTCCAGGCGCCGTCGGCCACATCGGCCACGATCTTCAGCGCGACGAGACAGCCCGAGGCCCGGGACAACGCGATCCCGTGCAGGCCGAGGGTCACGATCTCGCGGGCGTTGCGCGGGAACAACACCGGGATGTTCATCGCCGCCAGCGACCGTTCCGACACCGCGGGCACCGTCGAGGATTTCGCCGCCGGGTCGTCACCGACCAGCAGCAGGACACCCCCGCGCGGATCGACGCCGTACATGTTGGCGTGCCGCAGCGCGTCGGTCGACCGGTCCAGTCCCGGCCCCTTCCCGTACCAGACCCCCACCACCCCGTCGTATTCCGCACTCGCCGAAGGCAATCGGGACTGACTGCCCCACACCGCGGTCGCGGCCAGTTCCTCGTTGAGTCCGGGCACGAATCGAATATCGTTCGCGGCCAGCACATCCGGCATGCCGGTCAGCAGCCGGTCCACCCCGCCGAGCGGCGAGCCCTGGTATCCGGACACGAAGGTGCCGATCCGCCGCCCGGCCCGCCGATCCCGGGCCCGCTGTTCGACCAGCAGCCGCGCGATCGCCTGCACCCCGGTGAGGACGGTGGTCGCGGCCCCGGGCCGATAACGGTCGGCGAGTTCGTAGGGTGCCGGAGCCGGGCCGCGATCCGCGAGTTCTGTCATCATGCCCACCGTTCGTCGGGCGTCGCATCGACGCCGGAAGCATTGCGCATTTCGATGATGACATCCTGATCCCGATGAGCCGGGTGAACAATAGATGATCGACGATTTGAGCATTATGCCCAATTCGCCGCATTCATGCCGCGCATCGGACGTGCAGGATGCGAACCGATCGCACCGTCACCCCGGGCGACTCACCAGCCGTCCGACGGCATCCCGCTCGCCCGCCAGTGCTCGCAGCGTTGCGCGTAGTCCGCCAGGTTCGCCCGCGCGAACGCCTCCGGACGCCAGTCCGCGCCGGTCGTCGCCGCGGTCCACACATAGGCCGGGACCACATCGGTACCGCCCGGCTCGTCCCCGTCCGGGGGCAGCACGAGCCGGATCGGCCGCAGATCGTATTCGGCGTCCTCGAACCGATCGAGGATCTCCCATTCGGCCCGGGTCAGGCCCTCGAGGAGCAGGCCCGCGGCGATCCGGCCCGCCGCCGGTACCAGTCCCGGATAGGCCCGGCCGGGCAGGGCCGCCACCCGCCGGCCCCGCGCGACACCGAGCCGCGACCGCGGGACCCGGCCCAGCAGTGCCTCCAGCACGGGAGCGAATTGCAGTGTGCCGTAAGCGAACAGCATGTCGCCGACGGCCCCCGAGCGCGGGAACGTCGTCCGCGGCTCGTCGCCACCGACCGGTTCGCTCTCCTCCGCATCCCCGGCACCCGGGAAGTCCCCGTACTCGTGCATCGGTCCATCGAACCATCCCCGGCGGCCGGCAACCGGTCAGCGCGGCGTGTCGGCGGGCCGTCCGGGTAGCCGGCCTGCGCCCGGACCGTCGGGTACTCGAACAGGTCGACCGGACCCACGCGAACCGTCCCGGCCGCATCCCTATTGAGCGGAATCGGTTGCACCACAACAGTGTTCGACGCGAGAGTACCGGGCGGCCGGAGCGGTCGGTCGTCGGTCTTCCGGTTCAGGGGTCGCGGATCTCCTCGGCCCGGACGAACCGACCGGTCGCATCATCGCCACCCCACGGTTACCCGGTGGGCCGCACCGCCGTACCGGACAGTCGCTGGAACGCCTTCGGATCGTGCGCGCTGAACACGGTGACCGCACCGCCGTGCTCCCGTTGCAGCTCGACCAGGCGGCGGCGGTTGTCCCGGAAGGCCGGCCCCTCGACCGTGGAACCGAGTTCGGCCAGCCGCCACAGCAGCGGGGTCCGCGGTTGCCGCGGATCGACCTCCTCGCCGACGTAGAAGGAATCCCCGGCGTGCAACAGCCAGCCCCGGCCGGTGTCCACCGCGACCCCGATATGCCCGCGGGTGTGCCCGGCGAGCGGGATCACCAGGATCTCCGGCGGCAGTCCGGGCAGATCACGCACGGCGCGGAATCCGAACCACCGGTCCTCCCCCTCGACCTCGTTGACCATCCAGCGCGGGCCGTGCGCCCACTGGGCGGCGCGGTACCGCAACCGTTCCGCCTGGGTGCGCCCGGCCATCGCCGCCCGGAATTCGGGGCCGTGGATGTGCACGACCGCGTCGGGGAAGTCGGTCAGGCCGCCGGCGTGGTCGAAATCGAGGTGGGTGAGCACGATGTGCCGCACGTCGGCCGGATCGAGGCCCAGGCCCTGGATCTGCCGATAGGCGGTCTCGTGTTCGGCGAGCCGGGCGCCGAGGAAGAATCGGCTCGGACCCACCATGCGTCCCGGCTGACGCACGGCTTCGAGCCCGTATCCGGTGTCCACCAGCACCAGACCGGCCTTGGTCTCGATCAACAGGCAGTGGTCGACCATTCCCAGTGCCATGCTGCCGCAGTTGAGGTGATGAATCCGCACGCCGCCTACCGTTACAGACACCTCGGCGGCGGTCAACGTGGATGGGGTCGATCACACCGGGCGCTGCGACCGGATGATCTCCGCCAGCTGTTCGTAATCCTCGGTGCGCGCGGTCGAACCACGGAACACCAGCCCGAGCGTGCGGCCCGGCACCGGATCGGCGAACCGGGCCAGATCGAGTTTGCCGCGGCCGGTTTCGGCGCCCACCGCCATCTCCGGGATCAGCGTCACACCCAGTCCGCCCGCGACGCACTGCACCACGGTGGCCAGCGACGCGGCCCGGGTGTCGCCGACCGTGCCCGGCCGCACATCCTGCGACCGGCACAGGTCGAGGGTCTGATCGCGCAGGCAGTGCCCCTCGTCGAGCAGCAGCAGCGGCAGATCCTCGAGCGCCCCCACCGCCACGTCGGTCCGCCAGGCCAGTTCGTGCCCGCGCGGCAGCACCAGCACGAATGCCTCGGTGTACAGCGGGATCTCCACTATGCCGTTGACCTCGGTGGGCAGCGCCAGCACCGCCACGTCGAGCACCCCGCTGCGCAGGCCGTCCAGCAGCCGGGCGGTCTGGTCCTCGATCACGTGCGGGACCAGCGCGGGCAGCCGCGACCGCAGTTCCGGCAGTACGCTCGGCAGCAGATAGGGCGCGACCGTCGGGATGATGCCCATCCGCAGATGCCCGCCGAGTCCGTCGCCGGCCGCGGCGGCCACGAACCGGTCGGCCGCCTCCAGCGTCGCCATCGCCTGGGGCAGTAGCCGTTTGCCCGCGGCGGTGACCAGAACGCGGCGGGTGCTGCGTTCGATCAACTGCAATCCGAGGCCGTTTTCCAGCGATGCCAGGGCCTGCGATAACGTGGGCTGGCTCACAGTGAGGTGTGCGGCGGCCGTGCCGAAATGACGGTATTCGGCGATCGCCACGAACGCACGCAGCTGTGACAGGGTGGGCTGATAAGTCTGATCAGGCACGCCTATCAGTGTAGTGCAACTTATCACCTTTACCTTTCACCGAAGTACGGGCAAGATCACGAGTAAGGCGCCCCGCGGCACGATGCGAAATCCGCCGCGAACGACCTGGATGCGACACGATCCGACATTTCCAAGGAAAGAGGACAAGAGCATGCCCCTGCTGACCATCGGCGACCAGTTCCCCGCCTACAACCTCACCGCGGTGATCGGCGGCGACCTGACCCAGGTGAACGCCCAGCAGCCCGACGACTACTTCACGCAGGTGACCAGCGACGACTACGCCGGCAAGTGGCGGATCGTGTTCTTCTACCCGAAGGACTTCACCTTCGTCTGCCCGACCGAGATCGCCGCCTTCGGCAAGCTGAACGACGAGTTCGCCGACCGTGACGCCCAGGTCCTGGGTGCGTCCGTGGACAACGAGTTCGTCCACTTCCAGTGGCGTGCCCAGCACGAGGATCTGAAGACCCTGCCCTTCCCGCTGGTCTCCGACCTCAAGCGGGAGCTCGCCACCGCCACCGGCGTGCTGAACGCCGACGGTGTGGCCGACCGCGCCACCTTCATCGTCGACCCGAACAACGTGATCCAGTTCGTCTCGGTCACCGCCGGTTCCGTGGGCCGCAACGTGGACGAGGTGCTGCGGGTGCTCGACGCGCTGCAGTCCGACGAGCTGTGCGCCTGCAACTGGAAGAAGGGCGACCCGACCATCAACGCCGGCGAACTGCTCTCCGCCGCTGTCTGATTCGCGACGGTCGCAGCCGGTCTCGCTCTAGGTAGAACACAGGAGGACCCATGAGCATCGAGAATCTCAAGAATTCGCTGCCGGAGTACGCCAAGGACCTCAAGCTCAACCTGTCGTCCCTCGCGCGCACCACCGTGCTGACGGAACAGCAGCTGTGGGGCACCCTGCTGGCGTCCGCCGCGGCGACCCGCTCGGCCACCACGCTGCGTGAGATCGCCGCGGAGGCCGCCGACACCCTGTCGGCGGAGGCCTACAACGCCGCCCTCGGCGCCGCCTCGATCATGGGTATGAACAACGTGTTCTACCGGGGCAAGGCGTTCCTGGGCGGTCGCTACGACGACCTGCGGGCCGGGCTGCGCATGCAGATCATCGGCACGCCGGGCGTCGAGAAGGCCGACTTCGAACTGTGGTCGTTCGCGGTGTCGTCGATCAACGGCTGCCAGCACTGCCTGGAGGCGCACGAGCACACCCTGCGCGAGGCGGGCGTCTCGCGTGAGGTGATCTTCGAGGCGCTGCGCGCGGCCGCGATCGTGGCCGGCGTCGGCCAGGCCGTGCAGTCCACCGAGGCGCTGGCCGCGGCGGGCGTCTGACGCCCGCCGGGTGATCGCCCGGCACCGATTCGTGACAGTGCCCCTGCCCGCTCGCGGACAGGGGCACTGTCGTGTCCACGACCGGGAAGTGCCCACCGGCGGAACCGGTCGCTGCTAGTACGCTGGTCTGCCATGGGCATCCCCGAGAGCGATGGCACACAGGTCGAGGTCGTCCGGGTCTTCACCGATGCGGCCGGCCGGTTCGGTAATCCGCTCGGCATCGCCCGGGCCGGTGATGTGGTGGACGCGGACCATCAGGCGCTGGCGGCGCGGGCCGGATACAGCGAGACCGTCGTCGTCGAGGAGCCCGTCGACGAGCGCAGTCGGATGCGCATCTACACCCCGAAGATCGAACTGCCCTTCGCCGGGCATCCGACGGTCGGCACCGCCTGGTGGTTGCTCGAACGCGGCACCCCGGTCCGGGCCCTCGACGTGCCGGCCGGTCCGGTCGAGGTCTCGCCGCCCGACGGCGGGGTCACCTGGGTCCGTGCCCGCGCCGATTGGGCCCCGGCCTTCGAATTCCACCAGTTCGACAGCCTCGACCTGTTGTCCACGCTGCATCCGGCCGACTTCCCCAACGGCCAGCACTACGTCTGGGCGTGGACCGACGAGAGCCGCGGGGCGATCCGATCGCGAATGTTCGCACCCGCCTTCGGTATCGAGGAGGACGAGGCCACAGGCGCCGCGGCCATCGCCCTCACCTCGAAGCTGCGCCGCAGCCTGCTGCTCACCCAGGGCGCCGGCTCGCAGTTGTTCACCGAATGGGACTCCGACGGCTGGGTGCGCCTGGGCGGCCGAGTGGTCGCCGACCATCCGGTGGTGATCTGACCCGCGGCGCTCAGCCCGCCACCGCCGTCCACAACATGTAGGCGGTGCCGAGATCCATCACCAGGTGCGGCACCGCCGCGAGCCGACCGGCCGGATGCGGAATCACATGCCGCAGTAGCCTTCTCGTCCCCGGCAGCACCATCAGCAAGGCATCGGCGACGAACAGCGCCGCCAAGGCGAGCAACGGCGCCACCGGCCCGCGATGCTCGTGATGATGTCCGGACATCGCGTACAACATGGCCCCCGCCGCCACCAGGTGGTAGCCGAACACCACCGGCACCCCCGCCCCCCGGACCCGGCCCTCCGGCAACCGTGCCACCAGCATCAGCGCGAATACCGCCACCATCGCCGTGAGCACCGTCCGCGTGGCGGCCGACGCGGCCACCGGGAACACGAGCATCGCCGACATGACCAGGCACATCAGCAGATGCGCGGCATCCGACGCGTGATCCCGCGGCCACGAAACCCCCTGCCCCACAGCAACTCCCACCCCCGAACCGGACCCGCCGGACCGACCGGCCACCCCACCCCCCTCGACGAGCGGAGCAGCAGCCAATCCCGCCAGCACAATCCCCGCCGAGACCACGAACGCCGCCACCACAACCCACCGCAACCACCCGAATTCACCCACGAAAGCACCCACACCCCACCACCTTCCGGCCGCCGAACCCCACCGATGTCCTTCATGGTGACACCGCCCACCGACAGAATTGAGCGCTACCACCGCCCCTCCCGGCCCCTGCGCTGCCTCTCCCCCCGCTCACACCGCCCCCACCCCGCATCCGCCCTGCCACTCATCCGGCCCGGTGATCACCGGTCACGGCCCCCGCAGCCCGCCACTCCCAAGGTCCAGCTACCAGCCCGCATCCCCAACCCACAACGTCCGCACGTCCGGCCACACACGTCCGGCCACACACGTCCGGCCACACACGTCCGGCCACACACGTCCGGCCCGGAATCCGTGACGAATTCCGGGCCGGACGAGGATCGGGAGGAGGTGCTCGGTTCAGCCGAGCGCGCGGGCGAAGGCGGCCGCCATCGCGACGACCTCCTCCTCGCCCGCCACGAACGACGGCGAGACCTGCAGTGCGCCTTGACCTGCCGCGCGGCCCGAAACACCTTCGGCGCGAAGGGCCTTCACCATCGCCGGGCCCTCGGCGGGATCGGCGAGCTGGACCGCGGCCACCGCGCCGAGGCCGCTGCGCACCTCCGACACCCGGCGATGCTCCACCAGCGGCGAGAAGTATTCGTGCAGAAGCGCTTCCAGGTTCTTGCTGGCGTCGAGCAGATCCTCGCGCTCGAGGATGTCTAGGTTGGCCAGCGCGGCCGCGGCGGCACCCGCGTGCCCGCCGTAGGTGTAGCCGTGCCGGAACCACACGCCACCGGCGAAGAACGGCTCGGCCACCCGAGGCGCCGCGAACACCGCGCCCATCGGCATGTATCCGGAGGTCAGCCCCTTGGCGGTGGTCATCAGATCCGGTTCCAGGCCGAACCGGGTGGAGGCGAACCACGAGCCGCCGATGCGGCCGAATCCGGTGACCACCTCGTCGGCGACGAACAGGATGTCGTTGTCCCGGCACAACTGCCGTACCCCGGCCAGATACCCCTCCGGCGGCAGGTACACGCCGCCGGCGCCGATGATCGGCTCGCAGAAGAAGGCCGCGATCCGGTCGGCCCCGACCTCGTCGATCAGCGCGGCCAGCGCCGCGGCCCGGTCCCAGTCGACCGTCCGCGCGGAGGGCATCAGCTCGCCGTACCCGTCGTGATTGCCGGGAATTCCGGCCAGCGCAGTCCCGGCGACGTGCATGCCGTGATAGGCCAGCCGCCGCCCGACCAGCAGGGTCTTCTCCGGCCGGCCCTGCTCGACCCAGTATCGGCGAGCGAGCTTGGCGGCGGTGTCGACCGAGTCGGAACCGCCGGAGGTGAACATGATCTTGCTGCCCGGCACCGGCGCCAGTTCCGCGAGCCGCTGCGCCAGTTCGACCGTCGGCGGAGCGGTCAGATCGCCGAAATTCGAATAGTGCGCGAGCGTCGAGAGCTGTGCGGCCACGGCGTCGGCGATCTCCCGGCGACCGTGGCCGACGTTGGTGAACCACAGGCCACCGGTGGCGTCCAGGTACCGGTTACCGTCCTCGTCCCAGATGTAGGCGCCCTCGCCGCGGGCCACCACGAAGGCCCCGTCCCGCTCTACGGCACCCATATCGGCGAACCCGTGCCACAACGCACCCACTGTCGATCTCCTCCTGCTGTCCCGGTATCGGCTCGTCGTCTCCGCGGCCACGGCTACCGAGGCGCCGGGCGGTGCAACCGGACGGCGAGGTCACCGAGGGCGACGACGGCGACGGCCAGCAGCGAGAATACGCCGAGCAGCACGATCAGGCCGAGCGACATCGACAGGTAACCCTGATGCACCGGATTGAGGAACGGATACGGATACCAGTCCACCACCAGCCCGCGCAGCAGCGAATATGCGCCGTATCCGACCGGATAAAGCAACCACATAGCAACCAGTCGCGTGGTCAATCCCAGCGCCGCCGGAACCACCACCCAGTCCAGCAGCAGCACGATCGGCATCGTCCGGTGCAGCACATCGTTCACCCACGGATACCGATCGCCGGTCTCCAGATGCTCCAGCAGCACCGCGTAGACGATGCCGGTGATGATCAGATAGAGCGTCACCGCACCCCGCACCCGCTGCCAGATCTGTCCCGGCGGATCGAACAGCCCACCGACCAGCAGCACCAGCACCGCCAGGATGTTGGACTGGACGGTGAAGTAGCTGTAGTGATCCGCCTGCGGCTGCCCCGCCAGATGCGTTCCGCTCCAGGCGAGCGCGACCACACCGAGGACCGCGAACCCGACCCGCAGCAACCGAACCCATCCGGGAGCCGGACCGACGGCGCTCATCCCCCGATCGTCGCACACCACGACATCCAGTACGGCGGTGTCGGCCGGACCGGACCGAACCGGCACCACAGCACTCGTAGTCACCGCACCGCCCGCAGGCCACACCTCGATCACCTCGGCATCACCTCCACCGAGACCCACCACACCCGCCGCCGCCGGATACATACCGTCGACAGCCGCATCCCCGACCGACCGAACCCCGGCCTCGACCGTCGTATACCCGGCCGATTGAACCTCGGTCTCGAGCACCGCATCCTCCGCCGACCGAACCTCGGTCTCGAACGCCACATCCCCGGCCGACCGAGCCTCGGCATCGAACGCCGTCCGAACTTCGGTCTCGCCCGCCGAACCCCCGGCCGACCGGTCCGCGGTCTCGAACACCAAATCCCCGGACGATCGAACCTCGGTCTCGAACACTGAACCCCCCGCCGACCGGACCACGGCCTCGGACGTCGAATTCCCCGCCGATCGAACCTCGGCGTCGACGGTCGCATACCCGGCCGATCGGACCACTGTCGCATCCTCAGCCGATCGAACGTCGGTTTCGAACGCCGCACCCTCGTCCGACCGGTCCGCGGTCTCGAATGCCGAATCCGCGACCGACCGAACCACGGCCTCGCCTGCCGCACCCGGATCGCCGGTCGATGCCAACGCGCCGGCGAACCCCCGGAATGCCGTTCCGGTCACAACGCCGGACAGTTCACCCGGCTGGGTGATACCCGCGAGCGGCCCGAATTCCGCCTCGGGGGACGAGGCCGAGGTATCCGCGGGCAGGGGCTCGGTCTCGAGTCCTCCGGCCCAGATGCCGATCGACGGCCAGACGGCGTCGACGGGTGCGGTCGTGTATTCGCGTGTGCCCGGCACGGCACCGTCGGCCGTGGGCCACCTGTCCGCAGGTTGCCCGGTTACCGTTGCTCCGGCAACCGCACCGGTCGACGACCATGGAGTTTCGGCCGACGCACGACCGGTGGCGAATGTTTCCGACGCCGCACCGGCCAGCGGCCACTCCGCATCGTTCTGTGCATACTCGAGTCCCGCGACGCGCCAGCCAGCATCGGCCTCCGGGGGCGGCTCCGGCAGGGATTCGAGCAGCGTCGCGCACTGCTCCGACTCACCCGGGAGCGCAGCCGCCCACTCATAGGACGCAGCTCCGGCCTCGACCCCCGAACTCACTTCCGTTGGCGGAGGACACAGTTCGCGGTCCTCGCCGATCGCTCGGACCCCGGCCGGGGCCGGACCCGCCACCAGCGGCGACAGAGATACCCGGCGAGGGCGGCGCTTCGTGGTCCGGCGGTGACTGCCGCGGTTGCGGTTCGGGGCGGCGCGGCCGACGGCGGCGCGGATCAGCGCCAGGGCACCAGCGACGACCAGCAGCAATCGCACAGCGTGCGGCGAGGTCATCAGGCGGCCGATTCGCGATGCTCGTGCGGGGCGCGCCCGGTCAGCCGGTGCAGGGTCGACGCGAGCGAGTCGCCCAGCGTCCGGGCCTGCGCGAGAATCAATGACACGATGCCCAGCAATATCGAGGCAACTCGAAGGAGACGAATCCAGATCGGGGTTCCTTTGCCAGCGGTCATGAGGAAGAGCGTCACATACCACCGCGACGGCACGGAACTTCTCGCCACGATAGCAATCGTTCGGTAACCGGTGCGGGCACCGCCCTCGCTCACCGTGCGCGGCGATTCGCTACCCTGAACAGTGCAATGACCAGGACCGCTGCCATTCCGCGCGAGCTGCGCACCCGCCTGGCCGATCTCTCGATCCGCGACGAATACCGGTTGCGCCGGCGGCTCGATCAGGCCCGCGGCAATCTCGACGATCTCGAGGCCGAGATCACGGCCGCCGAAAGCCGTATCCGGGCCCGGCGTGCCGCCGTGCCCGCGATCCGCTATCCGGAACAGCTGCCGGTGTCGGCGCGGCGCGACGATATCGCCGCGGCCATCGCGGCGCATCAGGTCGTCGTGATCGCGGGCGAGACCGGTTCCGGTAAGACCACGCAGATCCCCAAGATCTGCCTCGAACTCGGCCGCGGCATCCGCGGTGTCATCGGTCACACCCAGCCCCGGCGGCTGGCCGCCCGGACGGTCGCCGAGCGCATCGCCGAGGAGCTGGGCACCGAACTCGGCGAGGTGGTCGGCTATTCGGTGCGCTTCACCGATCAGGTGTCCGACCGGACCCTGGTGAAGCTGATGACCGACGGCATCCTGCTCGCCGAGATCCAGCGCGACCGGATGCTGCGCCGCTACGACACGATCATCATCGACGAGGCGCACGAGCGCAGCCTCAACATCGACTTCCTGCTCGGCTACCTGAAGCAGTTGCTGCCGAAGCGGCCCGATCTCAAGGTGATCATCACCTCCGCGACCATCGATCCCGATCTGTTCGCCCGGCACTTCGCCGCCGCCGACGGCACGCCCGCCCCGATCGTCGAGGTGTCGGGCCGGTCCTATCCGGTGGAGATCCGCTATCGCCCACTGGCATTGGAGGTTTCCGCGCCGTCCGAGGACGACGAGGACGACGACCCACGGGTGGTCGATCGCGATCCGGTCGACGCCGTCGGCGACGCCGTCCGCGAACTGCTCGCCGAGGGCGACGGCGATGTCCTGGTGTTCCTGTCCGGCGAGCGCGAGATCCGCGACACCGCGGACGCGCTACGGGATCTGCGGCTGCCGCGCACCGAGATCCTGCCGCTGTACGCGAGACTGTCTGCCGCCGAACAACATCGGGTCTTCGAGGCGCATACCGGCCGCCGGGTGGTGCTCGCCACGAACGTGGCCGAGACCTCGCTGACCGTACCGGGTATCCGGTACGTCGTGGATCCGGGAAGTGCTCGTATCTCCCGATATTCGATGCGCACCAAGGTGCAGCGGCTGCCGATCGAGCCGATCTCGCAGGCCTCGGCCCGGCAGCGGTCGGGCCGGTGCGGCCGCGTCGCGGACGGTATCTGTATCCGGCTGTACGCCGAGGACGATTTCGAATCCCGCCCGGCGTTCACCGAACCGGAGATCCTGCGCACCAACCTCGCCGCGGTGATCCTGCAGATGACCGCCCTCGGACTGGGCGATATCGAGAACTTCCCGTTCGTCGAACCGCCGGATCGCCGCGCCATCCGGGACGGCATCGGGCTGCTGGAGGAATTGGGCGCGCTGGGACAGGCGGATACCGGCGGCAACCTGGTGCTCACCCCGGTGGGCCGCGAGATGTCGCAGTTGCCGGTCGACCCGCGCATGGCGCGAATGCTGGTGGCGGCCAACGTCAACCGCTGCCTCAGTGAGGTGCTGGTGATCGTGGCGGCGCTGTCGATCCAGGACGTCCGGGAGCGCCCGGCCGAATTCCAGCAGGCCGCCGACGCCAAGCACGCCAGGTTCACGGTCGAGGGTTCGGACTTCCTCGCCTACCTGCGGCTCTGGGATTATCTCACCGAGCAGCGGAAGGCCCTGTCGTCCAACCAGTTCCGGCGGATGTGCCGGGACGAGTTCCTGCACTACCTGCGGATCCGTGAATGGCAGGACCTCCAGGGCCAGCTGCGCACCATCACCCGCGGCCTCGGCTGGACCACCGAGACCTCCGCCGAATCCGGCGGCGACGACGGGCAATCGGGCGACGGCGGGAGCCGGACCGGCGACCGGGCGCGCGACGACAACCGATCGGGCAACACCGCGGGCCGGACACACGACCGCGGGCGCCGGACCGGCAACGGCGACAGCCGAGGCGCCGGTGGCAGGCGAGACGGCGGCCGCGAGAACCGGAACGCTTCCGGCCCGGAGCATTCCGGCCGCAGCGGACGGCAGGCGCCGAACCCCGGCGGCCCGGCGGGAAATCCACAGCCTGCCGAAACCCGTTCGGCCGGAACCGATTCCGACGGCCGGCCCTGGGACGTCGCGACCGTTCACCAGTCCCTGCTGGCGGGCATGTTGTCGCACATCGGCTTACGGGAGGCCGAGAGCCGGGAGTTCCTCGGCGCCCGCGGGGCCAGGTTCATGATCTTCCCCGGCTCGGCGCTGGCCAAGAAGCCCCCGCGCTGGGTGATGGCCGCCGAACTGGTGGAGACCTCGCGGCTGTGGGGCCGGATGGCCGGCCGCATCGAACCGGAATGGGCCGAGCGGCTGGCCGGCGATCTGGTGAAACGCACCTACTCCGAACCACATTGGTCGGCCAAGCGCGGCGCCGCGATGGCCTACGAGCGCGCGACCCTGTACGGGATCACGCTCGCGGCCCAGCGCCGCGTCGACTTCGGCCGGATCGACCCCGAACTGGCGCGCGAACTGTTCATCCGGCACGCGCTGGTGCAGGGCGAATGGCAGACCCGGCACGAATTCTTCCACCGCAACCGGGATCTGCTGGAGGACGTGGCGGATCTGGAGAACCGGGCGCGCCGCCGCGACATCCTCGTCGACGATCAGGTGCTGTTCGAGTTCTACGACCGGCGGCTGCCCGCGGACATCGTCTCGGTGCGGCACTTCGACAGCTGGTGGCGCAAGGCCCAGCGCAAAGACGCGGCGCTGCTGGACTTCTCGGCCTCGACGGTGGTCAACGAGAACGCCGCGGTGCTCGATCCGACCGCGTTCCCGGACAGTTGGCGGCAGGGCGAGCTGACCTTCCCGCTCACTTATCAATTCGAGCCCGGCCAGGCCGACGACGGTGTCACCGTGCATGTTCCGGTCGCGCAACTGGCGCACATCCGGGCGGTCGGCTTCGACTGGCTGGTGCCGGGGATGCGTGAGGAGCTGGCCGCGGCACTGATCAAGACGCTGCCGAAACACCTGCGGCGCAACGTGGTTCCGGCCCCCGACTTCGCGCGGGCGGCGCTGGCCCGGCTCGCGCCCCGCGCCGAACCGCTGCGGACCGGACTGGCCCGGGAGCTGTCGCAGCTCGGCGCGGCGCCGATCACCCCGGCCGATCTGGACCCGGCCGGGCTGCCGGACCATCTGCGCGTCACCTTCGCCGCGACCGCGCCCGACGGCACCGTGGTCGATCGCGACAAGAGCCTCGCCGCGCTGAAAACCCGGCTGTCCGACCAGGTGTCGAAGTCGGTGGCCCGCGCCACCCAGGCCGCCGAGCGGGCCCCGGCGGCGGTATGGACCTCGGAATCGCTGGGCACCCTGCCGGCCACGGTCCGCCGGGAGGTGGGTGGTCAGACCATCACCGGCTACCCCGCACTGGTCCCCGAGGGCGACGGCGTCGCGGTGCGGGTGCTGTCGTCCCCGGCCCGGCAGGCCGCCGCGATGCGGACCGGCACCCGGGCCCTGGTGCTGAAGGAGTTGCCGTCCTCGGTGCGGGCCGCCACCGCGGGCCTGTCCCCGTCCGATCGGCTCGCGCTGAGCCAGAATCCGTACGGTTCGCTGGAGGCGCTGATCGAGGACTGCCGCGCGCGTGCCGCCGACGATCTGATCACCGCGCACGGCGGACCGGTACGCAGCCCGGACGAGTTTCGCGCACTACTGGAGCGGATCCGGCCGGAGTTCGGCGCCGCCGTGGCCCGCCTCGTGCGGCTGGTGGTTCCGGTGCTGGCCGAGGCGCATCGGGTGCGCGCGGCGCTGTCGGGCGCACCCGATCGGGAGATCGCCGACGACGTCCGCCGGCAGCTGGACGATCTGGTGTTCCCCGGCTTCGTCAGCGAATTCGGCGGTACCCGGCTGCGGGAACTGCCGCGCTATCTGCAGGCGGCGACGGCCCGGCTGGCCGCCCTGCCCGCCTCCGCGAACCGGGACCGGCAGGGCACGGCCGAACTCGATCGCGCGCTGGACGCCTATCAGCGCCTGCTCGACGCACTCCCCGAGGCCCGCCGCACCGGACGCGATGTCACCGAAATCTGGTGGATGATCGAGGAATTGCGCGTCGGCCTGTTCGCTCAGCAACTCGGCACGCCGTATCCGGTGTCCGCCAAGCGAATCGAGAAGGCCGTCGCGGCGGTACGCATCGCGCCCGCGACTCGCCCTGCGCGGTGAGCGAATTCGGCACCGGCGCGGTCTCGGCGAGGACCGCGCCGGACGTCACTCGGCGCCGGCCGCGACCGTGTGCCCGGTGCGATGGCGGCGCAGATCCGCGATCTCGCGCTCGAAATCCTCGGCGGAACTGAAGGATCGGTAGACCGAGGCGAATCGGAGATACGCGACCTCGTCCAGATCGCGCAGCGGGCCGAGGATCGCCAGGCCCACCTCGTGGCTGGGTATCTCGGGAGAACCCTTGGCGCGCACCGCGTCCTCGACCTGCTGGGCCAGCAGGTTCAGTGCGTCGTCGTCGACCTCGCGGCCTTGGCACGCGCGCCGCACGCCGCGAATGACCTTCTCCCGGCTGAACGGTTCGGTGACGCCGCTGCGCTTGACCACCGACAGGATGGCGGTCTCGACCGTGGTGAACCGACGACCGCACTGCGGGCAGGCGCGACGGCGCCTGATCGCAGAGCCTTCCTCGGCCTCACGCGAGTCCACCACCCTCGAGTCGGGGTTGCGGCAGTACGGGCAATGCATCCGAAGTCCTTCGTCGATGCGGAGCCCACCGTCACACCGCATCCGGCAGCGCGCTCGGCGAGCGATTGTTCAGGGCTCTGTACCCAGCGATAGGGTATACCGCACCAGCAGGTCGTATCGCTTCACAGCCATTTCAGGATACTCGAACGTATCCGCTCACCGGCGGTCCGCCCCGATCACCAGGCGAGCTGCCATCCGTCGCTCAGATCCGCGAGCATGTCCGGCAGCCGCGGCACCATGCGGCCGCGGGCCAGTTTGTCCGGGAATGGTTCGGCGAGTACCGCGGCGGCGCGCGCCGGATCGTTGCGCAGCTCGGCATAGCGCGGCAGCAGGTCGCCGATGATGTAGTGCCAGCGGTCGTCCCGATCCGCCCAGTCGAAGTCCGGCAGGGTGGTGCGCAGCGTGGCGGGCCGGCCGTCGACCTCCGCGGTGAGGGTGATCGGCGCGAAGACGCCGGGGGCGCGCACGCCGGGTACCGCCGCCTTGCCGACCAGCGTGCTGACGTAGGTCATGACCCGGCCCATCGCGCCCCGGCCGGTGGCGGTCTCGTCCCACTGATCGGCGACGATCTGATTCTGTTCACGGTCGGTCATCCGCACCAGCGCGTCGCCGTAGCCCGCCGCGCCGCCCGCGGCGAGGGACTGCCAGGCGAGCCGGGCGTTGTCGTCGAGGATCCCGGCCCGGTACATCTCCTCGACCGCCGGCAGTCCCCCGGCGGCATACGCCTCGTGCATCGGCACCTGGTCGAGGAAGATGTGCTTCTGCATCACCATCAACCGGATCCGGTACCAGGTCAGATCGTCACCGGTGAGCCGCGGCCCCGCGAGGACGAGCAGTCGCGGATCCGCCGGCAGCGCGTCGGCCACCGCCGCGGGCGTCCCCCGGAGCAGATCGGCCACCGCACCGCCGAGCGCGTGGATACCCGTCGCGTCGATCGCGGTACCGATATCACCCATGTCGAAGAATCCGGAAGCGAACGAACCGCCCGCCAGACCGGCCAGACCGGCCCAGTAGAACTCCGGATGCGCGGTCGCCAGCCGCAGATAGTTCACGTACACCTGGGTGAACGTGTTCGCATTGGCGGCGACGCCGCGCGCCGGATCCCAGCCCGCGAGATCGATATCCGCGTTGCCGGTGGCGACGACGAGCCAGTACTGCTGCAACAACGTCGCGTACCGGCGCGGCGCGACACCCGCCGCGCGCGCTTCGTCGAGCGCTGCCCGCAACTGCGAAAGATCCAGCGGCAGCGCCGGATTCAGGCCGCCGCCGACCAGGCCGACGCCGTTGACCACCGGCAGGTCGAGATAGTCCCGGTAACCGGGTTCGGCCTGCGCCGCGGGGCCGGTGCACAGCACCACCAGCGCACCGGCCAGCAACCCGGCCCAGAAGTGGATGAAACGTCGCATGGTGCCGAGCCCCCGACTTCGATGGCGGGCCACCGCGGCCCGAGACGTACATCGAGGAGATTAGCAACGCGTTTCAGTAATGGATCGGGAGTTCCGGCCACCTCGCCGCGCTCCCGATCGTTCCCGGCAGGGCGGTCAGTGCGCGCGGACGGGCACGATCAGCGTCCGCCCCGGCGCCACCTCGGCACCCTGTAAACCGTTGAGCTCCACGATCTTGCGCACCACCGCACGGGCCGGATCCTCCGGGTCGACCCGCTGCGCCACATCGGCCAGCGACTCACCCTCGCCGACCTGCACCAGCTCCGTGCGCACGGCGTTCGCGTCGGCCGAGCGGATCTGCGCCAGCGCGATCAGCCCGGCGACCGCGGCGGCGCTGAGCAGCGCGGCCGCCGCGAGGGTGGCGAGGCCGAGCTGCGCCCGCTCGACCCGCGCCGCCGCGTCGAGCCCGCGCGGGCGGCCCGCCATCCGCGCCGGCGCCGCGACGACCGCCTCGGGTCGCCGGCTCGCAGGTCGTTGCGCACCGGCGAGACAGGCGTAGGCCGCCGATCGGGGCCGGGTCGCCACCGGCCCCCGAAGCTCGGCGCGGGGGGCCGAATCGGTGGTGGCGGTGTCGAATTCGCTGATCGCAGTGCGCATCGGGGGACCTCCAGGAGGGGTGTGCGAGACGAGACGGATCGGTGGGACGGGACGCGAGTTCGAGTTGTTCGATCATTCGTTCGAAGAACAGCTGTTCGAATTTCTACCACGAGGCACCGACGAAGTCACCGGTTGCGCCGACATGCGTCGAACAGATGTTTGAAACCGGCAGTTGACCGGACTACATTCGAAGCACCCGCGGTACGGACACGCGGTACGCAAGCGAGCAGTGCAGCACGAACGAGCAATACGGACAGAACGGAGGACGGCGACCGTGAGCGAATTTCCGGTGGACGGGCACGACGACGTGGTCGGCGTCGCCATCGATGCGAGTGCCATCGATGACGGCGCCATCGCGGAGGGCGGCACCGGCGGCGAGGGCACCGGATCGGCCGGCAACGGGACGGATCTCACCGCCCGGCAGCGCAGGGTGCTCGAGGTCATCCGCAGTTCGGTGAGCGAACGCGGGTATCCGCCGAGCATCCGGGAGATCGGTGACGCCGTCGGGCTCACCTCGACCTCCTCGGTCGCCCATCAACTGCGGGCCCTGGAGCGCAAGGGCTTCCTGCGCCGCGATCCCAATCGGCCACGCGCCGTGGACGTCCGGGGTCTCGACGAGACCGTCGTGCGCGCCACCGGCGGACATCTGCGCCCGGTGTCGACCGAGCCGTCGGCCGAACATCCGACACCCACCTACGTGCCGGTCCTCGGCCGGATCGCCGCCGGTGGCCCGATCCTGGCCGAGCAGGCGGTGGAGGACGTGTTCCCGCTGCCGCGCGAACTCGTCGGCGAGGGTTCGCTGTTCCTGCTCAAGGTCGTCGGCCAGTCGATGGTCGAGGCCGCGATCTGCGACGGCGACTGGGTCGTCGTCCGCCAGCAGAACGTCGCCGAGAACGGCGATATCGTCGCGGCGATGATCGAGGGCGAGGCGACGGTCAAGACCTTGAAGCGCACCGGCAAGGACGTCTGGCTGATGCCGCACAACCCGCTGTTCGAGCCGATCCCGGGTAACGACGCGCGGATCCTCGGCAAGGTCGTCACGGTCATCCGCAAGATCTGATCCACCCGGCGGTGTTCACCCGCTCCGGCGGTCCGGTCAGCGGGTGAACACCTCGGTATTGCGCGCGATCGTGTGCACGCTGGCATCGCCGCGGTCGCGATCCTCACAGAGCACACTCACCACATGCCGCCCGGTCGGCAACGGGCCGGAATCGAGATCGACGACACCGTCGACGCCCACCGACTGCCACGGCCCGTCGACTCCGTGCGCCGCGATCTGGCACCGATAGCCGGGATGCTCCCCGGTCACGTGCGCGGTGATGTCGGCGCCACCCCGCAGGACCGCCATCGGACCGGCCGCGGCCGGTCCGGCACAGGTCACCGTGGCGGCGGCCAGCACGGCGAACAGACCGGCAGCGGGCGCGGCGGAACGTCGAAGTCCTTGCACGCCCCCATCATCGGCGCTCGATCGTGAGTTTTCGATGACTCCGGACCGAGTGTTGCCGGAATGGTGCCAGAATCTCGTTCCGGCGACCGCCGGTTCGCCCGCGACGCGCGCAGCAGCCGGATCGCCCCGCCGTCAGCGCCGGAACCGGTCCCGCAGTTGCGGATCGTTCTCCCACCAGAGTCCGGTGGTGGCGGGCGCGGCATCGTCGTCCGCGGTGGCCGCGGCCGCGACCCGGGGCCGAGTGGACCGACCGCGCGCACCGGCGGCCGGCTCGACGGCAGCGCCGGTTGCCGACCGTTCACCGGTATCGCCGGACTCCGGCCCGCTCGCGCGATCGATCGCGTCCAGTTCCGCGTCGACCTCCCGGGCGCGCCGCCGCTCGTCGGCCGCCCACGACCGCATCAGCGTCAGCAGATACGGCAGGCCGAGCACATCGCCGAGCACCCAGATGATGCCCGCGCCGATGATCTGGTCCATCCGCGGATCCGGCCCCCAGGTGCGGCCGATGCCCTCGAAATAGCCCGCCGCGACCAGCGGCCCGAGCCACAGCACCAGGCCGAGGATGCCGTCGGCCAGCGATTCGAACACGGTGATCAGCAGCGAGATGCCCTGGGAGTGGCGCCGCGGCACCGGATCGGTCTGCAGGCGCGAGTAGAAGTACAGAAAACCGATGGCCACCAACAGGATTCGGGTCAGCGCGTCCGCCGCGCCGTGCCGCAGCACCACCTCGAACCAGGGCGACAGGAACAGGATCCACGGCGCGGCGAGGATCGTCAGCGACGCGGTGGCGGGGGCGGTCAGCGTCCGCGCGAACGACGAGGCCAGCGCCCGGTCCACCCGGGCCCGGCCGGCCTCGCCCAGCGCCGCGCGCAGCACGGTGACCGGCCGCCCGGCGGCCAGCCCGAACGGCACCACGTAGAGCAACAGCAGCGTCTGCAACGCGCGCACCCAGAACAGCGTCGACGAATACGCGCCGATCGCACTGATTCCGGTGAGCAACCAGACACCCGCGCCCATCAGCAGGAAGGCGACCGCGCGGCCGGCCGGTGGCGCCTCACCCCGGCGCGCCGCGCGCGTCCGGGCCACGCAGTATCCCGCCGCGAGCGCCACGGTGATCACCACCGTGGACGCGTCCCAGCGCAAGGATTCGAAGGCGGACTGTACGGTCAGCGGCGTCGACATCCATCCCACCGCGCGATTATCGGCCTGCCCCGGTTCCGCCGAGCCCGCGCCCCCTCGATCCGGCCGTCCCCGGCACCGGACCGGAACGGGAACGCGATCCCGCCGCGCGCCTCGCGTGCAGGTGGGTCCGGCCCCGCGCCGGCCCGCTCAGTGTCCGGCGGCGGCCTCCGGGCGGCGATGGGTGGGACCGTGGGCGTCGCCGCAGTGCGGATCGTGGCCGCCGAGCTGGATCAGCTCGGATCGGGCATGGTCGACCTGCAGCGTGGCATGGCCGATGTGGTGGGTGCCGGACAGCCAGTGCGCCACGTCCTCGCGCACGGCATGACAGTCGCGGCCCGGTTCGACCAGGATGTGCGCCGACAGCGCGGGCGTGCCCGAGGTGATCTCCCAGATGTGCAGATCGTGCACCTCGACGACGCCGTCGCGGGCGGCCATGGCCCGGCCGATCTCGTTCGGGTCCAGGTCGGCGGGGGCGGCCTCCAGGAAGATCCGGCTCGCCGCCCGGACCAGCCCGATCCCGGCCTTCAGCATCAGCGCGACCACCAGCAGAGTGGCGATGGCGTCGGCCCGCGCGAAGCCGGACACCCACATCACCGCGCCCGCGACGGCGGTCGCGATGAACGCGAACAGGTCCGTGAGGATGTGCTGGAACGCGCCCTCGACGTTCAGGCTGGTCCGGTTGGCGCGCGATATCATCCAGGTCGCCGTGAGATTCACCACGATGCCGATCAGGGCGACACCCAGGACGAGACCGCCGGTGACCGCCGGCGGGTGGATCAGGCGGCGCACCGCCTCCACCGCCAGCCAGATGCCGAGCCCGATCAGGGTCAGCCCGTTGGCCTGTGCGGACAGGATCTCGACCCGCCGCCAGCCGAAGGTCATCCGCCCGGCCGCCGGGCGCGCCGCCAGCCGCATCGCACCCAGTGCGAGCGCGATCGACGCGGCATCGGTGAGCATGTGCGCGGCGTCCGAGAGCAGGGCCAGCGATCCGGCGAGGAAACCAGCGACCACCTCGCCGAGCATGAACAGCACGATCACCACCAAAGCCGCGGCCAGCCAGCGCCGATCGCCGTCGGAACCGCCGCCGATCGCGTGGCCCGCGTGGTCGTGCCCCGCGTGCGCGTGGCCACCCCCGGACCCGTGTGCTGCGCTCACCGCGTCCTCCTCTCGTTCCGCCCGGCTTGTCCGCGATAGTATGCACACATCGCTATGTATGCAAGGCGACCGGCCCGATCGGCTTGACTTCTCGGGGTTCCCGGTTCACTATTTCCGTGTTCAGCACCTCGCTAGGCGAGGCTCCTGTACGAACACAGGCCACTGATCCGACGACGTCGAGAGACGCCCAGGGTTAGGACAGATCTCCCCGGATTAAGGGGTGATCCGAAGTGGCTTCCCGGCTCCATCGGGACACGTCGTACAGTGCCGAAGCTCTGACGAGAGGGGTGCGCTTTCCCACCGATTCGGTGGAATCGCTCCCTCCCCGTGGTGCCGATCCAGAACGGCGGAACGACGCGCGCGTGCGTCTCGGCAGCAAGGAGGTGAGGGGACGACATGAAGTCCGGCGATAGTCCGTATCCGAGTAGTCCGGTTCGACCATCCGGTTCGTTCCCGGCTTGCTGCGACCGCCCCGTCGACGCCTGATCGAGTTCTCCGCCCCCCACGGCGCTCCCGCGCGCCCGCCGGATCGGCGGCAGCGTGCCCGCGTACTCGTCATCCGTCCGGAATCCGTTGTGACAACCGGCTTTTCACCCCACCGTCGCCGGCACCGGCGCGGTGGCCCGAATCCGTTGCACCGCAATCTCTTCCCGGCCTCCTCGGCAGCGCTGCCGTAGGCCGGTTCACCGGGTGTGGCCGCGCCGCGCCCCGCAGACCGAGTTCAGAAAGGGAGGAACGGCCATGGCCTTCTTCTCCACCGGCGGGAGCCGCCGCGACACCACGACGGTCCCGGTCACGCCGGCCCGCGCGAGCACCGCCGTGCTGGACAGTGCGCACGTCGGCGACATCGTCGGCGCGCTGGGCACCATCCGCGAGACCGACAGTCCGCACGGCCGCAGCCGCGCGCAGCGGTTGCGCATGTTGCTGGCCGTCCTCGGGCCCGGACTCATCGTGATGGTCGGCGACAACGACGCCGGTGGGATCGCCACGTACGCGCAGGCCGGCCAGAACTACGGCGCGGCGCTGGGCTGGACACTGCTGTTGCTCATCCCGGTGCTGTACGTGAACCAGGAGATGGTCGTGCGCCTCGGCGCCGTCGCGGGCGTCGGGCACGCCCGGCTGATCTTCGCGCGATTCGGAAAGTTCTGGGGCGCTTTCAGTGTCGGCGATCTGTTCGTCGTGAACGCGCTCACCATCGTCACGGAATTCATCGGGGTCTCGATGGCGCTCGGCTACTTCGGGCTGCCGAAGGCGATCGCGGTGCCACTCGCGGCGGTGCTGTTGTTCGCGATGGTGGCCGGTGGTTCCTTCCGTCGCTGGGAGCGATTCCTGTTCGGGCTCATCGCGATCAACATCGTGATGTTCCCGCTCGCGTTCCTGGTGCATCCGCGCGCCGCCGCCGTCGGCGCGGGATTCCTGCCGTCGTTTCCCGGCGGGCTCGATTCCACGCTGCTGTTGCTGATCGTCTCGATCGTCGGCACGACCGTGGCACCCTGGCAGCTGTTCTTCCAGCAGTCCAACATCATCGACAAGCGCATCACCCCGCGCTGGATCCGGTACGAGCGCGTCGACCTCTGTGTCGGCATCGTGGTGGTGATGGCAGGCGCGATCGCGATCATGGCGGTCACCGCGTTCGGGCTCGGCGGCACCGCGGCGGCGGGCCACTTCACCGATGCCGGGGCCGTCGCCCACGCGCTGCACGACCACCTGGGCACCACGGCGGGTGCGCTGTTCGCGATCCTGCTGCTCGACGCCTCGCTGATCGGGGCCAACGCCGTCGGCCTGGCCACCACCTACGCCCTCGGCGACACCCTGGGCAAGCGGCATTCGCTGCACTGGAAGATCTCCGAGGCGCCGGCGTTCTACCTCGGTTACGCGCTGCTGCTGACCATCGCCGGCGCGGTCACGTTCAGCCCGGACCATGTGCTGGGCCTGATCACCCAGGGCGTGCAGGCGCTGGCCGGCGTGCTGCTGCCGTCGGCGACGGTGTTCCTGGTGCTGCTCTGCAACGACCGGGCCGTACTGGGACCGTGGGTGAACACCACCCGCCAGAACATCCTCGCCGGGGTCATCGTCTGGTCGCTGGTACTGCTGTCGCTCGCGCTGACGACGGCGACCTTCTTCCCGGACGTCACGACCGGGATGCTGGAGGCCGGATTCGGCGCCGGCGCCGTGCTCGGCGTCCTCGGCGGCGCCGCGATCGCGGTGGCCCGGCATCGCGGCGACCGCCGCGCGGCGGAGCGCACCGCGGCCGAGTTGGGCGGCCTCGATCCGGATCAGATCGAGGAGTTGGACGCGACCCCGTTGTCCCGGTCCGAGCGCAAGGCGATCCTCGGGCAGGATCGCGACAATTGGCGCACGCCCGCCCTGGATACCCTGCGGCGCCCGGCGTTCTCGACACTGCGGACGGCCGGGATGATCGCGCTGCGCGGCTACCTGGCGATTGCGGTGGCGCTGGTGGTGGTGAAGATCATCCAATCCATCGGCGGCTGAGCGGGTTCCGTCCGGGGCAGTCGCATCGGCTGCCCCGCGGATACCCTCTGACCACGGGATTCGCGTATCCGAATGGCTCGCAATTCGCCCCCGCATTGTTTTCCCCGCCTTTCTGCATTCCCGGAGAGAAACGCCGAAATACGCTGGGTTCGCTATCCTCGACAGCGCTGGGGTACGGTATACACAATCCCAGATGATCCGTGTGTCCGTGTGAAAGGGCTCGCTCATGGCCAAGAAGGTCACCGTCACACTCATCGACGATTACGACGGGAAGTCCAAAGCGGATGAGACCGTGCAGTTCTCGATCGATGGCGTGGCCTATGAAATCGATCTGTCAACCCTGAATGCCGGCAAACTCCGGGGATCGCTCGAGCCCTGGACGGAAAAGGCCCGGAAGGTGGGCCGGCTGAAGGTCGGTGGCGGTCCCGCTCCGCGTAAGTCGGGCGCCGACCGCGAGCAGACGGTGGCGATCCGGGAATGGGCGAAGAAACACGGCTACAACGTGTCCGCTCGTGGGCGAATTTCTTCGGAGATCGTGGCCGCCTACCACAAAGCCAACAAGTAGCACATCGGCGCACAACACTCGGCCGGGCCCGGCTTCCGCGGCGCAACGCACGCGAACCGGCCCGGCCGCGCCGTTTCCGGCGCAGGCCGGAGGGGCGCACCGGTCCGAACGGGCCTGCCGCGCTGATCCCTTGCCGCACAAGGATATTTCGCGGCGCAGGGATGTCCCCCGGCACCGGCGGCCGGCCCCGGATTCGACCGGAGTGATCGGCGCGCACCGCGATTGCCCGCGGCCGCCCCGCAATGGCGTATTCGGGATTCGGACGGCATTCGCGGCTGCGCGAAGTGGCAACCGGCCCAACTGCGCCAAAGGTGCGCGACGGCCCTTCGGAACCCCGCACGGCCGCCCGGGAACGCATCCCCGGGAGGCCGAACCGGCGCTCGGGCGGTAAGGGTATCGGCCCGCCGGGCGAGGCCGTCCGAGTGGTCTGTGGAGGTGACCGGAACGGCGTCGCCGCAGCATGTGGGGGGCCGGAAAGAGAGGTGCGCCCGCCGAGGGGGAAATTGAGGGAATCGGACTCGGCGGGCGCAATGAGCCGCGGCCCGATCGGGGGGTCATCGACCGAGGCTCACCGACAGCCTAGCGGGTTTCGCACTGATCGGCACTGTCACAACATGATTCACAGCGAAAAGATAGGTTCGGTACCGCCGTACCGAACCGGCGACCGGGCCGGAGCACGGTAGGCTGAGGACCTGCTTCGGCGCCGGATCCGGGGGGTGAGCACGTGACACACAATCGCGAATTCGCGGACCTGGCTCGGCAGTGGCGAATCGCGGTGGCGGACACCGGTTTCGTACCGATGCCGATGCGCGAACTGGACCGGCTGCTGACCGGGTTCCTGACCCGTCTGGCGGCCGCGGCCGTCGCCGAACCGGTCGGCGTCATCGACGCGGCGGACGTCGGCGCGGAACTGGTGCGGGCCAATCTGACCGATCCGCAGGTGCTGTCCCGCTCGTTCACGGCACTCGCGCCGTTGGCGGAAATCGTTGCGCCACATACCGATCGGCTGCTCGACGTGCTCGGCGCGCTGTCCCGCGGCTATACCGAGGAGCTGCTGGCCACGCGGGGACGGCATCTGGAGATGCTGCACACCGCGACGGCCGAGGCGCGCAACGCCGCCGAGATCCGGTTCCGGGTGGTGTTCGACAACACCACCGTCGCGATCGGTATCTGCGACGCCGAGGGGCGGGTGGTGGACGCCAATCCGGCGCTCAGGGCCATGCTGGGGCTCCCGCTGGCCCGGCTGCGCGGCCGGCCCGTGGCCGATCTGGTGCATCCGGACGACCGCGGCGAGTTGCACAGCCGCATCGCCGGCGAACTGATGGCCGCGGGCGAGGGCACCCTGCGGCTGGAGCTGCGCTACGCGCACGACGACGGCGGCGAGGGCTGGGCCGCCTGGGCGGTCACCCTGGTGCCCGAATCCGCCGCTCGCGCAGCCTATCTGCTGATCGTCGGCGAGGACACCACGCAGCGGCGGGCCCTGCAGACGGAACTGCATCGCCAGGCCCGCCACGATCCGCTGACCGGGCTGCCGAACCGCCGTCAGCTGATCGACACCATGGCCGAACTGATCGATGCCGCCGCGCCGGGCGATCGGATCGGGCTGGGCTTCCTGGATCTGGACGGCTTCAAGGCGGTCAACGACACCCACGGCCACGGCACCGGCGACCGGCTGCTGACCGCGGTCGCCACCCGGCTGGCCCGGCACGCCGAACCCGAACTGCTGGCCCGGGTCGGCGGCGACGAGTTCGTGGTGCTGTTCCCGCCGCCCTGCGACATCCACCGGGTCTCCGTCGTGGCCGAGCGGTTGCTGGAGGCGGTGGCCGAGCCGATTCCGGTGGACGGTCTGCTGCTGAGCATCTCGGCCTGTCTCGGCGCGGTGGTCACCGCGGTCTCCGGCACCGACGCCGAACATCTGCTCGATGCCGCCGACACCGGCCTCTACCGGGCAAAAGCCGCCGGTCCGAACCGCTGGGTGCTGCACACGCCGCGCGCGGACGTCCGGCCTGTCGCCGTAGCGGAGAACACAGTCCTGGACTGATCACGCGGTTGCGGGAAGTATGAGTGGTCGTGCAACCTCTGCTCCCCGATTGGGCGGCCGATGATATCGACCCCCGAATCCCCAGCCCGGCACGGGTTTACGATCACCTGCTGGGCGGTTTCGCCAACTTCGACGTGGATCGCCGGATCGCGGCGAAGATGATCGAGGTCATCCCGGAGGTGCCGCGGACCGCCCGGGCCAACCGGGCCTTCCTGCAACGTGCCGTGAGTTGTCTGGCGGAGGCGGGGATCGACCAGTACCTGGACCTCGGCTCCGGCATCCCGACGGCGGGCAATGTGCACGAGATCGCGCAGCGGGCCGACCCGGACGCGCGCGTGGTGTACGTCGACATCGATCCGGTGGCGGTGACGATGAGCCGCCGGCTGCTCGCGGACAATGCGAACGCCACCGCGGTGCACGGTGATTTCACCGATCTGCAAGCGGTACTGGCACATCCGCAGGTGACCGGACTGCTCGACTTCTCGCGGCCGATCGCGGTGCTGCTGGTGTCGGTCCTGCACTTCGTCTACGACGACGCGGTCGCCGAGCGGCTGTTCGCGGAGCTGTACGAGGCGCTGGCGCCGGGTAGCCATGTGGCCCTGTCGCATCTGACCAGAGAGGGTCCCGCCGAGCAGCTCGAACGGATGCGCGCGGTCACCACCGAGGTCACCGGTCGCGGCGACACCCTGCGCACCCACGACGAAATCCTCGCGCTGCTGGGCGATTTCGTGCCGATCGAACCCGGGCTGGTCCATCTGGCGCGCTGGCGGCCCGATCCCGATCAGCCGGTGCCGGAACTGCGGCCGCTGGACGGTTTCGCCGCCGTCGCGGTGAAACGCTGAGTCCCGGCGGACATCACGGCCCGAATCGTGCGGTACCGAACCGTCCGGGGCGGTCTGCCACCCCGGACGGTGATCGCCCTCGCTACGGGATGAGCAGCAGTCCGAAGAAGCCGTTGACTGCGCCGAGCAGTTGATCGAAGAAATGCGTGATCATTCGGTTCGTCCTTCCCTTCATCCGATTGCGGTTTCGCCGGTGTGACATGCATACCGGTCCGTTTCGCCGGAATGCGTTGGTACTACTGGAGTATTCGGCGCGCGCGGCCGATCGGACCGGTGCGCGGAACCTGCGAATTCCGGCCGCGCGGGCCGCGCGCGCATCGCGGCCGCGGGCCGGCGGTCAGCGGGCCAGGGACCGGGCGAGCGTGGGCCACGCCTCGTGCATGGCCTGCTGCCAGTACGGCCAGGCGTGCTGCCCGCCGGGCAGGTACTCGACCGTGGCCGGGATCGCGTCGGCGTCCAGCCGCGCGGCGAGTTCGCGGGTGCAGTCGGCCACCGCGGCCTCCAGACCGCGTCCCGCCGGTGAATTCGGCGTGCCCTCGGCCCGTCCCGGATCGCCGGCGGTGATGAACAGGTCTGTGCCACGCAACTTCTCGAGGTTGGCGTCGGTCGACGGGTCGCGATCCGTCCACGCGGACGCGCCGTCGGCGCCCCACATGTTCCACGGATTCCCGCCGCCGGAGAGGACGACCGCCTGCACGTACCGGCGGCCGGGGTCCGTGCCGGTCTGCGCGCATCCGCTGAACGATCCGACCCCCCGGTACAGCCCCGGCGCGGCCTCGGCCAGCGCCAGCGCGGCGGTGGCCGACATCGATACCCCGGCGATCGCGTTGCGGCCGTTGCCGTCGAAGGCCGCGTCGATCAGCGGCGGCAGTTCGGCGGTGAGGAAGGTGGTCCACTCGTTGCGGCCGAGCACCGGATCGTCGGCGACCCAATCGGTGTAATAGGTGTATCTGCCGTCCAGCACGTCCACGACGGTGACGTTCTTGCCGGCGGTGAAGTCGCGGATATCGGTGCGGGTCTGCCAGGACACCTCGGTCCCGTCGGGGAACAGGCCGTCCTCGGCGCCGTTGAGCAGATACAGCACCGGGCGCGGTCCCGCCGGCCGGGCCGGGGTGACGACCGACAGCCGCACGATCCGCCGCATCGCCGCGGAGTACACCGATACCGCCGAGCGGCGGTCGTCGACGCGGTCCACCCGGTCGATGTGCGAGCCGTCCGGCGCGACGGCCGCCGCCGGGCCCTCCCCCGCCGCGGTGCCGGGTCCGACCGCCGTCCAGCTCACCAGCAACACCAGCGCCGCCGTCACCAGTTCCGCCGAGCGCCGCGCGGTGCTCCGAAGGGAAGGCCGTGCCATACCGCCACACTCACTCACGTCGTACAGGAAATGCCATCATCCGGCACAATCCGGACCGCCGGTCCGGCAACGATACAGGCGGCCGCCGAGTTCCCGACCCGCGGTTCACCCGGCCGATCGGGACCGGCAAACGGGTGGTCCGAAGCGAATATTCAGCAAACATAGCGGCTCCCCCGCCGGGAGCGCCGGGCCCCGACCTCGGCGTGCGCGGTCGAGCGCGCCGGGGTAATCTCACCCGGCAATCGATCGGCACACCGCACGTCCGCAGCGGATCACAAACCCGAGATTGCCTGATCAGGGAATTTTCACAACATATTCCCATTTCGCCCCGACACGGCCCGAATATCGGTAGAATTACATTCCGGCTACTTTATCCACGGTTCCGCCCGCCTCGGAAGACGACCTCCGGACACCCTTCTTGACGAAAGGTGTCACCAGCGGTTACAAATAAGTTCCCACTGGTCCAGATCCTTCGGACCGGCCCGCGAGAAGTGTATTGATTTGGCTACCGATGTGATCGACGTGACCGCAGAATTGCCTGTCACGCGTAATACCGTATGGGAACTGCTCACCGATGCGCAGACCTATTCACGTATTTTCACCGGCATCGGCGCTTGCGATCGGCTCGAGACCATCGGCGGCAACCCGCTCTGGCAGGTCCGGGTCGGTACCAGCGACACAGGTATCAGCACATTTTCAGCAAACCTCGTTGTCGGTCTGGTGGGACAGTTCTTCGAACTGCACCACCCGGTCACCGGCAGCCTCGCCGCGGTCCGCCTGCGCGACAGCGAGGCCGGCCCGGACGGCCGGCGCGGCGGCACCCGCATCACGATCACCTTCTTCGCCGCCGGCCGGGTCCATCCGGTCGCGGCGGCCGCGTCCAATGCCGATATCGCCGACTGGGCCGTAGCCGGACTGCGGCGACTGTCCGACGTGGTGCTCGGCGCGCCGACGGCGGTGGTCGTCAACGGCGAGGACACACCCATGCGGCAGCGCGCCGAGGTGGCGCGCCGGATGGTCAGCACCGGCGTGATCGGCGTCGCCGGCCCGATCCGCAGCACCCGGCAACTGAGCGGTCTGGCCCGCTGGGGGTTCAATCTGGCCGGCGGCTACGCGGCCGGCGCGGGACTGGCCCCCGACCGCACCGCGATCGTCGACGACCGCGGGCAGCGCAGTTTCGCCGACGTCCACGAGCGCACCACCGCGCTGGCCGGCGCGCTCGCCGATCTCGGGCTCGGCTTCGGCGATGCCATCGGCCTGCTGTCGCACAACCACGCCGGCATGGTCGAAACCATGGTCGCCGCAGGCAAACTCGGCGTCGACGTGATCCTGCTGAACGCGGGGCTCGCCGCCCGGCGGATCGAGGACATCGTGCAGCAGCACCGGCTGCGGCATCTGTTCGTCGACGGCGATCTGGACGAGCTGGTGCGCTATCTGCACGCGGACATCGCGCGCTTCGCCACCGACGGCCGCTCACCGGTACCGGGCCGGCTCACCCTCGACGAACTGATCGCGAGTGGGCACCGCGACTTCCGCCGCCCGGTGCGGCCGGGACGGCTGGTGGTGCTGACCTCCGGCACCTCGGGCAGCCCCAAGGGCGCGCGCCGCCCGGAACCCAAGGGTTTCGCGACCGTCGCGGCGCTGCTGTCGCGCATCCCGTTCCGGATGAACGAGACCATGCTGATCCCCGCGCCGCTGTTCCACACCTGGGGACTGGCGGCCCTGCAACTGAGCACTCCGCTGCGCGCGACGGTGGTGCTGCCGCGGCAGTTCGACGCCGAGGACACCCTGCGCCTGGTCGCCGAGCACGGGATCACCACGCTGGTGCTGGTGCCGACCATGGTGCAGCGCATCCTCGATCTGCCGATCTCGGTGCGGGCCCGGTACGACACCTCCACCCTGCGCATCGCCGCCAGCTGCGGGGCGCCGCTGTCCGGGGCGGCGGTACTGCGGTTCATGGACACCTACGGCGACATCCTCTACAACGTGTACGGCTCCACCGAGGTGTCGTGGGCCACGGTCGCGACGCCGGCGGATCTGCGCACCGCGCCGCTGACCGCCGGTCGGCCGCCGCTGGGCACCCGCATCGCGGTCCTCGACTCCGGCCGCACCACGCTGCCGATCGGGGCCACCGGGCGAATCTACGTCGGCAACCACATGTTGTTCGACGGGTACGTGAACTCGACGCCGCCGGAGGAGGCCGACGGCATGCTCGACACCGGCGATCTCGGGTACATCGACGCCGACGGCCGGCTGTACATCGCCGGCCGCGACGACGAGATGATCATCTCCGGTGGCGAGAACGTCTTCCCGCGTCCGGTGGAGGAGGCGCTGTCCTATCTGCCGCAGGTCACCGACGTCGCGGTCGTGGGCGTACCGGATCGCGAATTCGGCCAGCGGCTGGCCGCTTTCGTGGTCAAGCGGGACGGATTCGGACTCGATCCGGACATGATCCGCACCTATGTCCGGCATCGGCTGGGGCGCTTCTCGGTGCCCCGCGATGTGACCTTCCTGTCGTCGCTGCCGCGCGGCGAGACCGGCAAAGTTCTCAAACGGCTGCTGGTCGGCGTCCCCTCGACCGATACTGTCCTGAACGAATCGGTTCTGTGACAACGTAAGTCGCGGGCATTGTGATCGATCACCATCGACACCCCGTAAGTTTTCGCGAAGTATCACTATTCGAGACCGAAGTCACCCCCGTGGATCTCGAAAAGGTTACGTTGACTCGGCAGTGCCGTAACGGGGGCGGAAGGAAGTCGTCACCGATGTCTGTCCACACTCCAGACCGACCGGGCCTCACCGTCTCCGGACGCCCGATGTCCTCCCCGCTGAAAGACGTCTGGGCACTGTCGCGGCAGATGGTCGGCCATTTCGTCGAGAACGTCGCACCCTGCGGAACCCTGCCGGGCGACGCGATCTACGGCGACGTCACCACCATCACCCGGATCTGCCTCGAGCTGGCGATCAGCATGCTCGACGGCAACGACATCCAGGAGAAGACGGATCGGCTGAAAGACGCTGCGGCGCAATGGGCCCGCGAGGGCGTGCCGATCGACACCATCCACCACGCCATCCACGAGGGCTTCAAGATCGGCTTCGATCTGGTCGTCGCGGCCGCGGGCAACAAGCACCGCGCGGTGGACAGCGGCGACAGCGACGCCCAGCTCACCGTGCCGCTCACCGACTACCAGAGCCTGGTGGAGGGCGCGAAGATGGTGGTCGAGCTGCTCGACACCATGACCACCGCCGTGTCGATGGCGTACGTGAAGGAACTGCGCGCGGTGGTGTCCGAACACCACACCGCGGTGCACACCCTCACCAGCGCACTGCTCGGCGGACATCCCACCTCGACCATGGCGCGCGAGTGCGGCATCGAGATCGCCGATCGCTATCGCGTTCTGGCACTGTCGATTCCGCAGCATCCGGAGGAATCCAATCCGATGCTGGACGCGAAGGTGGTGGCCCGCCGCAAGCTGCGCCGGGTCCAGGCGGAGATCGCGACCCACTGCGGGGAGACCGCGCTGTCGCTGCTGTCGGTCGACGGCGGCACGCTGCTGATCCCGGCCGACGGCTGTGAGGACGCCGAGCTGGACGAGCTGATCGGCCGGCTGGCACGGGCGGCGCGGGTGCCGATCACCGCCACCGTGGTGACCACCGCCGCCGAAGCGGTGCCCACCGCCGCCGATCAGGCGCATCAACTGCTGGACATGGTGGCCCGGCTGCATTCGGTGCCGGCGCTGTACCGGTTCGACGATCTGGCCCTGGAGTATCAGCTGACCCGGCCCGGCCCCGGCCGTGAATATCTGGGCTCGCTGCTGGATCCGCTGGACGAACATCCGGAACTGCTGGACACCCTGCAGACCCACATCGCGCACAACCTCAACCGGCAGCGCACCGCGCGGCTGCTGCACGTGCACACCAACACCGTCGACTACCGGCTCAAGCGCATCGGGCAGCTGACCGGATTCGACCCGACCCAGGCCAGCGGATTGTGGTATCTGCGTTCGGCATTGGTCGCGCGGACCTATCGCGGCTGAGCGGAATCCGGCGCCCCGGGAGACCGGGGCCACGGTGAAACGACCACCCGGGACCGGGTGGTCTCAGTACAGGCGGCCGGAATCCGGCCGCACCCGCCCCGCCTCCACGAGCACCCGGAACGCCGCCTCCTTGCGCGGGCAGTCGTCGCGACTGCAGCCGCGATGGCGCTGCATCGCCCGGTGCGCCTCGTTGACCGACAGTTCGTGCTCCGGTGCGGTGTGCGCCCCGGCCGGCTTCAGACTCACCCACAGCGCGGATGCGCACAGCACCAACAACCCGCCGAAAACCACCAACACCATTTGCATCCCGGGCATCTCAGTCCTCGTCCAGGCCGGCGGACAGATAGGCCACCGCCGCCAGCCAGCGCCCGCAACCGGGCGAGTGCTCCACACCGAGGATGCTGCGGGCATCCGGCTCGGTCAGGTAGCCGGCGACCTCACCACAGGCCCATCGATCGCCGGAACGGCAAGCTGCCCAAGGGATTTGCGTGGTCGTCGTCATGGGCTGCCGCCTTCGCACGGAAGCGTATCACGGTGTGATCATGATCATCCGGATACCGAAACTATGATAGTGTGAACATGATAGATCCTAGCGTGATTATCACGTTTGCGTAAGAGGTTGGGACGAAAGGGATTCCAGCAATCGCACCGCGCCGATACCCTGTTCGCATGAGTACGCGATTGCGGACGGCGCGAAAGCTGTTGTTGGGGCGCGAGATCGAACACATGATCACAACGGCGGGCGTCAGCCAGACCGAGGCTGCCAAGTACATCGAGACCAGCCAGAGTCGCATCGCCATGCTCGTGAACGGTTCGAGCTCGATCACGGTCGGCGACCTGGAACGCCTGGCCGCCAAGCTCGGCTTCGTCGACCCGGGATACCTGGACGCGTTACGAGAGTTGCGGCGCGACAACCACAAACGAGGTTTCTGGAACACCGGATACCGGCGCGCGTACCACGAGGATCTGCGGCTGCTGGTCGATCTGGAGGCCCACGCCGGGCGGCTGCGCGTCGCCGAGGCCGAGATCATGCCCGGACTCGTCCAGTGCGAGTCCTACATTCGCGCGTTGCACGAGCCGGACCGCTACCTGCCGACCGACGGCGACGCGGTCAGCATCGACGATTCGGTGGAGGCGCGACTGGCGCGGCAGGCCATCCTGCTCGATACGAATCCTCCTGCGTTCCATGCGGTTCTGTCCGAGTCCTGCCTGCGCCGCGAGTACGGCGGACGCGGAGTCATGGTCGAGCAGCTGGAACACCTCGCGGATCTGTCGCGGCGGCCCAACATCCTGATCCAGGTGCTGCCGTTCACGGCGGCCACCCGGGGCGCGGGTATGGAGGACCGCTTCACCCTCGTGCGGGTGCCGTCACCCGGCGCGGCCGGCGACCTGGACATCGCGGTGGTGGAGAGTCAGGGCGACATCCGCTACATCGACGACAAGGCGGCGGTCTCGACCCGTGAGACGGTGTGGACCCGATTATCGGCCGCGGCGCTCGGCGCCGAGGACTCCCGGCAGTTCATGGACCATGTCGCACGATCGTTCCGCCGCAAGACGTTCAGCACGCCCTGAAGCGGGGCATACATAGCTGGGCATATCCACAAAAGGGCACAACTACAAAAGGAGCAACGGGCATGAGTGACAACGAGTTCGAGTCACAGCCCCGGGAGATAGACGCCAGCCGACCCTCGTCGGCCCGGCTTTATCACTACTACTTGTCGGGCGAGGCGGTCTTCGAGATCGACAAGATCTTCGCCGAGCGCATCTTCGAGATCGCGCCGTATGCGGACCTCTTCGCACACAACAACCGCAGCTTCCTCCAGCGGGCCGTGAAATACATGGTGGGACAGGGCATCCAGCAGTTCCTCGACATCGGTTCCGGCCTGCCGACGGTCGGCAACACCCACGAGGTGGCGCGTTCGGTGCTGCCCGGCGCCCGGGTGGTCTACGTCGACAACGACCTGGAGGCGGTCAACCGCTCCCACGAACTGCTCAGCGCCCAGGGCGCGCTCGACACCACCGCGATCCTCGACGCGGACCTGCGCCGGCCGGAGGCGATCCTCGATCATCCGACCACGCGGCGGCTGCTGGACTGGGATCAGCCGATCGGGCTGCTGCTCTGCAGCGTGTGGCCGTTCGTGCCGGACGAGTACCAGCCACGCAAGGTGATGGCCACCCTGCGGGACCGATTGCCTTCCGGTAGCTACGTCGCGATGACCCATGCCACCACCGACGGCCTCGATCAGGCGACGATCGACCGGGGCGACGAGGTCACCGACGTGTACGCGAAGACCTCCGACCCGCTCACCTACCGCAGCCGCGCCGAGTTCGGTGCTCTGTTCGACGGTTTCGAATTCGTCGAACCGGGAATCGTGTATGCACCGGAGTGGCATCCGGACGGCCCTGTCGACACCGAGGACGCCTCCTTCGACTCCAATCTCGCAGCTGTCGGCCACAAACCGTAACTTCGCGAGATCCCCCATCGTCCGGCCGACAGCGTGCCGGATCTTTTACACCGTAGAAAGGACAATCATGACGATGCCACCTGCCTTCACGGCGGGCGAATTCCACAAAGCCGTGGCCAGTTCGCCCAATCAGAACTGCGTGCAGGTCGCCCGCAAACAGGGCTGGACGGCGGTCTGGGACGACAAGCTCGCCACCGCGGGAACCACGGCTGCCACCGTGTTGCCCGCGGACGAGCTGTTGGTGCTGACCGACGCCGAGTTCGACGCCTTCCAATCGGGTGTGCGTTCCGGGAGCACCGATCACCACGCGTTGACGGTGACCCCACGCGATGACGGCGCGTATGTGTTCCGCGCCGCCACCGCGCAGCCCGTGGCCGAGGTCCAACTCGTTTTCGATGCCGACGAACTCGACGCGTTCCTCGACGGGGTGCGCAACGGCGAATTCGACCTCGCCTGACCATCTGATCGATCAGGTCACGACCGCGAACGGTCGAGGCACCTGTGTGCTCCCGCTACCCTGCGGGCTCACACATCGACCCGCGCCCGCTGCCACGAGCGCGGGTCGGTGTCCTCGCCATTGTCGGTCCGCCGAATCCCCCTGCGCGCCAACCACTGTACCCACGCACCGCTGGATCCACGCGGAATCTCGTGCAACTCACGGCATCCGGCGCGCATCTTCGAACATCCCACAGCCGATCAGCCACGCAGTCGGCACGCCAGCACATCCCGCGGTTCCCCGGGCCCGAAGTAGCGCTCGTCGTGGCGGACGAATTCGAATCCCTTCTGCTTGAACAGGTTGTAGGCCGTGAGATTGTCCGGCGCCACCGTCAGGCACACCGCGTCGGAGCCCGACGCCTCGAACCGCCGCAGCGTCCGGTCGAGCAGCGCGCGCCCGTAGCCGCGGCTCTGGAACACGCAGGCGACCCCGAAGCTGAGCAGCCACACCTGCCGCCCCCGGACCTGCCCGATCGTGTAGCCGACCACCGCGCCGCCGAGATCGGCCACCATGAAGCTCGCCGGATCCACCTCGAACAGCTGCCGCAGATGCTGATACTGGTACGGCTGGTCGAAGACCTCGGCCTCGATGGCGGCGATGCCGTCGAGGTCGGGCAGTGTGGCCTGGCGGTAGGCCGGTTGCGGCACCGCAGCGATCTCCATGTCCGCCTCCCCTGACCCCGGAGCTCCGACCGGCCGACATCCGCCCGGGCGGTTCCCCCCGCCGGACTGTCGAGTGTAAGCGGTTGTCTCGCTTGCGGTATGCGGTTCCGTGCGCGGGCCGTCCCCGGCCGGCGGATCGGGACGGAACCGGCGGCCGGATGCTCCCGCACGGTTGTGAGCGGTCACAGAGACTCCGAAAATGCTGTGCCCCTAGGTTACTGCGCACAGCCCGGTCCATGCGGTGATCTCCGGGAGGTCGTTCCGCGGATACGGTTTCAGGAGCCGATCTGCTCGGCCCACGCCAGCAGCGCCGGGGCCAGCAGCGGCCAGCGGACGAACAGGCCGCCGGTGCGGGCCCGCTCGGCCTGGCGCTCGTGCCATTCCCGGTCGCCCCACGGCGGTTCGGCCGACCGCGCGGCCGGCAGCAGTTCGGCGATGGCCTCGGAGGTGGCGCGGGTGTGGTGCGCGTCGCTGGCGCCGCTGCGGAACACCAACGCGGGCACCGTGATTGCGCTGACCACCTCGTCCGGCAGGCCGGGGATGGTGCGATCCGGTTGCGGGCAGTAGGCCATCATCCACCGCTCCATGGTGGCGATGAAGGTCTCCCGGTCCTGGCCGAGGATGCGCTCCCGGTTGGCCGGATTGCGTTCGATCGACTCGGCCCAGTCGGGCAGGGCGGCGACCGCGGCCATCCCGTCGGCCCACGCGGCGCGGATGTTCGGGGCGCAGTACACATTGCCCAGCACCAGTTGTCCCATCACCCCGCCGCTGATCCACCACAGCGCCAGCGCCCGAGCCACGCCGGGATGCCGGGCGGCGGTCAGCAGCGCGATGCGCGAGCCCGCGGATCCGCCGGCGAGGACGGCAGGCGCCATGTCCAGGTGGGTGAGCAGCGCGGCGAGCGTATCGGCGTGCAGGGCGGACTCGCTGTCGCCGGTGAAGCACACGTCGGACTCACCGCAGTTGGGCCGATCCCAGATGAGCACCCGGTTGCCCGCGGCCGCCAGCTTCTCGGCCAGTTCCCGCAGGCCGGGCGTCTCCTTCGGGAATCGGCCGCCCGGGGTGAGCACCCAGGGCCGGTCACCGTCCCCGATGAGTTCGTATCCGATCCGGAGCCCGTTCACCATCGCCGTCGCCATGGCGTCCAGTATTCGACACCCGCGATTTGTAAACAAGCCTTCACTTACATGGCGGGTATGTGCCACATCGTGCTACGACTCGGCCCGATCGAGCAGACCGCCCCGGAAGTACTCGCTGCTGGACAGGGAGTCGTGCAGCCCGGCGAATTCCGCGCGGCCGAGCTTCGGGCCACTGCGCTCGATGACCGCGCGGGCGGCGGCCGCCCCGTCGGCGAGCAGATCGACGACCGTGCACGCCATCACCTTCGCCGGGACCACGGCGGCCGCCACCGGATCGGCGGTGTAGTAGGCGTTGCCGTGGAACGGGGTCGCGCAGCCGGAGGCGGCCAGCGGATGCACCACCGGCATCACCGTGCCGAGATCGCCCATATCGGTGGAGCCGCCGGTGATCTCGGGGATGCGCCCGACCGCGTCCGCGCCGAGCAGTTGCCTGGCATTCGCCGCGGTGACCTCCGTGAGGGGTTCGTCGTCGCGGAAGGGCAGATACGAGACCGCGGTGGTGATCTCGACATCGGCGCCCATCGCCAGCGCCCCGCCGCGCAGCGCGCGGTCCACCCGCTCGGACGCGTCGCGCATGGCCTCGACGGTGCGGGCCCGGATCATCATCTCCAGCTCGGTGCGGGCCGGGATCGCCGAGACCGAGTCGCCGGAGTGGGTGATCAGATGATGCACCCGCACGGCATCGGAGTCGTCGAAGAATTCCCGGTGCGCGTCGACGGCGGCGATCGCGACCGTCGCGGCCTTGTACGAACTGATCCCGGCCCACGGCATGGCGCCGGCATGGGCGGCGCGGCCGTGGAAACGCACCCGCTTGACCAGGGAACCGTTGCCCCGCATGCCGAATGCGATCGGCGGCGCGGCCACGCCGGTGTGGGTGAGCATCGCCAGATCCACGTCGTCGAAGTGCCCGGCCCGGATCAGTTCGGCCTTACCCGTGGTCTGGTGGATCTCGCCGTTGTCGCGCAACGACATTCGCCAGCCGACCTCGATGCACTCCTCGGCCGGGACGGCGAACAGCACGACGTCGCCGTCGAGTTCGCCGATGACCGCGCGCAGGCCCAGGCCCGCGCCGATCATCGAGGCGATCTGCGCGTTGTGACCGCAGGCGTGCGCGGCGCCGGTGACCGGATCGGCGTACGGATGGTCCGGGATGAGCAGGCTGTCGAGTTCGCCGAGGATCGCGGCGGTCGGGCCGGGCGCCCGGCCGCGCAGCCGGGCCTTCACCCCGGTGCGGGCCAGGCCGGTCCGCGGGGTCAGTCCCATCGCGGTGAAGCGCTCGGCGACGAGGGCGGACGTGCGGGTCTCCCGGTAACCGGTCTCCGGATGCCGCATGATGTCGTCGCACAGGCCGGTGATCTCGGCCGCGTGCCGCTCGATCTCGGCGCAGACCCGGGCCTTCAACTCCGATGCGGTGCTCATCCGATCTCCTCGGCTCGTTCGGCGGTCCGGCTCCATGCTCGCACGCACCGACGCGACCGGCGCCGGGGCCCGGCCGGTTAGTATCCGGCGCGACCTCGGCACCCGCCGACCCAGAGGAGATCGAATATGACCACGTCCCCGCCACCGAACCGAGAGCAGCATCCCGCAGTGGTCAAGCTGCGCGACCGCCGCGCAGCCAGTATGCAGTTGCGGGTCGCGGACTGGATCACCAAATTCGCGGGCTCGATGATGTTCGTGTACATCCACGCCGCCGGCTTCACGGTCTGGATGCTGTTCGTCGAGAAGAACCCCTGGCCCACACTGACTCTCGTGGTGTCACTGGAGGCGATCTTCCTGTCCACCTTCGTCATGATCGGCCAGAACCGGCAGGCGGAATTCCAGCAGTTGAAGGCCGATCACGACTTCCGGGAACAGGAACTGGAACTCAAGACCAACACCGAGCTCACCCGGGCGATCCACCGGATGACCGCCGAACTGCACCGGCGGCTGCTCGACGAGCCCGAGCGTCCCGACGACCACTGACTCCGGTTCAGCTCGCCCAGTCGACGATGCGCGCCGCGGCCCGGAAATGCAGTGCGGGTGTGGCGTACCGCGCCTCCGGCACCGCGTACAGCGCGTCGACGCCGGCCCGCTGGAATTCGAAACCGGCTGCGTACGCGGCGATCTCGGCCTCGGAAGCGGGAAGGGTGGACAGGCCGAGCAAGGTCTTCATGGTGTCACTCATGCTGTCTCCATCGGGCATGGACGGAGCGCCTTCGTGGTTACGCTCCGCTGCCGTCTCCGGCGCTCGACCGCTCATGCCGCAATTCCTTCCACAACGGTTTCGGGGGTACGCAGGTGCCAGGTGGTCGCCTGCTGGAAAACGTCGGCGACGCGCAGGATCTCGGCCTCGGCGAAGGCGCGACCGGCCAGTTGCAGCGACAGCGGCAGCCCGCCGTCGGTGAAGCCCATCGGCACGGCCAGCACCGGATTGCCCAGGGTGTCCCAGTACGGGGTGTGGATGAGGCTGAACAGCGTGCCGATATCGGGGGTGCCGTCGGGGCCGGTGATCGACTCGAAGGTCGGCGCGCCGGTGGAGGCGGTGGGGCCGACGATCACGTCGACCGTGTCGAACAGCCGGCCGATGGCGTCCTGGGCCACCCGCCGGACCCGTTGTGCCTGTACGTAATCGGCGCCGGAGACCTGGGCGCCGATCGCCAGCATGGCCCGGGTGGCGAGGAAGTAGTCGTCCCAGCGGGCCGACAGATCGCTGCGATGGTAGGCCAGCGCCTCGCACCCCATGGTGATCATGTCCACGGTGATCATCTCCGGGCGGTACGGCAGCGTCACCTCGGTGACGCTCGCCCCCGCCGCGGTCAGGACGGCGACCGCCGCGTCGAACACCGGATCCACTGCCGGATCACCGATCTCGGGGAAGTGTCCCTCCCGCACCACACCGATGCGGACGCCGGTGAGATCGCCGATCCACTCCGGGACGGTGAACGGGGCGTCCACACAGTCCGGATCGCTGGGATGCGGCCCGGCGATCACCGCGAGCACGGCGGCGCAGTCGCGCGCGCTGCGCGCCAGCGGGCCGATGTGGTCGAGGCTGTAACCCAATGGCACACAACCGGATTTGGGTACCCGGCCGAAGGTCGGCATCAACCCGCTGACCCCGCAGAACGCGGCCGGGATGCGGATACTGCCCGCGGTGTCGGTGCCGAGTCCGGCCAGGAACATGCCGGACGCGACGCCGATGCCCGCACCCGAGCTCGACCCGCCCGGCCAGGTGGCCGGATCCCACGGATTACGCGGCACCGGAAAGGGTTTGGTGACATCGGGCATCCCGACCGCGAATTCCATGGTGGTCGACTTGCCGGTGATCACCGCACCCGCGGCCTTCAGCCGGGCGACCACCGGGGCGTCCTTACCGGCGCCCCAGGCGGGGTCCAGGATCAGGCTCTGCGCCGTCGTCGGCCCCTCGGCCATCGCGATGATGTCCTTGACCCCGAACGGGATTCCGTGCAGCGGGCCGCGGTCCTGCCCGGCGGCGAGTTCCGCGTCGGCGGTCGCGGCGCGCTCCAGGGCGTAGTCGTCGAAGCGCGCCAGATAGGCGCCGAGCGCGCCGTCGAGCCGGTCGGCCGCCCCGACGGCGGCGCGGGTGAGCTCCACCGACGTCACCGCACCGGACCGCAGGGCCGCCGCCGCGTCGGTGAGAGTCACCGGGAGAGAGGGTATTTCGGACATGGCCGGACCTTTCTGCGCGGCGGGCGCCGCGCGGGGGAGAGCCGGGAGACGCGTTACGACAGCGTCCGGCTGGTACCGCGGGAGACGAATCGGAAGCGTTCGCCGCGGGTGTGGATGAAGGCGAGGTCGAAGGGCCTGCCGTCGGGGTCGTAGATGAGCTGTTCCAGCGCGATCAGCGGGGCGCCCTCGCGGATGCCCAGCACCGCGGCCAGGCCGGCGTCGGCGGGTTCACAGTCGAAGACGAACTCCGAATCCGACAGCGCCACACCGGAATCGGCGAGCAGCCGGTACCAGTCGGAGACGAACGGGGTGTCGCGCAACCGCTCCGCCTCGGGGAACAGTACATAGTTGGTGGCGATCGCGATCGGCTCGTCCTCGTGCAGCGCGACGTATTCCAGGCGCAGGCAGGGCGTGCCGGGGGCGATCCGCAGCCGCTCGGCGACGGTGCCGGGGGCGGGCAGCACCGTGCGGTCCAGTTCGCGCGGGCGCATCCGCTGGTTGAACAGGCTGTCCCGGGCGGGCGCGATCACACCGTGCGCCTCCGGCAGCGAGGTCTGCACCGGGATCGCGACGGCGTGGGTGCCCACGCCCTGGGTGCGCTCGATCAGTCCCTCGGTCCGCAGGAGCGCCAGGGCGGCGCGCACGGTGGCGCGGGAGGCGTGGTGGGTCGCCATCAATTCGGGCTCGCCGGGCAACAGGCCGCGCGGGTAGCTGCCGCCACGTACGGCCGCGCGCAGGATGTCGCGCAGCCGCCGCACGTCGTGGCCACCGTGCCCGGCCGTCCTCATGGTTCCGGACGGTAGGCAGCGGCGGTTTCGGGCCGGTCTCCCGGCGGTGACCCCGGTGTTACGGGCGGGCGTGGCGGGCGCTCCCCTCATATCGCTCCCTTCGCCCTCGAACGTGTCCGTGCTGTCCGATCGACGGTCCCAGTGGTCTGTTTCCGTGCGGTATCGGATGCCGTTGCGCCCGGTTACGCCGGACCGGGCCGCGGTGACAGCGCCCGGACCTGCGGTTTCGTTGGGGCCATCGCCGGTTGCGCCGGAAAACGGGCCGCTGCGCCGCGTCCGATTCGTTCAAGACGGCGCGGTCCGGCGGCGCCTACCGTGCCGGATATGACAGCACAACTCGATGTGATCGGCCTGGTCGTGGCGGACGTGGACGCGTCGGTGGACTTCTACACCCGGCTGGGCCTGCGCTTCGGCGACGACCTCGGTGGGCACCGCGAGGCCGAGTTGCCGGGCGGGTTCCGGTTGACCCTCGACACCGAGGCGACCATCCGCAGCTTCCATCCGGCCTGGCGCGGCGGCGCGGGCCGGATGAATCTTGCCTTCCGCTGCCCGGATCCCGCCGCCGTCGACACCTGGTACGAGGAGTTGACCGCCGCCGGATATCACGGCGAACTGAAGCCGTTCGACGCGTTCTGGGGTCAGCGCTACGCGAGCGTGCACGATCCGGACGGCAACGGCGTCGATCTCTACGCGCCGCTGTCCTGACCGAGCAACGCCCGTAACGGCCGGCCGGTCAGCGCGCGGACCTCGCGCGCGAGATGCGGCTGATCGGCATAGCCGGCCCGGATCGCGCACTCCGCGAACGGAATTCCGTCCCGCGCCAGCGGCAGCACGCGCTGCAGGCGCAGCACCCGGGCCAGGGTCTTCGGCCCGTATCCGAACGCCGCCAGCGATATTCGGTGCAGCCGGCGCACGCCGAGCCCGGTGGCGTCGGCGGTCGCCGCGACCGAGGCGCCGCCGCGCAGCGACCGCACGATATGTCCCGGCACCGGATCCACCGGCCCCGCCGCCGCGGTCAGCAGCCGCCCGGCCGCGGCCAATCCACGCATCGGGTCGTCCTCCGCCGCAACGAGTCCCGTCATCCGGCGGACCCGATCGGCCGGCCACAGATCCGCCAGCGCGACCCGGCTGTCCAGCAGTTCCCCGGCCGGCACCCCGAGCAGCGCCGGGGCCGTACCCGGCGCGAATCTGATCCCCCGCACCGCCGCGCCGTCCGGTACGGATACCCGGTATCCGCGGGTGTCCGGCCCCGCGACCATCAGCCGCTCCCCCAGCCACAGCAGATCCATACACCCGTCCGGCAGCACCAGCGCCGCACCCGATACCCGCCGTGACCACACCAGCGCCCCGGGCACCCCGCGCACGGGATACTCCCGATAGGGAATCGGTTCGGGCCCCACACCGCGACGTTACCGCACCCGGCCAGCCATCGGACTGCAAATCCGCCCCACCGGCCCGCACCCGGACCCACCGCCGCGATCCGCCGATCCGCCCCCACCGGCGAGCCCACCGCGCCCCGGCCCCCTTCGGTACCCGCCCCGCGCGATGCCCGACCCGCGCGAGGACTTCCGCCCGCCACCGGCCCCGGCGCACCGTAGGATCCGAAGCTGTTGACGCACTGTGAATTTCGTGTGCGATCACGGAGAAGTACCGCGTCCGCGACTGCCGTTGAGCGGATTTCCGACATGTCAAGGTGACACAAGTCACAAGTCGGCCGGAATCGGTTGACAGACCTTCCGGCGCCTGGATCTACTCCGTTGCACCACTTTTCAGCAGCGGTGTTCGATTCGAAGTTTTGCCACACGAAGGTTCGAAAGACAAGGAAGACAATGGCTCGTAAATCCCTGGCCACCACGACCGCTCGCGTCCTGACCGCGAGCGCCCTGCCGCTCGCGGCGGCCGCCATCTTCGCGGGCTCCGCGAACGCCGCCACCCCGGCCACCGCCGACCCCGTATCCGGCGGCATCCCGCTCGAGGTCGCCACCAACCCCGACGCCCAGTACCCGGACCCGGTCCTCAACGGCGCCGTCACCGGCGCGGCCATCGGCTCCGCCACGGGCTCGTTCAGCGACCCGGTCCCGACCCTGCTCGGCGCGGTCATCGGCGGCATCGTCGGCGCGGTCGACCCGGTCGTGGTCCCCCAGGTCCTGCCCTGATCCCCCGCCGGGCCGCGGAAACCCCCGCACCCACCCGGCGACGGTGAGACGCGGGGGTGCCATCGACAGCGGAACAGATGGCACCCCCGCACCCCGCGCGACTCCAGGGAATAGTCCCGAGCCGCGCCCTGTTGGTGGACATGGAAACCAAATCTCCGGGCGGGAGCCACCCGGATCACCGACAGCGAGGACGGCACATGACCACCATCGGTCCGACCCCCACCATCGACGTCCGCCGCGCGGCGGATCGGTACAAGTCCGAGTTCGGCTGGCTGGACTCCAAGCATTCCTTCTCGTTCGGTCACCACTACGACCGGGACAACACGCATCACGGGCTGTTGCTGGTCAACAACGACGACATCGTCGATCCGGGCACCGGATTCGAGACACATCCGCACCGCGATATGGAGATCGTCACGTGGGTGCTGGAAGGCTCTCTGGTGCACCAGGATTCGACCGGGAACAACGGGGTGATCTATCCCGGGCTGGCGCAGCGGATGAGCGCCGGGCGCGGGATCATGCACTCGGAGAAGAACGACTCCTGGCGGCTCGGCGGTGACGTGCACCGCGACCCGGTGCACTTCGTGCAGATGTGGGTGGTGCCCGACGAGGCCGGGATCACCCCGGGCTACGAGCAGCTGGAGATCGACGGGGAACTGCTGTCCGGCGGGCTGGTCACGGTCGCGTCGGGGATGCCCGAGCACGCCGATCACGCGGCGATCCGCATCCGCAACTCCTACGCGGCCCTGCATGCCGCGCGCCTGGCGCCGGGACAGACCGTGACGCTGCCGGACGCGCCCTTCCTGCACCTGTTCGTCCCGCGCGGCGCGGTGACGCTGGAGGGCAGCGGGCCGCTGGCCACCGGCGACGCGGTGCGGTTCACCGCGACCGGCGGGCAACGGGTCACCGCGACCGAACCCGCCGAGATCCTGGTGTGGGAGATGCACGCCGCGGTGCAGCTCTGACCGGTCCGTTCATCCGTACCGGCCATCATGGACGGGTCCGCACCCGAGAAAAGGCAGAGATGACAGATTCACCGACCGACCGGCAGCGGCTGCGCGCGACCTACCTGCGGCCCGCTGCCGAGCGTGGCGCCTCCACCGCGCGCGGCCTGCATCACACCGCGCTGATCAGCGGTGATGTGGAGCGAACCATCCGGTTCTATCAGGAACTGCTGGGGTTCCCGCTGACCGAGCTGATCGAGAATCGCGACTACGCCGGGTCGTCGCACTTCTTCTTCGATATCGGCAACGGCAACCTGCTCGCGTTCTTCGACTTCCCGGGCCTGGACCTCGGCCCCTACGGCGAGGTGCTGGGCGGACTGCATCACGTGGCGATCTCGGTGGAGCCCGCGCAGTGGGAGGCGGCGGTGCGCCGGCTCGACGCGGCCGGCGTCGGCTACGAGCGGCACAGCGGGGTCTCGGTCTACTTCCGCGACCCCGACGGCGCCCGCATCGAACTGATCGCCGACCCGCTCGGCGAGATGTACGGACAGCAGGTGCTGTGATGAGCGAGACGGTCACGACCACGCGCACCTACATCGACAAGCAGCACCCGCTCGCGTACCACGCCCAGCTCGAGGTCGCCAAGGCCGTCCAGCAGGCGACCGAATCCGCCGGGCTCGACCGCCGGCTGGTGGAACTGCTGAACATCCGTGTCTCCCAACTCAATCGGTGCGCGTTCTGCCTCGATCTGCACACCCGCGAGGCGTTGCAGTACGGCGAGACCGTCCAGCGCGTCGCCACCCTCCCGGCCTGGCGCGACACCCTCCTGTTCGACGAGCGGGAACGCGCCGCGCTGGCGCTCGCCGAATCGCTGACCACCCTGCCCGACGACCATATCCAGGACCGGGACTACGCCGCCGCGGCCGCCGTCCTGACCGCCGAACAACTGTCGGCCGTCGGCTGGGTGGTGGTCGCGATGAACGCGTTCAACCGGATCTCGATCGTGAGCCGCCATCCGGTCCGGCCCCGCCCGGTCACCCCCACGACGTGAAGGAGCATCCCGTGAGCACCGACATCCGCGACAACCCCACCGCGCACCGTTACGAGATATCCGCGGACGGCACCCTCGCCGGTTTCGCCGAGTACGAATTGTCCGGCGGCACCATCGATTTCACGCATACCGAGATCGACTCCGCCTTCGGCGGCCGCGGCCTCGCGAAACAGCTCGTCGCCGAAGCCCTGGCCGACGCCCGCCGCCGCGACCTCGCCGTCCTCCCGCACTGCACCTACGTCCGCAAGGTGATCGCCGAACATCCGGACGACTACCTGGACCTGGTCCCGGCCGCCACCCGCGCCGAATTCGGGCTGCCCGCCGAATGATCGGGCGGCGCCGCAGGGACCACCCCCGGTCCCGAGCCGGCGGAAGTTCCTGAGTTCCCGGTCCCCCTGGCGCACAGCAGATTCCGATCAGCGGCCCCGGGGGCTGGGGTACGCTCGCCTGCGAACCATCCGGTTCGTCGGGTTGCGCACCGAGGGCGAGGAGTAGATATGCCCGGCAAGACCATTCTGATCACCGGTTCCACCGACGGGCTGGGGCAGCACCTGGCGGTGCGGCTGGGCCGGGCGGGCGAGCGCGTGTTCGTGCACGGACGCGACCGGGAGCGCGGTGAGCGGGTGCGGGCGGAGATCGTGGCCGCCGGGGGGCCGGAGCCGGAGGTGTTCATCGCCGATCTGGGGTCGCTGCAGGAGGTGGATCGGCTCGCCGCCGAGGTCGGTGCGTGTACCGATCGGCTCGATGTGCTGGTCAACAATGCCGGGGTCGGCTTCGGGGCGCCGGACTCGGCGCGCGAGTTCGGGGCCGACGGGTACGAATTGCGTTTGGCCGTCAACTATCTCGCGGGGGCGCGGCTCACCCGGCAGCTGGTTCCGCTGCTGACCGCCGCGGCGCCCGCGCGGGTGGTCAATGTCGCCTCGATCGGCCAGCAGGCGCTGGACTTCGACGATCTGAACTTCGAGCACGGCTACAGCGGGGGCGCCGCGTACATGCGCAGCAAGCTCGCGCTGATCATGCTGACCTTCGATCTCGCCGAGGAGCTCGGACCGTCCGGGGTCACGGTGACCGCGCTGCATCCGGCCACCTACATGGACACCACGATGGTGCGCGAATTCGGCGGTTCGCCGCTGAGCACCGTCGACGAGGGCGGCGACGCCGTTCTCCGGCTGATCAGCGAGGATGTGCCGAACGGCGCGTACTTCAACGGGCGGAAACAGGCCCGCGCCGACGCGCAGGCCTACGATTCCGCCGCTCGCGCCGAGCTTCGCCGGCGCACGGCGGACCTGATCGCGGCGGCCGTCGGCTGAGCCGTACCGCGTGCCGGAACGCTTTCCGGCAGTCGATGACAAAAAAGTTTCGCTGAGACCCTTGTCACAGTCGGCAAACATCTGGTTGTCTCATGGCCGACGGTTCACCCACCGCAACGGCACCACTGCGCGGCGGTCACCGCTGCCCGACCAGAAGGAAGTCAGATGTCCCGAGCTGCCGAATCCGGCCCTCGCACCCGTTCCCATCCCCGAGCCCGCGCGGTCGCCGTGGCCCGTGAGCACCGGCGCCGGTACCACCTGGTCGCGCTGGCGCCCACGGTGGCGGCCGTGGCCCGGTACGCCGGGGGCTGGCTGTTCGACCGGGTCTCGTCCGGCTGGGAGGTGACGGCGATCGTGGCCGATCACGCCGACACCCGGCCGCTGGACATCCTGGGCGTGCGGGTCGTCGACCTGGAGTCGGCGTTCGCGGCGCGGGTGCGCAGCCCGATGCCGAACGCGCTCGCCATCGACACCGAGCTGTTCGCCGCCGACGATCGGGTCCGCGCGGGCCTGCTCGACATCTTCGACCACGAGCTGATCGACCACGTCACCTTCTGGGGCGATCGGCCGCTCGGCGACCTCGGCGCGCGGTTCGACCCGGTGCAGCACCGGGCCAGCCGCGCGGCCCAGGTGTTCAAGGCGCGTGCACTGTCGGTGGCCGGGCACCCGGCGCCCGCGGCCCCGGAACTGTTCCGCTGCCGCGAATTCCAGCCCGGCGCCGCGGGTTTCCGCGACCTGCTGCCGATCGGCGCCTGAATCGGCGCATTCCCGGTGTGCCCGTGGGCATTCCGGCGACTACGAACCCAGCGGCTCGAAGGTGATGTGCAGATCGCGCAGGCCGCGCAGCAGGAAGGTCGGATCGTAGCGATAGCGGCGGTCCGGCCCGGCACCGTGCACCCGGTCGTCGATGGCGATATCGCGGACCCGGTCGAGCAGGCGGTTCAGCGTCACCTGTCCCTCGGCGCGGGCCAGCGGTGCACCCGCGCAGGTGTGGATGCCGCGGCCGAAGGCGATGTGCTCGCGGGAGTTCCGGCGATCCAGCCGGAACTCGTCCGGATTCTCGAACTTCCGGGGGTCGCGGTTGGCCGCGCCGATGCACAGCATCACCACCGTGCCGGCCGGAATATCCACCCCGCCGACCCGGGTGGACCGCTTGGCCAGGCGGAAGTCCACCTTGGTCGGACTCTCGAAACGCAGTGACTCCTCGATGAACTGGTTCACCAGGCTGCGATCCGCGCGCAGCTGCCGCTGATATTCGGGATGTTCGGCCAGCACCTTGACCACCACGCTGAGCAGTTTGGTGACCGTCTCCTGCCCGGCCGCGAACAGGAAGGTGGCCGGCCGGACCAGTTCGGCCACCGTGGGTTTCGTCCCGTCCGGATAGGTCGTGGTGGCGAGCACGCTGAGGATGTCCGCCCGCGGCTGCCGCTGCCGGTCGGTGAGGTACGCGCCGAATCGCTCGTCCAGCCATTGCAGCGGATTCAGGCCCACCGGTTCGTGATCCAGCGCGCCGACCCGGCTGCCCGGCTCGGCATGACCGGACAGCGCGGAGCGGAACTCGTCGCGATCGTCGTCGGGTACGCCGAGCAGATCCGCGATCACCAGCGTCGCATAGGGTTTCGCGTACTCGTCCAGGAATTCGCAGCGACCGGCGGCCAGGAATTCGTCGAGTTGACGATCGGCCTGCCGCCACATGTATTCCTCGTTCTCCTTCAACCGTTTCGGCGTCAGGAGTTTGGCCAGCAGCGCCCGGGTACGGGTGTGATCGGGCGGATCCATCGTCACCATGTGCTCGTTGATCGGGAACAGGTGGCGATGCTCCTCGATCTGCGCGGTGATGTCGTCGCCGGCCGGCCGGAACGGCAGCGGCGGAAAGGGACCGCCGATCGAGATCGCCGAGGAGAAGTGCTCGGCGTCGCGGAAGATCTCGTTCGCCTCCTGATAACCGGTCACCGCCACCACGTCGTGGTGCGGCTCCCGGAACACCGGATGCCGCCCGCGCAGATACGCCAGGTACTCGTACGGATCCTGGGCGACGTCCGGATCGGAGAAATAGTCGACTGATGCCAGATCGGTCATGTGCTAACCAGCCTTTCCCGGCAGGGGAAGACGGGTCTGCGCGCCGGCGCAGACCACTGTTCTCGGAATCCGGGATTCGGATTCGCAGCTTCGGTAATGGAGTTACCGGAGAGCGAGAGTAGCAGCCCAGCGACACCCGGGGAAGGGGTTCGCTGTACGAGTGGACAACGAAAGTTCAGTCGCCGGCGGCGGCCGTCGCCGGCGGCTCCAGGCCGTCCAGGTATCGCTCGATCAGCGCGATGGTCTCGTCGTGGCCTAGGGTGAGGTCGAGATTGGATTCCATGACCAGGATGGTGGTCACCGTCGACAGCAGCAGCGAGACCGCCACCGGCGGGAACTCGTCGGTGTCCACGCCGTACTGCCGCAGGATGAAGGTCAGCGCGGTGAGCTGCACCTCGCGGAAGCGGGTGGCGTAGGCGACCAGTTCCGCGCGAATCGCCTTGCGGTGGTTGGCGAGTGCGAAGAACTCCATCATCAGCGAGTTGCGCTGCGCGTCCTTGGCCAGCTCCCACAGCGCGTGCAGCGGCCGCGGCCCGGCCAGCGCGCGCCGATGGCTGTCGAAATGCCCCTCGGTGCCGTCACGCAGCACCGCGACGAACAGATCGTCCATGGTCGGGAAGTAGTAGTGCACCAGCGCGGGCTTGACCCCCGCCTCGGCCGCGACCCGCCGGGCGCTGGCGGCGGCGTAACCGTCCGCGACCATGATCCGCGCCGTCGCGTCGAGCAGTTCGCGCCGCGTGGCCGTATCGTTCGCGCCTCGTCGCCGGGTGGGCATGCCGTTCAGGCTAACACTGGGCACTCGTACAGCACCCGGGCGGGTTCGGCGGGCCCGCGCGGCGGCCGTTCCCGGCCGGGCCCGCGCGGCGGCCACGACCGCCCCAGGGCGACAGGGCTTTTGGTAGCGCGGTCCGCACCTCTGCCCATAGCCTCACCGAGTGGCAGTACCGGGAAATGCCCGGCGCCGGTTCCGAGATCGCCGGCGGCGCCGGCCGGAACCGCGCTGGATCGCGGGCCTGGGGGTCGGCGTCGCGGTCATCCTGACGCTCACCGCCCTCGCGGCGGGACTGTCGGATTTCTGGCGGAACTACGAACTGAACACCGCCGCCGATCTGATCGGCGCGGTGTTCACCATCTATGTGCTGACGCCGATCATCCAGCGCGCGGGCGAGTCCCGGGTCCGCGAACATCGCGAACTCGATTATCACCGCTTCCTGGACCGCGCCGATCGCAGCACCGATGTGATCCGGATCGTCGACACGTTCTCCAACATGTTGCTCGATCCGTACGCGGAGCGGTTCCAGCAGGTCATCCGGAGTGCGCTGGATCGCGGTGTGTCCGTGCGGATCCTGCTCATCAATCCGACCACCCTGGCCGCGGAACAGCGCGCCCTGGAGCTCGGCACGGCCGAGGATCTGCAACGCCAGCTGACGCTGAATCTGAAGACCCTGCGCGAATTGCGCCAGGAGATAGGCAGATCCGATCCGGCCGACGCGAGTTCCGGTCTGCGCGCCGACTTCCAGGTGCGGCTGTACTCCTCCGGACCGGACGTCACCATGTACCGGGCCGACGACCGCTGCCTGGTGTCGTTCTACACCATCGGCCAATTGTCCGGGGACTCACGGCAACTGGAGGTCTCGGTGCGATCGCCGCTGGGCCGCTTCGTCAACGACCGGTTCCACACCGTGTGGAGCCACTCCGCGCCCTTCGAATCGCTGACCACGATCGTGCTGTACGACGGCCGCATCGAACGGACCTGCATGGTGAAATCCGTTGCCCTGGAACATGTCCGGTACCTGGTGAGCATGCGGGTGGATCATTTCCTGGACCAGGCGGGCCCGCGCCCGGTGACCGCCCGCCTCGGCGACGGCAACGAGCACACCCTGTCCCGGCTGACCGACGACGGTTCGGGTCTGCTCGATCGGCTCGCGGCGGAGATGCGCCGGATCTACAACGAGGCGCCGGACGCGGGTTTCGTCCGGATGAACCCTGTCGAGCTGTGAATTAGCTGATTACCGCCCGTCACGATAAGCTCGGACCTCGGTCGCCCGACGTCCGTCGGGCATGTGGCTGGAGGCATCGGATGTCGCTGGGCACCACGGAACACCCGCGCGGATTTCGTGCCCTCGGCACCCGAGCGCTGCCGGGCATCGCCGCCCGGGCCGGACTCGACGACGCCGCCGCACTGGATCTGGCCGCGGTGGCCGAGGTACTGCCGTTCCGGACGAACCGCTACGTCCTGGACGAACTGATCGACTGGTCCCGCGCGCCGGACGATCCGATCTTCCGGCTGACCATGCCGCATCCGGACATGCTGCCGGCCGACGACCGGGCCGAGATCGCGGGACTGCTGGCCGAGGGCGCTCCCGCGATGGAGGTGCGGCACACCGCGGCGCGCGTCCGCAAGACGCTGAATCCGCATCCCGAGGGGCAGCGCACCCTCAACCGGCCCATCGCCGACGGCGAACCGCTCGACGGCCTGCAACACAAGTACCGCGGCACGGTCCTCTACTTCCCGAGCAACGGCCAGACCTGTCATGCCTACTGCGCCTACTGTTTCCGCTGGGCCCAGTTCGTCGGCGATCCGGATCTGCACATGGCCGCCGCCGGGCCGGAGGTGCTGATCCGGTACCTGCGCCGGCACCCCGAGGTCAGCGAAGTACTGGTAACCGGTGGCGATCCGCTGATCATGAGCGCGCCCGTCCTGGCCCGCCATCTGGAGCCGCTGCTGACCCCGGAGCTCGAGCACATCACCTCGATCCGGATCGGGACCAAGGCGCTCGCGTTCTGGCCGTACCGCTTCGTCACCGACCCGGACGCCGACGAACTGCTGACCCTGCTGAGCCGGATCACCGCCTCCGGGCGGCATCTCGCGATCATGGCCCACGTGTCGCACGCCCGGGAACTGGAGACCGACATCGTCCGCACCGCGATCGAGCGGTTGCAACGCACCGGCGCCACGATCCGCTGCCAGTCACCGGTGGTCCGCACCGTCAACGACAGCGCTCGCGACTGGATCGACCTGTGGGCGAACGAGGTTCGGCTCGGCATGATCCCGTACTACATGTTCGTGGAGCGCGACACCGGTCCCCGGGACCACTTCGCGGTCCCGCTGGCCGCCTCCGCCGCGCTGTTCACCGAGGCCTACCGCGCGGTACCCGGCCTGGCCCGCACGGTCCGCGGCCCGGTCATGTCGGCGACCCCCGGCAAGGTCGTCGTCGACGGCGTCACCACCGTCGCGGACCACCGCGTATTCGTGCTGCGCTTCCTCCAGGCCCGCGACGAAAACCTCGTCGGCACACCGTTCTTCGCCGAGTACAGCACCACCGCGCGCTGGCTCGACGACCTCGAACCCGCCTTCGCCGACCGGTTCCCCCACGAGACCTCGTAAACCGTTCCCGCCCTGCGGCACAGGGATGCCCGCGCGAGACCCGCGGGTTCACACCTGTGCCACAGTGGCGCGGGAGGCAGCCACGGCGAGTGCGCCGAGGACGGCAGCCGCGGCGACGACGGCGCCGAAAATGGTTGTGGCGGTGGCTAGTCCGGTGGCGTCGCCCAGGTATCCGGCGATCACGGGGAGGAGGCCGGCGGGGAGGTAGCCGCCGGTGTTGAGGGCGGCGTTGGCCTCGGCGAGGCGGTCGACCGGGACGGTGGTGTTGAGCAGCGACAGTCCGCCCAGCTGACCCAGGCCCTGACCGGCGCCGGCCAGCAGCGCGGCGGCGACCAGCCAGGCGACGGTCTCGGTGCGGACCGCCGCGATCAGCGTCGCCGTGCTCGCGGTGGTGGCCAGGGTGGACGCGATCATGACGAGCGGGCGGCGCAGGCGGCGGACCGCGAACTGGACCGCCGTGGCGGTCAGGAACATGCCGAATGCCATGGCGCCCGCGGGGATTCGGCTCGTCACGCCGAGCAGCCCGGCCAGCAGGGCGGGCCCGAGCGACAGCACGAACGACGTCGCGGTGATACCCGGAGCGAAGACCGCGATGCCGAGCGCGAGTTCGCGCCCCCGGCCGGCGGGCACCCGCGGAACCCGCACCCACGCACCGGTGGCGGCAGGCACCGGACGGTCCAGGGGAAGCCGGAGGACGGCCACCGCCGCGGTCACCAGCAGCACCGCCTCCACCACGAACACCGTCACCGTGGGGGCGGGCAGGGTCTCGGACACGATGCCGGACAGCAGCGGTCCCGCCCCGGCCCCGAACACCATGGCGCACGAGGCGAGCAGGGCGGCCTGCGATTTCCGTTGCGGCCCCGCGACATCGGTGACGGCGGCCATTCCGGCCGAGACCGCGGCGCCGACCGCGACCCCGGTGCACACCCGCGCGACGAGCAGCGCCACCACGCCGGTGGCGGTCGCGAAGATCAGGCAGGCGAGCAGCGCCAGCCCCAGCGCCGGCAGCAGTACCGACCGGCGGCCCGAGCGATCGGACACCACGCCGCAGACCAGCAGCGAGCCGAGCAGGCCCACGATGTACCCGGCGAAGATCACCGTCAGCATGCCCTTGGAGAAGCCGATCCTGTTCTGCCACAACACATACAGTGGCGTCGCCGTATTCGACAGCACGAAGATCGCCGTCACCGGCCAGGCCGCGAGCCACATCGCGCGCACCGGCGTGCGCCCGGTCCGGGGCGCCGTCGTTCCGGTCGTTGTCACGACCACTCCCTCCATCAGTTCGAACAATCTCGTACTGGTTCGAATGGAGTCGAACTTAACAGTAGTACGATGGAAGTCGTACTTACTGTGATCGGAGGAACACCATGCCGTCGACAGCCGCCCACCGGTTCGCGGCACCCGCGCGACCGGCGGATCTGCCGGAGCCACTACCCGAACCGGCGCCGGAGGACATCCGGCTGGAGACCGCGCTCGGCGCACTCAGCGAACCGCTGCGGCTGTACATCGTGCGCGAATTGCTCTTGCACTCCGAGGAATTCGATCACCCCTGCGGCTGGTTCGGCATCGACCGCCCGAAATCCTCACTCACCCACCACTTCAAGGCGCTGCGCGAGGCCGGCCTGATCCGGCAGCGGCAGTACGGCCTGGAGCGGCGCAGCCACGTCCGCATCGACGATCTCGACACCCGCTTCCCCGGACTGCTCGACCTCGTCGCCGAATGGTCCCCCGCCGACGCCGACTGAGCGGCCCCGCCGCAACACCGTCCGGACCCGATGCGAGCATGGAGGGGTGAGCGCATCGACGGGCGCGGCGCCGACGGAACCCGGCGCGCTGGAGGCCCTGCGCGTCCCGCTGACCGGGTACTGCTACCGCCTGCTCGGTTCGGCCGCCGACGCGGAGGATGCGGTGCAGGAGACCCTGATGCGCGCCTACCTGCGGCTGGACACCTTCGATCCGGCGCGGTCCCGGCTGTCGACCTGGCTGCACGCCATCGCCACGAACATCTGCCTGGACATGCTGCGCGGCCGCACGCGCCGGATGCTGGCCTGGGACGGCCCGTCCGCCGCGGATTTCGATCCCGGCGCGGTACTGCCCGCCGACCGCTGGCTGGAGCCGATGCCCGATGCGGCGCTGATCGCGGCGCGGGATCCGGCCGAGGTGGTGGCCCAGCGCGAATCGGTGCGGCTGGCCTTCGTCGCGGCGCTGCAACATCTGCCGCCACGGCAGCGCGCGGTCCTGGTACTGCGCGAGGTACTCGCGTTCACCGCCGCCGAGACCGCGGACATGCTGGGCGTCAGCGCCACCGCGGTGAACAGTGCCCTGCAACGGGCCCGCGCCACCCTCGCGACCGTCCGGACCGCGCCGGACGAGGCCCTCGATCCGGCCGATCCCGCCGACCGCGACCTGATCCGGCGCTATGTGTCGGCCTTCGAGACCCATGACGTCGCCGGCCTGGCGGCGCTGCTCTGCGCGGACGCCGAATCGGGTATGCCGCCGCTGGCCTGGCGGCTGGCCGGACGCGAGGCGATCGTCACGGTGTTCGCCGCCGCCGACGCCTGTGTCGGCGATCGGCTGCTCGAGGTCGCGATGAACGGCTCGATCGGTTTCGGCCAGTACCGCCGCGACGAGACGGGAGTACCGCGGCCGTTCGCGCTGCTGGCCGTGACGGTCCGCGCAGGCCGGATCGCCCGGCAGGTGACCTATCTCGGCACCGCGGACCGGTTCGCGGAGTTCGGCCTGCCCCCGGTCGCCGACCCCGCGCGGTGATTCTCGCGCGGACCGATGAATCCCGGCCGTCCCGTTCGTACCAGAGGTGACCACATTCCCGACCAGGAACGGACACCGATGACCAGCACCGATCAGGACACCGCCCGGCTGCGTGCGCACACCGTCGCCGAGCGCGAACGACTCGCCGGACTGCTCGCCGGCCTCGGCCCGCGGCAGTGGGCCGCCCCCTCACTGTGCGACGGCTGGCGCGTGCGCGAGGTGCTCGCGCACATGACGATGCCCTACCGGACCTCGACCCTCGGATTCCTGCGCGGGATGATCGCGGCCCGGTTCGCCTTCGACCGATACGCCGATCGCGCCGCACGCGCCGATACCGCGCGCATGAGCGACGCCGAACTGCTTGCCGCACTACGGGACAACGTCGGCCACCCGTGGCGGCCGCCGGGCGGCGGGGCGGCGGGTGCGCTGAGCCACGACGTGATCCACGGTCTCGACATCACCGAGCCGCTGGGCCTGCCGGCCGCGCCCATCGACCGCATCGCCACCGTGCTGCGGGCCGGCGGTCCCCGGTCCTTCGCCTACTTCGGGGTCGACCTCGACGGAGTTCGGTTGCGGGCGAACGATTCCGATGTCGAACTCGGCGACGGAACGCCGATCACCCTGTCCGCCAAGGATATTCTGCTGATCGTGACGGGACGCCGCCCGATACCCGAACACTGACTCAGCCCGGAGTCGGCACCACCGTGGCCCGGACCGGATTGTGGTCCGAGACGCCGTGCAGATCCTCGACCGCGACCGCCGTCGTGACGGCGCCGATGGTGACCACGTGGTCGATGAACTCGGATTTCGTGCCGACGGTGCGGGGCCGGGTCGGCACGAGATCCGGGAGCGCGGCGACCGCGAACCCGGCGCCGAGCCCCGCCGCCACCGTCGCGCGATCGGCGTTGAAATCCCCGAGCACGACCGTGGGACCGGTTGCCGCCGTGGCCAATTCCGCCAGCCGGGCGAACTGGCCACCGCGGCGGCCGTCGCCGGTGACATGGGTGGCGATCACGGTCAGATCGCCGGTGCGGACGACCACGACCCCCTTGCCCGGATCGTCGGCGAAGGCGGTCGCGGTGACCAGCCGGCTGCCCGGCGCGGTGAGTACGACCAGATGCTCGTCCCGGTCCCGCAGTGCGGTCGCGATCCGCCGCGAGCGTGGCACCCGGGGATAGCGCAACGCGTGAACGGCGCGGTGCGGCAACGCTTCTCGCAGTGCGGCGAGCTGATCGCCGCTGACTTCCTGCAATGCGACGGCGTGTTCCTCGCGCTCGGCCACCCAGCGCGTCACGGCGGCGATGCGCGCGGGCTCGTCCGGCCACCGGTCGGCCACCTCCTCGTACCAGTTCTCGGCGTGCACGCGATGCAGGACGTTCCAGGTGGCGACGGAGATCACACTCAGTACGGTAGTGGACCGCTCGGGCCCGCCGTCCGGCTGCGTACCGAGCGACCGATTCACCTACCTACAGGTAAGTAGGTATAGTTCGCTCCGGGTTGCCCGAACGAAGGAGAATCCGATGAACGAGACAGCGGTGATCACCGGGGCCGCCGGTGGTATCGGTGCGGCGGTGGCGCGGCGGCTGGCGAGTGCCGGCGTCCGATGTGTGCTGGTGGATCGCGATCCGCGGGTGGCGGACGTGGCGGCCGAGATCGGCGGCGCGTCCGTCGTCGGCGATCTCACCGATCCGGCGCTGTCCGAACGCGCGGTGGCCACCGCCGGCGAGCGGCTGGATCTGCTGGTGCTGAACGCGGGGATCAACTCGGTCGACAAGGATCCCGCGACCCTCGATCTCGACCGCTACCGGGCCGTGGTCGGCGTCAACCAGCACGCGGTGGTGTGGGGCCTGCGCGCGGCGCTGCCGGTGATGCGCCGCGCCGGCGGCGGCTCGATCGTGGTGACGGCCTCGCTGGCCGCACTGCAGGGCGTACCGCAGGATCCCGTCTACACGATGACCAAACACGCCGTGATCGGCCTGGTGCGAGCGTTCTCGGGCACGCTGGCCCGGGAGCACATCCGACTGTCCGCGGTATGTCCCGGCCTGGTCGACACCCCGCTGACCGAGGGTGGACGGGATCGGTTCCGGGCGGCGGGCATTCCGATGCTGTCGGCGGACATCGTCGCCGCGGAGATCGAGGGACTGCTGCGCACCGGCGAGCCCGGCACCGAACTGGTGGTGCGGCCGGGGCAGCCGTCGGCCCGCTATCGATCGGCCCCGCTGCCGTGACCGCCGACCGGCCGCACGGCGGGCGACGCGAGGAGATCCTGCGGGCCGCACTCGACATGATCGCCGAGCGCGGCTATCGCGGAACCTCGCTGGACGCCGTCGCGGAGGCCGTGGGCCTCACCAGACAGGGTGTGCTGCACTACTTTCCGGGCAAACAACAGTTGCTGGCCGCGATCCTGGAACGCACCGTCGAGGTCGGGCGCGGGGATCTGCCGCCGCACCGGTTGCAGGCGGATGTGCCGGGTCAACTCGCCGCGGTGGTCGCCCACAACCGCGCGCATCCGGCGTTCGCGCAGGCGTACAGCGTGCTGATGGCCGAGAGCGCGACCGCCGGGCACCCCGCCCGGGACGTTTTCCGGCAGCACTACCGGCAGGTGCTCGACGAGATGACGCGCGGCTACACCGAGCGCTGGGGCGAGCGGCTGCCCTCCGGCCTGACCCCGCACGCGGCCGCGGTCGCGGTGCTGGCCCTGCTGGACGGGATGCAGCAGCAGTGGTTGCTGGATCGGGATCGCACCGGCGATCCGGAGATCATGCGCGCGGTGCTCACGGTTCTGTTCGGCACCGAATCCCCTGACCTGCAGCCGTAGCAGACCGGCCCGTCGGTAATTATATTCTTACTTGCGGGAAGTAAGCTTCTCGCCGGACGAGAACGAGATTGGATCTGCTCATGGCTAGATTGGACGGCAAAATCGCCTTCATCACCGGTATCGCGCGCGGGCAGGGCCGGGCCCACGCCGTACGGCTGGCCCACGAAGGCGCCGACATCATCGGTATCGATCTCGCCGGACCGCTGCCGAACGTGCCGTACGACTCCCCCACCCCCGAGGATCTCGCCGAGACGGTCCGCCTGGTCGAGGCCGAGGGCCGCAAGATCATCGCCCACCGGGGCGACGTGCGCGACCTCGAGGGTATGCGGCAGCTGGTGGACGGCGCGGTGGCGGATCTGGGCGGCCTCGACGTGGTGGTCGCCAACGCCGGCATCTGCGTGCCGACCACCTGGGATCAGGCCACGCCGGAGATCTTCCGGGACCACATGGACATCAACGTGACCGGCGTGTGGAACACGGTGATGGTCTCGGCCGGGCACCTGATCACCCGCGGTGGCGGCTCGATCATCCTGATCAGCTCGTACGCCGGGAAGAAGGTGCAGCCGTTCATGGTGCACTACACCACCAGCAAGCACGCCGTGACCGGCATGACCCGGGCCTTCGCCGCCGAACTCGGCCGCCACCGCATCCGGGTCAACAGCATCCACCCCGGCGGGGTGAACACCCCGATGGGATCCGGCGACATGCAGGGCGCGCTGGAACGGGCGAGCGCGACCAATCCGCCGCTGGCGACGATGGGCACCCCGTTCGTACCGCAGTGGGCCGCCGAGCCGGAGGAGATCTCGGCGGCGGTGGCATTCCTCGCCTCGGACGAGTCGAGCTTCATCACCTCGGAGCATCTGAGCATCGACGGCGGCGCGCAGTACTACTGACGCTGCGCCGGCCGCCGCACCGGATCGCGGTGCGGCGGCCGCCGGCTCATTCGCCGGACAGATCCGCCGACAGATCGCGCACCTCGACACCCTCGGGCACCCGGAACTCCTCGATCAATTCGGGACGATCGTCGAATTCCAGCCGCAGCGCGCGGCAGATGGTGGCGTGCATGTCGTACATCGTGGTGATGTAGGTGAGTTCCAGAATTTCCGGATCGCTGAGATTGGCCTTCAGTACCGCGAAAACCTCGTCGGGCACCCGGCCGCCGTCGTACACCAGGCCGTCGGTGTAGGCCAGCACCGCCCGCTCGAGTTCGGAATAGGCCGCGCTGACCTGCCAATGCGGAACGGCGGCGATCTTCTCCTCGGCGACACCGAGGGAACGCATCTGCTTGGAATGCTGGGAAAAGACGAACTGGCTGCCGCGGGCATATCCGGCCCGGCACTGCCCCAATTCACGCAGTACCGGATCCAGCGTCGCGTTGCGGTACACGGCGAAACCCTTCACCGCGTGCCGGAACACCGCCGGCGACTGGGCGAATACGGTCCACCAGTCACCAGGGGTGGCGTGGATGGTGCCGTGGTCGACCGCGGGATCCTTGTCCCGGCCGAACAACCGGTCGTAGAAGAACAGGATCCGCTCGTCGGTGACTTCGGCACGGGGTACTTCGCGCAAACGGGGCATGGGAATTCCTCTCGGGTGGTGCGAGTTTCGGGGCCGGCCGGACCCGGCGGGGGCTCAGTGCGCGGTCGACACCTTGCGGCCGGCGGCGGTCCGCGGTTCGTGCGATACGTCCGCGTCGGTGAAAGTGCGGGTCCAGCAGGCGAATTCGAGCACGATGCCGTCCGGGTCCTGGAAGTAGAAGGAACGCACGAAGGTTCCGGGATGCACCTTCGCCGACACACCCGCGCGACTGTCGTCGTGGTTGAGGATGCGGCTGACCTTGATGCCCTCCTCTCGGAACCGCCGGTAGTACTCGTCGAACCGCTCCGGCGGGACCGCGAAGGCCACATGGTTCATCGAGCCCACCGCGCTGGCCAGTTCACCCTCGTCCGGCAGGCCCTTGGGCGCCGCGACACCGGGGGTGGCATCCGGCGAGTCGGCGAGCCAGAAGAATGCGATGGTGTTGCCGTTGCCGCAATCGAAGAAGAAATGCTGGCCCAGATCCCCGGGCAACTCGATGGTCTTCACCAGCGGCATGCCCAGCACACCCGAATAGAAGTCGATGGTTCGCCGCATGTCGGAACAGACCAGCGCCAGATGATTGATTCCCTGTAATTCGTATTTCTGGTTGGATCGGCTCATGATCGTCCCTTCCGCCGGTCTCGAATCCGGCCGGCACCGCACTGAAGATGACTTGACAGTCATGTCATGTTACGGAATAGTCTGATCCATGCCGAAGTCATCTGTCAACAGCTCGCCCACGGCAGTCGACACGCTGACTCCCCGCGGCCGCAAGACCCGGGACGGGTTGCTCGACGCCGCGCGCAAGGTCTTCGAGTCGGTCGGATTTCTCGATGCCCGGGTCGAACTGATCACCACCGAGGCCAATGTCTCCTACGGCACCTTCTACCGCTATTTCGAGTCGAAGGAGGACGTGTTCGGTGAGCTGAGCACGCGGCTGTTCGAGGAGATGCACCGCCGCGAGCCGACCGGCGGCGCCTCCGCACCGGCGGATCGGCTCATCGCCGCCAATCGCGCCTATTACACGGCCTATCGGCGCAATGCGAAACTGCTCGCCATCGTCGAACAGGTCGCCACCTTCAACGAGGAATTCCGGCGGCTGCGCCACGAGCACCGCCGCGTGATCATCGATCGCACCGCGCAGGCCATCGTCCGCTGGCAGAGCGAGGGCCTGGTCCGGCCCGGTCTCGACCCCGAGCTGGCCGCGCGCGCGATGGCCGCGATGGTCGACCACACGTTGTATCTCTGGCTGATCCAGGGCGAGGACGCCGACGAGGATGCCCTGCTGGACACCCTCGATCAGATGTCCCTCGGGGCCCTCGGGCTGCCGTTGCCCGAGCCCGACGCGCCGTGATCAGCTTCTGAAATCCCAACCCCCGCAGGAGGTCCGCCTCGTATGAACGAATTGGCCGATCGCTTCTTCGCCGCCGTCAGCGCCGGCGACAAGGCGACACTCACGCAGCTGTACGCACCGGATGCCCGGATCTGGCACAACGACAAGGGCACCGAGGAGACCGTCACCGAGAATTTGAAGGTGCTGGGCTGGCTGCAGCGCACCGTGGAAAACCTTCGCTACGAGGACATTCGGCGCCACCTCCTGCCGGACGGCTTCGCCCAGCAGCACGTGCTGCGCGGCACGCTGCCGGGACACGGCCCGCTCGAGGTCCCGGCCTGCCTGTTCGTGCGGGTACGCGACGGGCATATCGAGCGCATCGAGGAATACGTCGATTCGGCCGCGACACAGCCGCTGCGCGACGTGCCCGTGCGGAGCGGGGAGCAGCGATGACCGAGATCGGCCGGGCCACCGGCGATATCGCCGAATTGTCCACGCGGATGCGGATGTTCATCGACGAGGAGGTCATCCCGGCCGAACGCGCCCTGGCCGCCGAGGACGCGGCCGCGACCGCCGCGCTGAACGAATTGCGCGGCCGCGCCAAGGAACTCGGGCTGTGGGCACTGGGCCATCCGGCGGAGGTCGGCGGCGGCGGGGTGCCGTTCCTCGACTTCGTCTACCTCAACGAGATCATCGGCCGGTCGGAATTCGGCCAGCTGGCGGTCGGCTCGGTATCCATGCAGGACACGCTGATGCTGTACCAGCACGGCACCGAGGAACAACGGGCCCGCTGGATCCCGCCGATCGTCTCCGGGGAGACCCTGCCGTCGGTCGGCATGACCGAACCGGAGGTCGCGGGCTCCGATCCTACCCTGATCGCCACCCGCGCGGAACTCGTGGACGACACCTGGGTCATCAACGGGCACAAGTGGTTCACCACCGGAGTGGCGCAGGCCGGATACTGCACGGTGTTCGCGCGCACCGAACCCGATTCCGCCCCCAGGCATTCCGCGATCAGCGCGATCATCGTGCCCACCGACACCCCCGGATTCGACATCGTGCGTTCCATTCCCACGATGGGCCACGACCCCAGCGACCACTACGAGGTCCGGCTCACCGATGTCCGGGTCCCGGCGGCCAATCTGCTCGGCGAGCGCGGCCGCGGCTTCGCGGTGGCGCAGGATCGGCTCGGCGCGGGCCGGATCTTCCACTGCATGCGCTGGCTCGGGCAGGCCCAGCGGGCCTACGAGCTGATGTGCGAGCGGGCCAACACTCGGTTCGCGCACGGCTCGCTGCTGGCGGAGAAGGGCGAGATCCAGCGCTACATCGCCGAATCCGCGGCCGAGATCCACGCGCACCGGCTGATGACCCTCGACGCCGCCCGCGCGATGGACGCCGGCGAGGACTACCGGGTGCGCGTCGGGCTGATCAAGTTCTGGGGTGCTCGCATGCTGCACAACGTGATCGACCGCGCCATCCAGGTACACGGCGCGCTCGGCCTCACCGCGGACACCCCGCTGGAACGGATGTACCGGCAGGCCCGCTACGCCCGCGTCTACGACGGCCCGGACGAGGTGCACCGCATGTCGACCGCGCGCCGCCTGCTGCGCGATCCGGGGGCTGCCCCGTGGAGGTGACGCCGGAAATTCCGGCGGCACCACAGGATTCGGCGCCGCTCGGGTTCGAGGCTGGGCTGGCCGCGGTGCTCGGCGCGGCCCTGGGCACCACCCTCACCGAGGTACGTGCCCGGCAGTTGACCGGCGGCGCGAGCCGGCAGGTCTACGCGGTCGCGGCCCGCGACGACACCGGCGCACCGCGGCGGGCCATCCTGCGCCGTGATCCCCCCGGACACGGTGACGCGCCCCGGATGCGCGCCGAGGCGGCCTGCCTGCGGGCGGCCGCCACGGCGGGCGTGCCCGTCCCGGCCGTCCTCGGCAACGGCGACACGGCACCCGGGGTCGACTCGCCGTATCTGCTCATGGAATTGGTCGACGGCGAGTCGATTCCCCGGAAACTGCAACGGGATCCGGAGTTCGAGCGGCTGCGGCCGGGGCTGGCCGCGGAACTCGGCCGGGTGCTGGGCCTGATCCATCGCACCCCGCTGGACGAGCTGGACATGCTCGACGACGGTGATCCGGTGGCGGGAATCGAGCAGATCTACCGTGATCTGGCCGATCCCCGCCCGACGGTCGAGATGGGACTGCGCTGGCTGCACGACCACGCTCCGGCCGATCGCCCGAAAGCCCTGGTGCACGGCGATTTCCGGTTGGGGAACTTCCTCATCGATCCGTCCGGGGTGCGGGCGGTGCTGGACTGGGAGCTCGCCCACATCGGCAATCCGGTCGAGGATCTGGGCTGGTTGTGCGTGCGCGCCTGGCGGTTCGGCGCACCGGCCCCGGTCGGCGGCCTGGGTGACCGGGACGCGCTGCTCGACGGCTACGAGAGCACCGCCGGAGTACGGCCCGATGCGGCCGAACTGCTGTGGTGGGAGGTGTTCGGAACGCTGAAATGGCTGGTACTGAGCAGATTTCAGGCCCAGCGGCATTTCGGCGGGCAGGAGCGCTCGATCGAGCTGGCCGCGATCGGCAGGCGAGTCTGCGAATCCGAATACGATCTGCTGCTGGTGCTCGGCCTGCTCGACGAGTCGGTGGCGTCGCCCGCCCCAGCGGAACCCGTTGCCACCGTGCAGGATCGCCCCGACCTCACCGAGATCCTGGAGTTGGTCGGGCAGACGCTGGCGGAGGAGATCGGCCCCGCGCTGACCGACGATGCCCAGCGGCAGCGCTACCTGCTACGCATCTGCGGCAATCTGCTCTCGATCGCGACCCGCGAACTGCGCGCGGGCGACGGACCCACCGCTCTAGTCCACGACCTGCTGACCGAACTGGGCTGCGATTCGGAAGCGGAACTGGCGCAACGACTCCGGGCCGGGTCGCTGTCCTACACCGACCCGGGTGTACGGCGCGCGGCCACCGCCGCCGTCGTCGCCCGGCTGGCCGTCACCGACCCCCGGCGGCTGAGCCGGTCCTGACCGGGCTCTACCCCGGAGCCGGACCTTCCCGGTGTACGGCGGGCAGCCACCGCCTCGGTCGTCGCCCGGCGGGGCGTCCACCCCGGCGGCTGCACCGATCCTGACCCGGCTCCCTCCGAGCCGGACCCGACCCGGACCCGACCCGGGTGCCACCGCTGCGGCGGTGGCACCCGGCTCGTACGTATCCCCCGGTGACATTTGTTCTCCCCCGGTGGCATTCGCTCCGGGTCACCCGGGATCAGGCGGCAGGCTCCAGCATGATTTCCGAAAGCCGCTGCTGCACAGCGGGTTCGAGGCCCGCGGCGGTGGCCCACGCGACGATGCCGCCGTGCTCGGCCGAAACCTGATCCAGGAACCGGCGCATGGTCGTGGCCTCGGCCGCGAAGACCCAGTCGGGCAGCGTGGCCACCGCGCCGCCTCGCGCGTGCACCGTGCGCGCGCGGCCGATCCGGGCGCGCAGCAGCTCGCTGTTCACGGCGGTCTCCGCATAGTCGGCGACAATGTCCTCCTCGCCGACCCCGATCACGCCGAGCAGCAGTGCGATCACCACGCCCGTGCGGTCCTTGCCGGCGGCGCAGTGCACCAGCGCCGGGGTGCCCTCCGGATCGGCCAGTTCGGTCAGCGCCGCGACGATCGTGTCCGGGCTCTCCTCGAGATATCCGAGATACCGGTCCAGCATGCTGCCGTCGGCGCTGACGGCGGTCAGGTCCAGCCGCTGCCGGTCCGGGCCGTGCACGGGCAGATTGCGGTACCGGGACACCCGCTCGCGCAATTCACCGCAGCCGTCGACGGCGACCTCTTCGACATTGCGCAGATCGATCACGGTACGCAGCCCGAACTCGTCCAGCAGATGCGCCAGACCGGCCGTGTCGAGTTCGGTCGGGCTGTCCGCCCGGACCACCCGCCGGAAACGCACCTGCCGCCCGTCGGGAGTGCGCAGACCACCCAGGTCCCGCGCATTGACCATCCCGGACGCCCCCGTCATCGGTTCCCGCATCGTCATATCTCCTTCACTCGCACCGAGAGTAGACGATACGTATCGACGCGGTTTCCGGCGCCACGTCCAGGCCAATTCTCGGCGAATTCGGACGGTCATCACGAAATGTGATGGATGTATTCGAATCGGTATCGCCGGCGGCGGATCGGCAATTCCCGGGGCTATTCTCCCGGCGAATTGTTCGCGGCGGATCACACCCCGGCGAGCGCCACGGCCCGTGCCATGAGCGCGTCCGCGACGGCCCGGGGGCGGCGGCCGAGTCCGCACGCACACGCGACTCCGTCGACGCGACGGCCGAGCGCGGCCTCGATGGACGTCAACGTCTTCCGCTGCTGCGCCTCGGTCGGCGTCTCGTGCACGAATCCGGCGTAGAACCGGGTGCCCGCGGGCAGGGACAGATCGGCGAGCGGTGCGTAGAAGCGCTCCCGGGTGGCCGGCGGCCGGTCCCCCGCGGCGAACGGGGCGTGGACGTATTCCAGGGTGCGTCCGGACGGCCATTGCCGTGCAAGGGAATTCGCCAGATCGACCAGCGGCCGCGCGGTCCGCAACGGTAAACCCTTGTTGTGCAGGCTACCCAGGCACAGGTGCACTCCGAAGCGAGTGCCCTCGGGCGCCGCGGCCGCGAGCGCGGCGATGCCCCGGCCCAAACCCATTCTGTGGTCCACGGTTCGGTGCAGCGGCTGGGTCATCGCCATCGACACCAGTTCGGCGGTGGCCTCGAGCTGGATGACGACCTCGTCCCCGGCCGCTTCCCGGATCGCGGCGATCTCCCGTCCGGTGGCCTGCGCGAACGGCTTCCGGCGCGACCACAGCCCCCGCGCCCGCAGCGCGACGACCGCGAGACTGAGATCGGTCGGCATCCCGATCTGCAGCGCCGTCCCGGACAGGTCGCGCGTCTCGCGCAGCGCCGTGAACACCGGTATCGCCTCGGCGGCCTCCCGGGAATAGCCGAGATCGATCAGCTCACCGGTCAACGTTCTGCCGTGCGGGACACGATATCTCGGCACATCGCGCAGCGACCGCCACTGCCCGGGTCTGGCGACCTCGAGCACACCGGCGGCGACCAGTTCCTCCAGGATCGGCCGGACGTAGTACTCGTAACGCCGGGTTTCGCCGGTGGGCAGCGTATGCAGCAGTGGCCCGGCCGTGTCCGACATGGCCCGCATCGCCGCGTCCGTGTTCGTGGCCGGAAAACTTCCCACGAAATGCACAGCACGCGAACGCATGACGACATGATACAAGGCCCGACAGGCATTTTCGCCGGGATTTTCGCCCCGGCCGAGGTGTCGGCGAATCCGAATGCGCGACAACATATCCGCCGCTCGACCGGATCGCGTCGTCACCGCATGTCCGGGCCGCCACCGCCTTCGACCTCGCCGTCAGCGCGGTCGGACACCGCCCAGACCGGCAGCGGCTCCCGTGCCGACAACCACTGCCGGGGTACTCCGCGAACACCGTCTCCCGAGCCGATACCCGTACGCGCCGCGACGATTCCGCCGACGATCGCGGCCGTGGTGTCCACATCGCCGCCGGCCTCGACGCACGCGGTGACGGCGGCGGGATAGTCACCGGCGAAGGTCGCGGCCGCCCACAGCGTGAACGGCACCGTATCCGCGGCGCTGACCTGCGCACCGTTACCGAGTTCGTAGGCCGCTTCCGCCACCGATCGGCCCAGCAGCCGTGCCGCGCGGCGCACACCGCTCGCGGTCCGGCCCTCGACCAGATACGGCTCGACGGCGCGCAGCAGTTCCTCGGGCGCACAAGGCTTCGTACGACTCGCCGCGGCGTAGCTCGCCGCGACGGCGACCGCCATGGCGCCCACGATCGCCTCCGGGTGCCGGTGCGTCACCTCCGCCGACCGGGCCGCCTGCGCCGCCGCGCGATCCGGGTCTCCGGCGAAATACGCGCCGAGCGGAGCGACCCGCATCGCGGCGCCGTTGCCCCAGGAACCGCGTCCGTCGAACTGCGTGCCCGCGGCATCGGCCCAGGGCCGGCCGTCGCGAATCTGGTGCAGCACAACGACGGTGCCCCCGCTGTAACCCCGGTACGGCTCACACCGGTCGGCGAACGCCGCGGCCAGCTTGTCGCGGTCGATCCGGCCGTCGCCACGGATCTGCGCGTACACCGAACAGGCCATCTCCGTATCGTCGGTCCATTCCCACGGCGGCGCCGGCGGCCGACCGGCACGAAGCTCGGGTAGCGAACGACCCGGCACGAAGAATTGCGCACCCAGCGCATCGCCGACGGACAGACCATCGAGGCTGTCCCGAGCGGCATCGGAATTCAGCGGCATATCGCCATCCATGCTGCCAGCCGGGACCGGCCACCACAACCGCGAATCGGATCCGCACACGCGGGGTGGGTGGCTGCCACCGAATACCTTGTGCCAGCGTGAATTTCGTCACCGGACCGGCAACCGCCCCGGACGCACCGCACCGATGCCCGTGACGATATTCCCGCATCCGATCGGTCCTCCCGGGAAGGCGCTTCCCGCAGGCCGATTCGGCATGCCTGCTCTACCGCAGCCGTCGTGACGAACCGAAGAACTGGAACGAGTTCTATCAATTCTATTCGGCCGTGCCGAATACCGGCAATTGTGCGCCATTCCGCACGATCTGATGAGCCTGGAATTGCCGCCGGGCGGCCTGGGTGGCCGGTTGTGCAACAGCGCCGCCCTCGCCCGAACCCTGCACGATCACTTTCTCGGCAACCGGTCCCCGTTCGAGCGAATGCCCGCCGCCCCGATCCCGTGGACCGGCCGCCTCTCGATCAATGTCGTCGCCTGGCTCGGCACGGATCCGACCACGTGTACCTGCTGGATCGATACCGCGATCTCGCCGAAGATTCATGCGCGGCACCGGTATTGCCGTCCCGAACGGCTACGCCGGTTTACAACACCTTGGCAACGCAACGGCTATCACCCGGACGCTCCCTCGAAACAGGCAATTAGCGGCCCTACCAGGGAATCGACCCGGTACATCACATCCGGAATCGGCCGATTCGGACAGTTTGCTGTGCGGTAGCATCGTCCCCGTATCGAACGCACCATTCGGAGCACGTCCTACGATCTCTGGAGGTGAGTGATGCAGTTCAACCGTCAGGAAGTGGTGGACCACATCCGGCTCGAGGCCGGACCCGACGCGGCGCGACAGGCGGCCCACATGCTGCCGGACCACGTCGATCACGAACACCACGAAGCCCTGCTCCAGGAGCTCGGCGTCGACCCGCGGAAGATGGTGGAAAAGCTCGGCGGGTCCCTCTAGTACGAATTCGGCTGTCCGATCGGGTGTTCCCGCGCCGGAAGGCGCGGGAACACCGTCGTTCACCCGCGCTCGTCGCGCGGAACGGTCACGGTTCCTTGGTGTCGTCGGTCCACTGCGTGCCGTCGAACCACCTCAGCCGCGTGGGATCCGTGCCGTCGGGATACCAACCCGGCTGCGCCGGAGCGGTTGCGCCCCGCCCCGGCCCGCGACGCGAGCGCGAGGCCTGCACGACGATCACGACCACGATCGCAGCGGCCATGACGGCGAGAATCAACACGAGAATCAGCCAGTGCCAGGCGTCCAGGTTTCCCACCCGGCGATGGTCCCATCGATCCGACTGTCGCGCTACGGATTTCGTGAGCGCTCACTACTGCGGGGCGGCCGTCCGCTCGCCGAACGCGAGGCGATGTCCACCGGGAATCGCCACCACGAAATCCCTGAGCCCCCAAGGGTGATCGGTCAGTTCCACCGCGATGTCGGCCCCGTGCGCGAGACAGTGTTCGTACAACGCGTCGACCTCGCCGACCTCGATGTACATCGCCGTCGTCTCGTTGACCGCCGGATTCCCGGTGCGCACCACGGCCAGCTCGACCGCACCCCGATGCAGGAGCGTCAACCCCATCTCCGGTTCGTCCAGGTCGACCTCGAAACCCAGGATCGACCGCAGGAACTCGACGGTCGGCGCCGATTCACGGACTTCCAGGTTCGGGCGGCAGCCGGCGAACTCGCTCATGCCGCGATCCTAACCCCGCGCGACCGCGCGCAACCGTCCGCCGAACCAGGTGCGTGCCCGGCCGTCCAGCCACCGATTCGAGCGGGAGCGAGGATCGGTGTCCGGCTTGTAGGGTGAGGCCCGGAAACCGGTGTGCCGGTACGGTTGGTTCGGCTGGTACGGAGAAGGGACCGCGGTGAGGTCGATGCGGTGGATGCGCTCGCTCGTACTGGTGATCGTCGCGGCGGTGACGGTCCCGATGCAGGCGGCGCTCGCCGATCCCGGCGACGACGTCCCACCCGGGCTGGACCGGTTCTATCACCAGCAACCGGTGTGGCAGCCGTGCGACGACCCGGTTCTCGATCAGGCCGGGGCGCAGTGCGCGGGCATCGCCGTACCGCTCGACTACGACCACCTCGACGGGCGCACGCTGACCGTGGGCATCTCCCGGATCGCGGCGACGGATCCGGCGCGGCGCCGGGGCATCATGTTGTCCAATCCCGGCGGGCCGGGCGGACCGGGCCTGCGGATGCTCGCCAACTTCGCGCCGGTGTTCACACCGGAGGTCCGCGCCGAATACGACCTGATCGGGATGGACCCGCGCGGAATCGGCCGCTCGGCACGGGTGGACTGCGTATTGCCGCTGCCCACCATGCTGTTCGCGGCGGGCTTCGACATCTTCGGCTACGCCCGTGACACCACCGTGGCCGCCGCCCTGGCGGCCTCCTGCCAGGCGCCCGATCCGGAGAAGGCCCGGAACATCAGCACCCGCAACACCGCTCGCGACATGGACGTCGTCCGCGGCGTCTTCGGCGAACGCGCACTGAACTATTTCGGCGTCTCCTACGGCACCTACCTCGGATCCGTGTACACCCAACTGTTCCCGGGCCGCACCGACCGCGTCGTACTCGACAGCGCCGTCGACCCCGACCTCGGCGGCTTCGAACTCTTCCACGCCATGGGGCCGGTCAACGAAGCGGGACTGGACGATTGGGCGATCTGGGCCGCCCGCCACGACGCCGACTACCACTTCGGCAACACCGGTCCCCAGGTCCGGGCCACCGTCGAGGATCTGATCCACCGCGCCGCCGGCCATCCGTACTACGCCGACGGCTACCTGATCGACGAGCACACGGTCCCGATGATGTTGCTGGCCCTGCTGTCCAATCCGAAACTGAACGCCGACCTCGCCGACGCCCTCCGGATGGTCACCGACGAGCTCGCGGGACTGCCGATCGATATGGCACTCCTGAAGGCGAAGATCAATGGCGCTGTCCCCCTGGAGACTTCGGGTATGGCCGCGGTCCTCTGCGGCGACCGGGCCGCACCCCACGACCCGGCGTGGTACCTGCGCAACATCGACAGCGTCCGCGCCACCCAGCCGGTGTTCGGCCCCTTCGCCCAGAACATCACCGCCTGCGCCTACTGGCCGGACCCGCCCGAACCCCCGACCGTGGTCCGCAACCCCGCCACCGCGCTGATCCTCCAGGCCACCGGCGACACCCGCACCGCCTATCCGGAAGGCCTTGCGATGCACCGTGATCTACCGAACTCCCGCCTGATCACGCTGGCGGACACCCGGATCCACGGCACCTTCCGAAACGGCCTGAGCCCCTGCGTGAACGACATCGTGAACACCTATTTCGCCAGCGGCGCGCTACCCGCCGCGGACCACACCTGCCGGCCGGATCCGAACTACTTCCCGCAGTAGCCGATACCCGAATCCGCGCCGGCCGGGCCAGAATGGGTCGACCCCGCCGACCGGTACCGACAGTGAGACAGCCGATGCGAACCCACCGTGCCCTGCTCGCCGGTGCGGCGCTGCTGTTGCCGCTCGCCGCCGGATGCGGCCCGGACACCGACGCCTCGCACGCCCTCGAGAACGCGATGCGGACCCACATCACGAATGCCGATCACCGCCCGGTGGATTCGGTGTCGTGCAGCCCGCGGATCCACGACACGGTACGCGGGCAAGCCGCCCACCTGCACTGCCTGGTCCGGTTCACCGACGGAACGTCCTATACCGCGCACGCGACGATCCAGAACCAGAATTCCGGTGGCACACACAACCTTCCGGACACCTACAGCTGGGACGTTCCCCCGCCGCCGCCGTGACCCCGGGGCCCCGGCACCGCGAAATCAGGACAGCTTCAGCGACCGGCCGATGATCTCCTTCATGATCTCGGTGGTGCCGCCGTAGATGGTCTGGATGCGAGCGTCCATGTACGCCTTGGCGATCGGGTATTCCTTCATGTAGCCGTAGCCGCCGTGGAGCTGGAGGCAGCGGTTGATGAGGTCGAGCTGTTCCTCGGTGCTCCACCACTTGGCCATGGCGGCCTCCTCGGCGGTGAGCTTGCCGGCGTTGAGCAGTTCGATGAAGCGGTCGACCAGGACGCGGACCGCGGTGGTCTTGGTGGCCAGTTCGGCGAGGACGAAGCGGGTGTTCTGCAGGGCGCCGATCGGCTTGCCGAAGGCCTTGCGGTTGCGGACGTACTCGACGGTCATGTCGAGGCAGCTCTCCATCGCGGCGGCGGCCATGACGGCGATCGACAGGCGCTCCTGCGGGAGGTTCTGCATCAGATGGATGAAGCCCATGCCCTCCTGGCCCAGCAGGTTGCGGCCGGGGACGCGCACATCGGAGAAGCTGAGTTCCGCGGTGTCCTGGGCCTTGAGGCCGAGCTTGTCGAGGTTGCGGCCGCGCTCGAAGCCGGGCATCCCGCGCTCGACGACCAGCAGGGAGAAGCCCATCGCGCCCTTGTCGGGGTCGGTCTGGGCGACGACGATCACGATGTCGGAGTTGATGCCGTTGGTGATGAAGGTCTTCGCGCCGTTCAGCACCCAGTCGTCGCCGTCGCGGACCGCGCGGGTGCGGATGCCCTGCAGATCGGAGCCGGTGCCGGGTTCGGTCATCGCGATCGCGGTGATGATCTCGCCGGCGCAGAAGCCGGGCAGCCAGCGCTGCTTCTGCTCGTCGTTCGCCAGATGCAGCAGGTAGGGGGCGATGACATCGTTGTGCAGGGTGAAGCCGAGGCCGGAGTACATGCCGCGGGCGGTCTCCTCGGTGATCACCGAGTTGTAGCGGAAGTCCTCCACGCCGCCGCCGCCGAATTCCTCCGGCACGGCCATGCCCAGATAGCCCTGCTTACCGGCCTCCAGCCAGAGATCGCGATCGACGATCCCCTGCTCCTCCCAGCGATCGTGGTTCGGCGCCACATGCTGTTCCAGGAACTTCCGATAGGACTCCCGGAACAGGTCGTGTTCGGGTTCGAACAGGGTGCGGTCCACAACAACCTCCTACGCGGCTGACTCTCCCTTGACACCGTACATCGAAAACGAATCGCCGTTTACTTCGAGTCGCCGAATCGGTATCGAGGTAGGGAAAGGCGGAGCCGCCGACCGGCTGTTCTGCCTGAACGCCGGTAAACCTCCCGCGGCCCGCGGCCGGCAGCAGACGGCCGGTCGGGGTGCGGCCGCGGCGGGCGAGCAGGTAGCGCGATTCCTCCTCGAGCGCCGTCGGCCGGAATGTTGCCGAGGCCGAGGAATTCCGGGCTCGTCCAAGCCCGCATCGGTGCGAGTACCGCCTCCAGGGCCGCGATATCGTTGTCGCGCAACGGTATTCGCAATCGCGCACCGTCCGACAGCCGGGGCTCGTCCACGGCCGTGCCGACACCGGTCGGTACTGCGCTCTTTCCGGGCAAACCCTCCTCGCCGTCGCTTCCGCTACCGGCGTGGTAGCGAAAGCGACTGTGCGACAAGGCTGTGAAACAGCAGGGAGTCAGTCCTGACCGGCGGTACCGGCGTGCGCGTATTCGGTCAGCGCCGCGGCGAGCAACTTCGGGACCCGCGCCCGCAGCCGGGTGCCGCCCTCCTCGTGGCTGGAGTCGACGATCCGGCCGTCGGAGTGGATGCGCGCGAGCAGATCGCCGCGGGTGTACGGCAACAGCACGCTGACCTCGACATCCAATCCGCCGAGATACTCCTCGAGCGTCTCGCGCAGTTCGTCGAGACCCGCGCCGGTGCGAGCGGACACGAACACCGCCTTCGGCAGCTGGGCCCGCAGATGCGCGAGGTCGACCGGCGCCAGGGCGTCGACCTTGTTGACCACCAGCAGTTCCGGCGGCGCGGGGGTACCCGTGTCGCGCAGCACGTCGGTGACCACCTCGCGGACGGCCTTGATCTGCTCGAACGGCAGCGGATCGGATCCGTCGACGACGTGCAGCAGCAGATCGGCGCCGGTGACCTCCTCCAGCGTGGAGCGGAACGCCTCGACCAGCTGGGTGGGCAGATGCCGCACGAAGCCGACCGTATCGGTGAAGACCACCTCGCGGCCGTCGTCGAGCGCGGCCCGCCGGGTGGTCGGGTCCAGGGTGGCGAACAGCGCGTTCTGCACCAGGATGCCGGCGCCGGTGAGAGCGTTCATCAGGCTGGACTTGCCCGCGTTGGTGTAGCCGACGATCGCGACCTGCGGAATACCGCTGCCGGTACGCCGGGACCGCTTCGTGTCGCGGGCGGTCTTCATCTCGCGAATCTCGCGGCGCAGCTTGGCCATTCGCTCGCGGATGCGGCGACGGTCGGTCTCGATCTTGGTCTCACCGGGACCACGCAGGCCCACACCGCCGTTGCTGCCCGCACGGCCACCGGCCTGCCGGGACATCGACTCGCCCCAGCCGCGCAGCCGCGGCATCATGTACTCCATCTGCGCCAGCGAGACCTGCGCCTTACCCTCGCGGGAGGTGGCGTGCTGGGCGAAGATGTCCAGGATCAGCGCGGTCCGGTCGACCACCTTCACCTTGACGACCTTCTCCAGCGCGACCAGCTGGGCAGGGGTCAGCTCACCGTCGCAGATCACGGTGTCGGCGCCGGTGTCGAGTACGACCGTGCGCAACTCCTCGGCCTTACCGGAACCGATGTAGGTGGCCGGGTCGGGCTTGTCACGGCGCTGGATCAACGCGTCCAGGACCTCCGAGCCGGCGGTCTCGGCGAGCGCGGCCAGTTCGGCCATGCTGCCGTCGGCCTGGGCCGCGGTGCCCTCGGTCCAGACGCCGACCAGGACGACCCGCTCGAGGCGCAGCTGCCGGTACTCGACCTCGGTGACGTCGGCGAGCTCGGTGGACAGACCGGCGACGCGGCGCAGCGCGCTGCGCTCATCGAGCTGGAGTTCACCGACAGTGGGCTCCCAGCCGGACCGGCCGGAGTCCTCGGTGGACGCCAGGGCGCGGGTGGCCCGCTCGGTGGCGCGACCGGGCTCGTCGGCGGGCAGTTCGTCGGCGGGGGTGAATTCGTACGTTTCCGATTTCCTCATACGCCTCCCATGCTCCCACGAGATACCGACACCCCGCACGTGAGTTCTCGATGAGCCGAACCGGGCCCTCAGGCGTCGAACCACCATTTGCCGGCCAGGCGGCCGGAGGCGACCAGCACCGACGGGCCGCGCAGTTGCGCGCGACCGCGATCCAGGGTGACCGTCACATCGCCGCCGGGCACCCGGACGCGGATCTCGCCGGTGCCGGATTCCAGGTCGAAACCCTCCCGGAGCAGGGCGGCCGTCGCCGCGGCGACGGTACCGGTGCCGCACGAGCGGGTCTCGCCGACGCCGCGTTCGTAGACCCGCATATCCACCGCGCGGTTCTCGTCGATCGGGGTCAGGATCTCCAGGTTGACGCCGTCCGGGAACAGTTCCGGGTCGTAGCCGGGCGGTACGCCGAAGTTCAGGGCCGCCAGCGTGGCGGCGGTCAGGTCCGGATCCACGCAGGCCAGATGGGGGTTGCCGACGTCGATGCCGACACCGGGCAGCGCACGGCCGGCCACGGTCGCCGTCGATTCGCCGAGGATCACCACCGGGCCCATGCCGACGGTGACATCGCCGAGCACCTCGTCGGCGGAGTGCACGATCACCGGACGCGCGCCGGCGCGGCTGCCCACGACGAAGGTGTCGCCCTCCTCCAGACCGGTCGCGACCAGGTAGTGCGCGAACACCCGCACCCCGTTGCCGCACATCTCGGCGATCGAGCCGTCGGCGTTGCGGTAGTCCATGAACCAGTGGCCGGGCTGCACACCCTCCGGCAGATCGGCCAGCACGCCGGTCTCGACGAGCGCGCCGGCCCGCGCGACCCGCAACACGCCGTCGGCGCCGAGGCCGCGCTGCCGATCGCACAGTGCGGCGACCCGATCGGCGCGCAGGTCCAGCCATGCGTCGGCGTCGGGGAGCACCACGAAATCGTTCTGGGTGCCGTGCCCCTTGGTGAACTCCACACCCGTCTCCTGGTCAGCCATCTCCGCTCCTCCGCCGATACCGCACCGGTCGCGGGTCCGCTACCCGCGACGCAACGCCCGCCGCTGCCTGGATATTTCGTACAACACCACCGAGGCCGTGCACGGCGCCGCGAGCGTGCCGGCGGCCGGCAACCGCACCAGCTCGTCGCACTCCGCACGCCAGGCGGCGCCGAGATCGGCCTCGCCGAGCACCACGATCGTGCCATTCGTGAAGTCGAACTCGTCCACCGGCCGGGCCGCGCCGCTGCTCGTGTCGTCGGTGGTGACGCCGACGATCCGGATATCGGCGCCGCGGCGGAGCTGTCGATCCCGCAGGGCCCGGACCGCGGACGGGCCCGGCATGCGGAACACCGGCAGCGCGAACAACGAACCCGCCGAGGCCCGCACGCACTGCGGGTCGTACTCGTCGGCGCCCGGTCCGCACACGCCCACCGCGGTGGCGCCGAAGGCGTGCGCGGTGTGGATCAGGCCGCCGAGGCGCAGCGGCGATTCCGGGCGTTCCACCACCATGATCACCGGCGACGGTGTGGGCGGTGGCCGGAATTCGGCGGACTCGACCGAGCGCATGGCCGCGACGGCGACCAGTTCCGGTGTGGCGCCGTAGTTCTCGGCCAGCTCGACCATGAGTTCCGGCACCAGGCCGACGGCCGGTACGGTGCCCCCCTCCAGCAGGTCCCGGGCCCAGCCCGGCAGCGCGGGCGCGCCGAGCCGGTAGACCAGCGTCTGCACCGGCCAGCCGTGGTGCAGGGCCGCGGCGATGGCGTCGCGGCCCTGGATCAGGAAGCGGCCGTCCCGATGCCGCCGGTTCCGGTTGGTGAGGTATGCCTGCCACTCCGCGACCGCGGCGTTGCGCGTCGTCACTGCCGGCTCGTCCTGTCTACTCCGTGGGGGTGTCACGTCCGCCGAGCGCGCGCACCAGATGCAGTGCGGTGTCGACCAGCTGCGGATCGGCCCCGGACACCCAGTGCACGCGCGGATCGCGGCGGAACCACGAGCGTTGCCGGCGCACGTAGCGGCGGGTGCCGATGAACGTCCGCTCCCGCGCATGGTTCAGGTCGTATTCGTTGTCCAGGTACGCGAGGACTTGTGCGTACCCGATGGCGCGCCGCGCGGTCTGTCCCGCGCGCAGGCCGCGATCGAGCAGTCCGCGCACCTCCCCGACCAGACCGCCCTCGAACATCGCCGCGGTCCGCCGCCGGATTCGGTCGTCCAGTTCGGCGGTTTCCCGGTCGACGCCGAGAATGACTGTGCCCCAGCGCGGCTCGCCGATCTGCGGTTGCGAGGCGGCGAACGGGCGGCCGGTCAGCTCGACCACCTCGAGCGCGCGCACCAGGCGGCGGCCGTCGGTGGGCAGGATGGTCGCGGCGGCCACCGGATCCGCGGCGAGCAGGGCGGCGTGCACGGCCTCGACCCCGCCCTCGGCCAGCAGCGCCTCCCATTTGGCCCGGACTGCCGGGTCGGTGGCCGGGAAGGCCCATTCGTCCAGCAGCGCCTGGATGTACATCATCGAGCCGCCGACGATCACCGGAACATGCCCGCGGGCCCGGATCGCCGTCACATCGGCGGCCGCGGCGGCCTGATAGGTGGCCACGGTGGCGGTCTCGGTCACGTCGAGTACGTCCAGCTGGTGGTGCGGGATGCCGCGGCGCTGCTCGACCGGGAGTTTCGCGGTGCCGATATCCATACCGCGATACAGCTGCATGGCGTCGATGTTCACGATCTCGCCGTCCAGCCGCTGCGCCAATTCCAGTGCGAGATCGGACTTTCCGGTCGCGGTCGGTCCGACCACCGCGATCGGTACGGGCAGGTCACCGTCCGCGGCCACCGCACCAGCCCGATCACCGCCGGACGCCTGTCGATCATCCTCGGTCGCGTGGTTCCGATCGCCGGTCGGCGCCGTCGTCCGCGACGTGGCGTGTTCGCTCACGACCCGCTCGTCGCGCCGGAATTCCCGGTCCACACGCCCACGTGGTAACCGACACCGAACGGGGCCGCGCAATAGCGGGTCTCGACCGCCGGGTCGGTATCGAACAGTCCGGCGAGGACCTGGTAGGCGGCTCGACCCGAGATCTCCAGTTCGGCGCACAGGACCGGATCGAGCTCGGCCAGTGCCGCCCGGTCCCCTTTCGAGAGTGCCGCGTCGAGGCGCTCCTGCACCCCGGCGGCCCGCTCGTCCAGATAGCCCGGCGCCGCGGTGGACAAGGTGGCGGCGCCGTCGGCCACGATCAGGACGCCGCGCGGAGCGGGGTCGGCGTCGAGTTCGCGGCGCAGCGCGGCGCCGGCCGCGAGGCAGTGCTCGCCGGTCGCGGCGGCGTCCACCAGGCGGGCATCGGCCGTCGCCTGCGGGGCGACCTGCCCGCGCAGCCAGCCGCCGATCAGAACCGGCAGCGGGACAACGGGATCCGCGGGCACCGGGCCGGTCAGCGCGGCATCCGACAGCGCCGATCGCACATCCGCGCCGAAACCCCGGAAAGTGCCGACCGTGCCGGGACCATAGATCGAATCCCGGTCCGCCGCCCTGCCCGTCGAGCTCGCGTCGGGCACACCGGCAGAACCGCTCGTGGCCGCCGCACCGGCCGTACCGCTCGCACCGGCCGTACCGCTCACGCCGGCCACACCAGCCGCCCTGCCCAGGTCGGCCGCACCGATGATCGTCCAGCACAGCGCCGCCTCGGCCAGCTCCCGGCCGGCCGCCAGCACCGCCGCGCGCAGGGGCGGCACCTGCGCCGCCGGGTGGTCGGGATCGCGGTCCGGCAGGCCGCCGCTCAGCTCGGGAACCAGGACGGGCGGCGACGGGATCAGCACGGCGGCAGCAAACACGCCGTCCACGGTAGCGGGCGGATCACCGCCGCCGAAGCGGCCGTTCGAATCGCGCGCGCATCGGGCCGGGCCGGCGCCGCGGCGGGCCGCCACGATCGTCGTCCCGGGCTCGTATCCCCCTGGACGGGATGCCCGGCGGAGCGAACGCGGCGTGCCGGTCCGATCGGAATCGGCCCGGTCAGCGGCCGGACGCGGCCGCGGCGAGCGACTGCGGCGGCCGAAAAACGGCGGGAGCCGCAGGATCGGCGCGGCGGCCGCGAACATCACCATCCGATGGCGGCCCGATCAAGGCCCGGTCACCGTACCCGCGATCGGGCCCCGAAACGACCCCTGGCAACGCCGCAGGCACAGCGCCACCGCGGACAAGACACGGCAATTCCGCCACCCACCTGGTTGAATGGGGTGAGCTAGGGCGTAACCAGGCAGCCGTGACGCGCGGCAGGGACGAGGAGCGATGACCGACAACAACGGAATCGAGAAGGCTACCCACCCGGACACCGGCACAGCGCAGCAGTCCGGCAACTCCACAGCGCATCGGCCCACCCCTGCGGATGCCGCCGGTCACGCGGAAGCCACGCCACGCGAATCCGGTACCCCCAAGCCCGGCACGCACAAACCGGATTCCCCCAAACCGCATGCGGTGAAACCTGTCCCGGGTCCCGCCGCCGAACATCCGGTGCCGGTCACCGCGCCCGCGGGCAGCGATCCCGCCAAATGGGGCCGCGTCGACGAGGACGGCACCGCCTGGGTGCGGACGGCCGACGGCGAACGGATCGTCGGTTCCTGGCAGGCCGGCGACGCCGCCGAGGGCCTGGCCCACTTCGGCCGCCGCTTCGACGATCTGGCCACCGAGGTGGCGCTGCTGGAGGCCCGCCTGGCCGCCGGCACCGACGCCCGCAAAGCGAAGACGGCCGCCACCGCGCTGGCCGAATCGCTGCCGACCGCCGCGGTGATCGGCGATGTCGACGGGCTGGCCCGGCGGTTGCAGGCGATCATCGAACACTCCGACGAGGCCGCCGCGCACGCCAAGGAGGAGAAGGAACGCACCCGGCACGAGCAGACCGAGCGCAAGGAGACGCTGGTCGCCGAGGCCGAGCAGATCGCCGCCGACTCCACCCAGTGGAAGGCCGCGGGCGACCGGCTGCGCGAGATCCTCGACGAGTGGAAGACCATCCGCGGCGTGGACCGCAAGGTCGACGACGCGCTCTGGCGGCGATTCTCCAAGGCCCGGGAGTCGTTCAACCGGCGCCGCGGCGCCCACTTCGCCGAGCTGGACCGTGAGCGGGCCTCGGCGAAGACCCGCAAGGAGGAGCTCTGCCTGCGGGCCGAGGAACTGTCCGGCTCCACCGATTGGGCGGGTACGGCCGCGGTCTTCCGCGACCTGCTCTCCGAGTGGAAGGCGTCGGGCCGGGCCCCGCGTGAGGCCGACGAGCAGCTGTGGCGGCGGTTCAAGAGCGCGCAGGACGTGTTCTTCGCCGCCCGCAACGCCGCGGCCTCCGAGCGGGACGCCGAATTCGAGCACAACGCCACCGCCAAGGAGGAGCTGCTGCGCTCCTACGAGGGCGTGATCGATCCGGCCCACGACCTCGACGCCGCCCGCACGGGTCTGCGCGATCTGCTGGAGAGGTGGGACGCGCTCGGCAAGGTCCCGCGCGAGCGGATCCAGGAGCTGGAAGGCCGGCTGCGCACACTGGAGAAGCGGGTCCGCGACGCGGTCGACGCGCAGTGGCGGCGCACCGATCCGGAGGCGATGGCCCGGGCCGCCCAGTTCCGTGAGCGGGTGGCGCAATTCGAGGAGCAGGCCGCGAAGGCCCAGGCCGCCGGCCGCACCCGGGATGCCGAAAAGGCCCTGGAGCAGGCCAAACAGTGGCGTGAATGGGCCGAGGCCGCCGAGGGCGCGGTCAGCCAGCGCTGAATTCGCACCGTCCCGGTCCGTAGCGGGCCGGGACGGTGACTTCTACTTCTCCTCGCCGCCCGGCGTACCCTCACCGGACTTGCCGCTGTTCTTCCTGCCGTCGCCGAACAACCGCTTGCGGTATTCCTCCTCGGCGGCCGCGGCGGCGACGCGGCGGCGTTCCTCGGCCTCGAGCTGCATGGCGGTGCGGGCCCAGACGACCCGGATCCAGTGGAAGGTCAGCACGATGATCGCGATCGCGCCGAGGATCAGGCCGATCCCCGGTCCCGCGCCGTGATAGTTGCCGATGCCGGGGGTCTGCCGGTGCCAGATCGACAGCACGCCGAACACACTGCCCACGGCCGAACCCGCGACCGCGATCCAGGCCAGCGCCCAGCGCCGGGTGACCAGGGCCAGCGCCGAGAAGACGATCCCGAAGACCAGCACGAACCACTGGAACACCCGCGACGGCAGGCCGATGTGGTCGTCGGCGGCGACCTGGTCGGAGAACAGGATGTCCAGGCCGCGGGTGTGACCCGCGTGCGGCAGGATCAGCGACAACAGCAGCACGAACACCGCCCCCGCCACGACCATGGCCCGCGAACCCGGGTCGATCTCGCCGGCGATCTTGCGCTCGACCGCCTCGAGATCGTCGCGGAACTGCTCGAACGCTTGCTTCTCGGCGGGTTTCATCTGCTCCTCGTTCGGCTCTGATTCGTCGTCTCGTCCGTCGTCGCGTGGGGCCATGACGTCACATCCTCGGCCGCGGCGGCCGTCGGCGGGACGCGTTCACGCGGAACAGCCGGTATCGCAGCCCGCGGTCGCCGCGACGGGTTCCGGGGCGCCGATGCGCGGCAGGCCCAGGCCGACCCCGATCGGCGCGGTCTTCGGTGTGATGCCGCGCTCGTGCGCGTCGCCGGCCCGGGTGCGGCGGTGGCCGCGGACCTCGCCGTCGGCGATCAGGTGATGCGGTGCGGCGCCGGTGATCTCGACGTGCACGAGGTCGCCGGGCCGGATCACGGACTCCGGCGCCCCCACGGGACCGGGCCGGAAATGCACCAGCCGGCCGTCGCGGGCGCGGCCGCTCATCCGCGCGGTGGCGGCGTTCTTCTTACCGGCCCCCTCGGCGACCAGCAGTTCCACCTCGGCGCCGATCAGCGCCTGGTTGGCCTCCAGGGAGATCTGTTCCTGCAGGGCGATCAGCCGGTCGTAGCGCTCCTGGACCACCTGCTTGGGCACCTGATCCGGCATCGTCGCGGCCGGGGTGCCGGGCCGGATCGAATACTGGAAGGTGTACGCGCTGGTGAACCGGGCCCGCCGCACCACATCCAGGGTCTCCCGGAAATCCTCCTCGGTCTCGCCGGGGAATCCGACGATGATGTCGGTGGTGATCGCGGCGTGCGGCATCGCGGCCCGCACCTTCTCGATGATGCCCAGGTAGCGCTCCTTGCGGTAGGAGCGGCGCATCGCCTTCAGCACCCGGTCGGAACCGGATTGCAGCGGCATGTGCAGCTGCGGGCAGACGTTCGGGGTCGCGGCCATCGCCTCGATCACGTCGTCGGTGAATTCGGCGGGATGCGGAGAGGTGAACCGGACCCGTTCCAGACCCTCGATACCGCCGCAGGCCCGCAGCAGTTTCGCGAACGCGCCGCGGTCGCGCTGCCCGTCGGCGAGTTCGGGATCGGCGAAGTGGACGCCGTAGGAGTTCACGTTCTGCCCGAGCAGCGTCACCTCCAGCACGCCCTGGTCGACCAGAGCCTGCACCTCGGCGAGCACATCGCCGGGGCGGCGGTCGACCTCCTTGCCGCGCAGCGCGGGCACGATGCAGAAGGTGCAGGTGTTGTTACAGCCCACCGAGATGGACACCCAGCCCGCGTAGGCGGACTCCCGCTTGGCCGGCAGCGTGGACGGGAACGCCTCCAGCGATTCCAGGATCTCGACCTGCGCCTCGTGATTGTGCCGGGCGCGTTCCAGCAGCACCGGCAGCGAGCCGATGTTGTGCGTGCCGAACACCACGTCCACCCACGGCGCGCGGCGCACGACCGTGTCCCGGTCCTTCTGCGCCAGGCAGCCGCCGACGGCGATCTGCATGCCGGGCCGCTCGGCCTTGATCGGGGCGAGGTGGCCGAGCGTGCCGTACAGCTTGTTGTCGGCGTTCTCGCGCACCGCGCAGGTGTTGAACACCACGAGATCGGCGGTCGCCCCCGGCCCGGCCTTGGCGTATCCGGCGTCCTCGAGCAGGCCCGACAACCGCTCGGAGTCGTGCACGTTCATCTGACAGCCGTAGGTGCGCACCTCGTAGGTCCGCACGACACTCGGCGACGAGCCGCTGGACGAATTCACCGGTCCAGGGTATCGGGCGCGGGAATCGGCTGTTCCACCCGCCGGACCCGGCCGGCGGTGATGCGTGATGCGGATAACCAATGTCAAGTTCAGGTTAAACTCGTGCGAACGGGTACCGTCCCCACTTCTGGAAACTGCGCAAATCCCGCCGTTTCACCCTAAGGTCATGGACCATGACCGACGCTGCCGACGCGATATCCGGCGCTGCCACCGCTGCCGACGCGCCCCCCATGATCTCGATGCGCGCCGTGGACAAGCACTTCGGAAAGCTGCACGTGCTGCGCGACATCAATCTGGAAGTGCCGCGGGGGCAGGTGGTGATCGTGCTCGGCCCGTCCGGTTCCGGCAAATCCACCTTGTGCCGCACCATAAATCGGCTCGAGACCGTCGACTCCGGCACGATCTCGATCGACGGCACCGACCTGCCCGCGGAGGGCCGGGCGCTGGCCCGCCTGCGCACCGAGGTCGGCATGGTGTTCCAGCAGTTCAACCTGTTCGCGCACAAGACGATTCTGGAAAACGTCATGCTGGCGCCGGTGAAGGTGCGCGGTATCGACAAGAAGAAGGCGCGCACCGAGGCCCTGGCCCTGCTGGAACGGGTCGGCATCGCCAACCAGGCGGACAAGTATCCGGCGCAGCTGTCCGGCGGACAGCAGCAACGTGTTGCGATCGCTCGCGCGCTCGCGATGAACCCTAAGGTGATGCTGTTCGATGAGCCCACCTCGGCGCTGGACCCGGAAATGGTCAACGAGGTGCTCGAGGTGATGGTCGGACTCGCGAAGGAGGGTATGACCATGCTCGTGGTCACCCACGAGATGGGTTTCGCTCGTCGAGCAGGGGAACGGGTGCTGTTCATGGCGGACGGGCAGATCGTCGAGGACAGCGAGCCCGAAACCTTCTTCACCGCTCCGAATTCCGATCGGGCGAAGGATTTTCTCGGAAAGATCCTCAGCCACTGACGATCGTGAACGACGAACCCTGCGGCGGTCCCTCCGCACACTCCACGAGAGAAAAGGAACACATCAGATGAGGATCACTCGCGCGCTGCGCTTCGGTATCGGCGGCCTCGCTCTCGCCCTGGCCGTGGCCGGCTGCGGTGGCGGCAGTTCCAAGTCCGCCGGTGACAAGGCCGCGGACGGCAAGATCACCATCGGCATCAAGTTCGATCAGCCCGGTATCGGCCTGCGCAACAAGGACGGTTCGTTCTCCGGTTTCGACGTCGACGTCGCCAAGTACGTCGCCGACAAGCTGGGTGTGAAGCCGGACGGCATCACGTTCAAGGAGTCGCCGTCCGCCCAGCGCGAGACGCTGCTGCAGAACGGCCAGGTGGATCTGGTCATCGCGAGCTACTCGATCACCGATTCCCGCAAGGAGAAGGTCGATTTCGCGGGCCCGTACTACATCGCCGGCCAGGGCCTGCTGGTCCGCAAGGACAACACCGACATCACCGGCCCGGAGTCGCTCAAGGGCGGTAAGAAGCTCTGCTCGGTGAAGGGCTCGACCCCGGCGCAGAACATCCAGAAGAACTACGCCCAGGATGTGGCGCTGCAGGAGTACGACACCTACTCGCTGTGCGTGGAGGCGCTGAAGTCCGGCGCGGTCGACGCGGTCACCACCGACGACATCATCCTCGCCGGCTACGCCGCGCAGTCCACCGGTGCGCTGAAGGTGGTCGGCAAGCCGTTCACCACCGAGAAGTACGGCATCGGTCTCAAGAAGGGCGACAAGGCCACTCGCGACAAGGTCAACGACGCGATCGAGGCCATGGTCAAGGACGGCACCTGGAAGAAGGATCTGGATCAGGAGTTCGGTAGCACCGGCTTCCAGACCGCACCGGCCCCGGCGGTCGACCGCTACTGATTTCGGCCCGGGAGGGGCAGCGGCGCTGCCCCTCCCGTTCCCATGACGATCGGAGGGGCACGGCCGCCGTGTTCGACTTGATCTCCAGATATGGCTCCCAGTTGCTGCACGCCTTCTGGACCACCATCGAGCTGAGCGTGTTGTCGGCGATCGGAGCCCTGATCCTCGGCACCGTCGTCGCCGCGATGCGGGTGTCACCGGTGCCGGTGGCGCGCTGGCTCGGCACGGCGTACGTGACGATCTTCCGCAATACGCCGCTGACCCTGATCCTGGTCTTCTGCTCGCTGGGTCTCTACACCACCCTGCACATCAAGCTCGCCGGTGGTGGCGGCCAGAAGTTCCTGGACACCAACAACTTCCGGTTCGCGGTGCTCGGATTGAGTATCTACACCGGCGCTTTCGTCTGCGAATCGCTGCGCGCGGGCATCAACACGGTGCCGCTCGGGCAGTCCGAGGCGGGCCGGTCGCTGGGCCTGACCTTCGGTCAGAATCTGCGATATGTGGTGCTGCCGCAGGCCTTCCGGTCGGTCATCGCGCCGCTGGGCAGCGTGCTGATCGCCCTGACCAAGAATTCCACCATCGCCTCCGCGATCGGCGTGGCCGAGGCCGCCAACCTGATGGCGACGATGAACGAATCCGAGGCGCAGTTGCTGGTGATCGGCGCGATCTTCGCCTTCGGATTCGTGGTGCTGACCCTCCCGCAGGGTCTGTTGTTCGGCTGGCTCGCGAAGCGATACGAGGTGAAGCGATGAGTTCCGACGCCTCCGTCCTGTTCGACGCGCCCGGACCCCGGATGCGACTGCGGCACAACATCTATTCGGTGATCGTGGCCGTGGTGCTGATCGCGATCGCCTGGGTGGTGGTGCGCGCCTTCCAGCACAACGGCCAGCTGACCACGGCGAAGTGGAAGCCGTTCCTGGAGGGCGAGGTCTGGCAGACCTATCTGCTGCCGGGCCTGCGCGGCACCATCACCGCGGCGGTGCTGTCGATCGTGTTCGCGTTGATCATCGGCACGATCTTCGGCCTGGCCCGGTTGTCGGACCATCTCGCCGTGCGGATCGTGGCGGGAGTCGTCGTCGAGGTCGCCCGTGCCATCCCGGTGCTGATCCTGATGATCTTCCTGTACAACTACTTCGCGCAGAACAATCTGATCGTCCCCGATCAGCTGGCGCTGTCCGCGGTGGTGATCGCGCTCACGATCTACAACGGCTCGGTCATGGCCGAGATCGTCCGTTCGGGTATCCGGTCACTGCCCAAGGGGCAGACCGAGGCGGCGGTCGCGCTCGGCATGCGCAAGGGTCAGTTGATGCGATTGATCCTGCTGCCGCAGGCGATCACGGCGATGCTGCCGGCGATCGTGTCGCAGATGGTGGTGGCGCTCAAGGACACCGCGCTCGGCTACCAGATCACCTTCCAGGAGGTCGTCCGGCAAGGGCAGCAACTCGGTGCGGCACAACAGAACACGGTGCCGTCGCTGATCGTGGTCGCGGTGGTGATGATCATCCTGAACTGGGCGTTGTCGAAGCTGGCGACGGTGCTGGAACGGCGGCTGCGCTCGCGGCGGCGCGGCTCGACGGTGATCCCGGCGGCCACGGCCGTCACCGGCGCCGCGCCCGGGATGGATCTCACGCGGTCCACGACGTAACCGGATATCCGCTTGAAGACCCCGCTTCGATCCGCGTGATCGGGGCGGGGTCTTTTGTGTTCGCTTGCGGCGGTGTGGATTCCGAGTCCGGGTGGGGGGCGGTCCCGGTCCGGCGGCAGGCAGTCCGGCCTGGCAGCAGGCGGTTCGGATGATGCGTCCGGAGCCGTCCGGACGCCGCGCGGTCGCGGCGGATTTGTAGAGGTCAGGGCCCGGTAGTGGCTCACCGACCGCCCGCAACTAACCGTTGAAATCGTTTCAAAGGTTGACGGCGGGTCGGCTGCGGGCTACGTTCGGGATGCACACCTCCCCGGCCCGGCGTCGGGGAGCGTTCGCGGACAGCGGCCCGGAGGAGGTCCGGCAATGGCATTCCACCCCGGCGAGCTCGCCGTACAGCGGCGCATGGGGCAGGCCCACATCGCGTCCCGGGTGGGGCACGGCATCCGGTCCGAGATCCCTTCTCCGGCAGCAACATTCCTCGCCGAGCAGCCCATGGTCGTACTCACCGCGGCCGACGATGCCGGGCGGGTATGGGTCGGCCAGATCATCGGCCTGCCGGGCTTCGCGCGGGCGGTGGACGCGCGGACGATCGTCCTCGGCGGTCGCCCGGCGCCGGGCGATCCGCTCGCGGACCTGCTGCGAACCCGCCGCCGGGTCGGCCTGATCGCCCTACAACCTCAGACCCGGCGCCGGGTCCGGATCAACGGCATCGCCGAACCGGATGAGGAGGGTATCCGGCTCACCACCGAGCAGGTGTACTCCAACTGCCCGCAGTACATCACCCGCCGCCGGATCCTCGCCTTCGAGCCCGCCCTGCCGAGCCCACCGACCCGCTCCGATGTCCTGGAACCCGCAGCGCGACAGATCATCTCGGCGGCCGACTCGTTCTTCGTCGGCAGTGTCGATCCGGACGGCAACGCCGACGCCTCCCACCGCGGCGGCAACCCCGGCTTCCTCCGGGTGCTCTCCCCCACCCGGCTGCGCTGGCCGGACTACCGGGGGAACTCGATGTTCATGACCCTCGGCAACATCGCCACCGACCCGCACTGCGGCCTGCTGATACCCGATTGGGCCGGCGGCGGCGCCCTCCATCTCACCGGCACCGCCGAGATCCTCTGGGAAGAAACCACTTTCGCGCCGGGTGCGCAGTGCACGGTCGACTTCACCGTCACCGGGGCGGTCGCCGTCGCACACGCGAGCCCGCTGCGCTGGGGCGACCCCGAACTCTCCCCGGTGAATCCGGGCTGACCGGGCACGACCTCCCGCGATCGACCCGATTCGTGCTCTACCATCTCCCGGCCCGCTCCCCTTCGGAAAGGACATCATGACCCGCCCGCCCCTGCCCCCGTTCGATCCGGACTCCGCACCCGTCAAGGTGCGCGCCGCCGAGAACGCCTGGAACACCCGGGATCCGGAGACCGTCGCGCAGGCGTACACCGAGGATTCGGTGTGGCGCAACCGGGACGAATTCGTCACCGGCCGCGCGGAGATCGTCGAATTCCTCCGCCGCAAATGGGAACGGGAGCTCGATTACGCGCTGCGCAAACAGCTCTGGGGCTTCCGCGAGAACCGGATGGCCGTGCGCTTCCAGTACGAATGGCACGACGCCGGTGGCCAGTGGTGGCGCAGCTACGGCAACGAACTGTGGGAGTTCAGCCCGGCGGGCCTGATGTCGCGCCGGGAGGCGAGCATCAACGACATCGCCATCACCCCCGCCGACCGGCGCATCTTCGGCCCGCGCTCGCCGGAGGACGAGAACTGGGAGTTGCCGCTGCACTGATCCGCGGCACTCGCGCTTCGGCTGTGCCGCATCAATGCCGGCGGGGCACGCGTCGCCGGACAGCTTCGGCCGGTGGGTCCTGTTGCCGGGCAACAGGACCCACCGTTCAGCCCTATCCCACCAGCACCGCCGAGCCGGTGGATTCCGGCGTCCGCGCGCGGCGATGGAACAGCGCGAAGACCAGCACCGCGGCGACGATACCGGCCCCGGCGGCCACACCCACCGCATTGTCCAATCCGGAGACGAACTGCGGCAACGGGATTCGATGACCCGATCCGGCGCTGCCACGGAACACCGTGCCCAGCACCGCGACACCCAGCGCCAGCCCGAGCTGACGCGTGGTGTTGACCGCGCCCGCGGCGATACCGCTCTGCTGCGGCGGCACCGCCGCCATACCGACCGAGACCAGCGACGGCGCCATGACCCCGACCCCGATGCCGATCACCGTGAAGCCGGGAAGTATTGCGGTCCAAGCGGATCCGGAGCCGATCAGCGTGAGCAGACCGCTACCGACGCCGATCACCAGCAGACCGCCGCCGATCGTCCATTTCGGCGCCAGTCCGTGCAGGAACCGGCTGTACAGGGCGGATACCAGGAAGGCCGTCACCGCCAGCGGCAGCATCGCGAGACCGGCCTGCAACGGCGACAACCGCAATTGCTGTTGCAGCCACAGCGACAGCAGCGGGGTACTGGCGAAGGCGGCGAAGTTGAACGCCGCGGCGGCGATCAGCGTCGCGGTGAACTCGCGGTTGCGCAGCAGCGTCAGCGGGAACATCGCAGCGGCGCTTCGCATTTCGATCACCACGAAGGCCACGGCTGCCAGCGCTCCGGCACCCAGCGTCAGCAGCGCTCGGGTATCGGTCCAGCCGTTCTCACCCCCGCGGATGATGCCGTAGGTGAGCGCGGTGGCGGCGATCGCGAACGCCAGCATGCCCGGCACATCGACACCGGTCCCCGGACGCCGCGGCGAGGCCGCGAACACCACGGCCGACAGCCCGATCGCCACCGCCGCGATCGGCAGGTTCACGAAGAAGATCCAGCGCCAGGACAGCAGATCGGTCAGCGCGCCGCCGAGGACCACCCCGATCCCGGCGGCCGCACCGGCCACCGCACCCCAGGCGCCGAACGCGATACCGCGATCACGCCCGGTGTAGGTCAGATGCAGCAGCGACAGGGTGGTCGCCAGCATCGCCGCGCCGCCGACGCCCTGCACCACCCGCGACGCCACGAGCACCGCCGAGGACTGCGCGATCCCGCAGGCCAGCGAGGCGACCGCGAACAGCGCCAGCCCGGCCAGATATACCGGTTTCGCACCCAGCCGGTCGGCCAGCGACCCGGACACCAGCAGCAGCGCCGCCAGGGCGAGCGCGTACCCGTCGATCACCCACTGCAATCCGGACAGGCCGGTGCCGAGATCGGCGGCGATGGCCGGGAGGGCGACGTTCACGATGGTGATGTCGATGAGCAGGATCAGGGTGCCGAGGCACGCCGCGAACAAGGGGAGCCATTTCCGCACGGGAACCTCCGGAATCGGGAACCGGCCGAGGCCGGGCCGTCGATGGATATCGACACCCAAGGCTCCGATATGCTGAAATATCCACCCAGCCGTTCGCCGATATGTGGGTGATTCCTCCCGTGGACTCCGAATACGAAGACGAAACCTCCACCATGGATCTGCTCGACAAGCAGATCGTGCACTGCCTGGTCACCGACCCGCGGATCGCGTTCGCACGCCTCGGCGCACTGCTCGGCGTCTCCGAGCAGACCGCCGCGCGGCGCTACCAGGGTCTGCGCCGGCGCGGCATGATCCACATCTCCGGCCTGGTCAACACGGTGCCGCTCGGCAGCCCGAGCTGGATGCTGCGGTTGCAGTCCACGCCGGACAAGGCGCTGCGCCTGGCCGAGGCGCTGACCCGGCTGCCCGACGTCGCCTGGGTGCAGTTGCTGTCCACCGGATCCGAGGTCACCTGCGTCAGCCGGCCGCGCACCCTGGAGCAGCGGGATCAGTTGCTGCTCAACACACTTCCGCGGGCCAGTCAGGTGACGGGGATGATCGCGCACGAGATCATCCACCGTTTCCCGCTGGACGAGGAATGGCCGCGCTACAGCCGGCTGCTGTCCGCGCGACAGCGGCGCGAACTGGGTGCCAGTCAACGGCAGAAGGCCGACCGCACCGGCCCCGACATCACCGTGGACCTGTCGGCCGACGAGACCCTGCTGGCCGCGCTGGCCCGGGACGGGCGCGCCTCGTATGCCCGGCTCGCCGACGAAACCGGTTGGAGCCCTGCGCGAGTCGCTCGCCGCATGACCGAGCTGACCGCGGCCGGCGTGCTGTACCTGGACGTCGACCTCGCCGTCGAGCGCATGGGCTACGCCGTGCGCGCGAATCTGTGGCTGCGAACCCGCCCGGCCGATCTGCACGCGGTCGGCACGGCGATGGCCGGCTATCCGGAGACGGCCTACGTGGCGGCCACCACCGGACCGACGAATGTGGTGGCCACCATCGTCTGCCGGGACACCGCGCATCTGTACCGGTATCTCACCGAGCGGCTCGGCGCGCTGGACGGAATCGTGGGCGTGGAGGTCACTCCCGCGCTGCGCGTGCTCAAACAGGCGCAGTCCATGCTGCACACCGACCGCATCGCACCCGCCGCGGCGCCGCCCGGTCGCAGGTAGCTCGCAGATTGCCCGGCGAATTCACGTGTCGGCGAGGCGCGTCGCTTGCCTCGAACAGATGTTCGTCTAAGCTTGCCGCCAGAACTTGTCGGTGCCACCGGCTAGCGTGGGCGGCAACCAGACTCCAGACCCACCCGTCGAAAAGGGGATCAGACGATGCCACCACAGGCCTACGACCGCGACAAGGCCCTCGAACTGGCGCTCGCCCAGGTCGAGAAGAGCTTCGGCAAGGGCGCGGTGATGCGCCTCGGCGAGGAGGCGCGCCAGCCCATCTCGGTGATCCCCACCGGCTCCATCGCATTGGATGTGGCGCTCGGCATCGGCGGCCTGCCGCGCGGCCGCATCGTCGAGATCTACGGTCCGGAATCCTCGGGTAAGACCACCGTCGCCCTGCACGCGGTCGCCAATGCCCAGGCCAACGGCGGCGTCGCGGCCTTCATCGACGCCGAGCACGCGCTCGACCCCGACTATGCCGCCAAACTCGGCGTCGACACCGACGCCCTGCTGGTCTCCCAGCCCGACACCGGTGAGCAGGCCCTCGAGATCGCCGACATGCTGATCCGTTCCGGCGCGCTCGACATCATCGTCATCGACTCGGTGGCCGCCCTGGTCCCCCGCGCCGAGATCGAGGGCGAGATGGGCGACAGCCACGTCGGCCTCCAGGCCCGCCTCATGAGCCAGGCGCTCCGCAAGATCACCAGCGCCCTGAACAATTCGGGCACCACCGCCATCTTCATCAACCAGCTGCGCGAGAAGATCGGCGTCATGTTCGGCTCGCCCGAGACCACCACCGGCGGTAAGGCACTGAAGTTCTACGCCTCGGTGCGCTTGGACGTGCGCCGCATCGAGACCCTCAAGGACGGCACCGACGCGGTCGGCAACCGCACCCGGGTCAAGGTCGTCAAGAACAAGGTGAGCCCGCCGTTCAAGCAGGCCGAGTTCGACATCCTGTACGGGTTCGGCATCTCCAAGGAGGGCTCGATCATCGATATGGGTGTCGAGCACGGATTCATCCGGAAGTCCGGCTCCTGGTACACCTACGAGGGCGACCAGCTCGGCCAGGGCAAGGAAAACGCACGAAAGTTCCTGCTGGAGAACACCGACGTGCGCGACGAGGTCGAGAAGAAGATCAAGGAGAAGCTCGGTATCGGTGCGGATGTCACCGCAGACGCGGGCGTGGAGGCGCCCGTCGACTTCTAGCCGATGCCGGACCGAGAGGCGCCGGGGCCGACCCCCCTCCAGGGCCCCGACGCAACTCGTCTCGACGCGGTCGAGCGGCTGCGCCGGCAGATCGAGCAATCGGAATCCGCCGGCGCCCGCTCGACCGGGGCCGAAGAGCAACCTCGCCCGAAGCGAATCCGCTCCACCCACCGCGCGAGGCGCAAATCCCCCGGAGACCCGAATCCCGAACACCCCCAAGGCATCTGGCGCTCCGACGACGGCCCCCTCACACCCTCACCCACGGAAACCATTCCCCCACACGACGAATGGCAATCCGAAGCACCACACCAACCCGAACCATGGTCCGTAGAGGCATTTCGCCGGGCCGCGGCGGCCCGACAGTCCGAGCAGACCCCGCCCCCGGAGCCATTCTCACCCGAGCCGATTCGAACGAGCCCGACGACGCAGACGAACGAGTCCGCCGAGCCGGCCCGTAACCCCGGAATCGGCTTACAAGCCCACATATCTCGGCCACCCGAGCACAATCGGCGACCCGAGCCCTATCGACGGTTCGATATCGACGGGCAGAACGAAACCGCGCGACACCCGGACACCGACCCGCAGCCGCAGACCACATATCCCTCGATCAATCACCACACGGACGCAGCAGGACAGCCGAAGATCGAGTTGCCCGCCGAATCCCATCGATCGATGGCACCGCACACCGAGACCATTCCACCGCCTGAGCCTCCTCAACAGGCCGAGGTAACGCTGCCACCGAAGGCAGACCGGCAGAGTGAGTTGCCGCAGTCCCCAGGGACGGTTCAGCAGGCGGAACTGGCCCGACTGAACGAAGCGATTCGAAAGATCGAAGCGGCCCGGCCGAACCGATCGAGTGCAACGACCCGGTCGAGCAAGTCCGATCAGCGCGATGAGACTGTCCGCTCGCGAAAGGTCGGCCGGCAGGACAACCCGACCCGGCCGCCATCTGAAGCCACCCGCCAGAGTAAGACAGTTGGATCACCCGAGGCCGACCAGCACGGCGAACCGACGCACCGGCGAAGCGAGGCCACCCAGTCGCAGGGGACCAGCCGGACGGACGAGATACACGGGTATGCGGACGACGGTGGCTGGGGCGAGTCGGATCGAGCGACGGATGCTGCTGGGACGGGGCATACCGATCGGATCGAGTCGGACGAGCGGATGGGACGGTCCGGTGGCGAGAAGCGCCGGGGCAAGGATGGACGCGGCGGGCGGCGGCGAGGTAACGCGGGTGGTCCCGGGGAGAGCAAGCCGGGTGGCGGTACCGACGCGCAGGCGAAGGAGGTCTGCCTGCGGCTGCTCACCGACCGGGCGCGGAGCCGGGCGGAACTCGCGAAGAAGTTGGCGGACAAGGGATTCACACTCGAGGTTGCCGACCGCGTTCTGAATCGGCTCGCCGAGGTCGGCCTCATCAATGATGCCGCGTTCGCCGAACAGTGGGTCCATTCCCGGCACACCTATTCCGGTATCGGGAAGAAAGCTCTCGTGCAGGAACTGCGCCGCAAGGGAGTGGCCGATACGGACGCAGAGGCCGCGTTGACGGCCATCACCGCCGACGACGAATACGACCGTGCGATCGACCTCGTCCGCGTCAAACTGCGTACCCAGCCGGATTCTCTGGACCGCGACAAGACCATCCGCCGACTCGTCTCGATGTTGATGCGGCGCGGCTACAACCAGTCCACCGCATACGCTGCCGTCACCATCGAATTGCCCGCTGTTGCACGGCATTTCGGCGAGACCGAGACCAGCGGTCGCACTGGCACTGGCACTGGCACTGGCACTGGCACTGGCACTGAGGCTATGGCCGATGCCGATGCCGATACCGGTCTCGATGCCGGTCCACCGGGACGCAAAAGCTCCGGCCGGGTGGAGAAGATCAGCGACGACGCTGCTGTCGAACTGGTGCAACGCAAATTGCGGACGCTCTCGCCGGATCTGCCGAACGATACTGTCGTGCGCCGGTTGGTCGGCATGCTGGCCCGGCGGGGCTACAACCAGTCCGCCGCGTATTCGCTCGTGAAAGCCGAACTGCAGCAAGCTCGTACCGAGCAGGACACCGAGGGCGTGCACACCGGCAGTGAGCACCCATCGGCGTCTCGACCGTCGCTGCGTCGGCCGGAAGCCCAGCGCGACAGAACAATCAGCCGATCCGCCTCTGCCGAAGAAGACGACGAGAATTCGGATGCCGCCGGTGACGAGGAGCGCGAACGTGCCGTCGAGCTGGTACGCAAGAAGATCCGGACGATGTCCGCCGACCTGCGACGGGACAAGGCCGTCGCACAATTGGTCGGCCTGCTCGCCCGGCGCGGCATCTCTTCCGGCACCGCGTATTCCGTGGTGTTCGACGAACTGAATCGCCGGGGCGAGAATCCCGGCGACCACTCCACCGATTGACCGAGCAGGAGCTTCCGATGCTGGATCACCTGGCCATCCAATGTGCCGACGTCGCCGCGAGTGCGAAGTTCTACGACACCGTACTGGCTGCCCTGGGCGGCTCCCGGCGGATGGAATTCGGCCCGGTCATCGGGTACGGCGACAGCCCTCGGCCCGAGTTCTGGCTCGGGCCGAGCACTGGCGCGGATTTCCGCGAATCGCACATCGCCTTCGCCGCCCCCGACCGTGCGGCGGTGCGCGCCTTCCACGAGGCCGCCGTCGCCGCCGGTGCCGAGGTTCTGCACGAACCGCGCCTCTGGCCGGAGTACCACCCGACGTATTACGGCGCCTTCGTCCGCGATCCCGACGGCAACAATGTCGAAGCCGTCTGCCACACACCGGAATAGTCCGGGTACGCCACGGCCGAGGGAGCGCGCGCACCCGAACCACGACGAATCGGTAAGCGCCGCCGGATGATTGCGTGCGTCGCCGATTGATACGATCCGCTGGCGTTGCGCAGTCGAGCTCGGGAGGGATGTATGGGCGCGCCACAACGAGTGTCGATAGCCGGAGTCGAGGTCCGGTGTTCCCACTGTGACAGCCGGGAGTTCCTGGAGCGTAAGGGGCTCATCACCACCCGCGGCCTCGCCTATCTCGATCTGGAGTGGCCGAACAGATCCGCACGGGTGCTGCAATGCTCGTCGTGCGGTCATCTGGAATGGTTCGCCCGGCTCGAGCCTGTCGACGAGGACGACACCGACGACACTCCGGAAGAAGATATCGAATGTCTCTCCTGCGGTAGAGCGATCCCGGCCGGCGTGATGAGTTGCCGCCATTGCGGATGGAGTTACGAGTGACATCCGTGGCCGAGCGCGTGTCCCGGCCACAATATGCGTCATGATCACGCCGGACGTGCCGGAACCGTCTGCGGGATCTCCCACGCCGTAGCCAGTCGTGACGGATGGACCTGGCTGCCGTTGCCGAAGAATTCGCAGAACTTCATGATCAGCGGATCCCACCGCTGCGGGTCGATGTGCTGAGTGCCGGGGACGATCAGCTGTTCGTCCACATGCGCACGCACCACCCGCACGGTGAATGCGGTGGCAAGATCGGCGCGGTCGAACCGTACGGCAGATACCAATTCGCATTCGAGCTGAATCGGGCACTCGGCAACCAGCGGAGCGGAAACCAGATCCGCAGCCAGTGCGGTGAACCCCGCCGCGCCGAACTTGTCCGGCTCGTACCGATATCCCTTGTCGATCTTGTGTTGTGACAGCTCCGGCGTACCGGTCAGCAACGCCAGCCGATCGACCGCACCCACCAGCTCAGCGGAAGGCAGATTCAGCACACATTCGCCTTCGCGCAACAGATTCTGCGTAGTCCGCGAGGCCGTGTTCATGCCGAGCATGCACTGATTGCCGAGCCACCACGCCGAGGACATCGGTGCGAGATTCGCTGTGCCGTCCGGATTTCCGGTGCTGATCAACACCACCGGTGTGCCGAAGTAGAGGACCTTCAGATCGATGTTCCGATGCATATCCCCACTGTGCTTAGCGGCCGGACCAGATGCTGGCGGAAAGCGGACCTGGCATCGACGCACCTGGCCCGACCAGCGCCGACGCGCCTACGCACCCGAGCTCGACCCCAGTCGGCCATGCGGCGCGGAGTCAGGCGGCCCTGCCGCGCGAGCCGATCGCCGACGGTCGAGGAGCCGGAGTTCGAACGCCGAGATCGACACCGTCCGGACTGAACGGCTCATGCTCGACGTCGCATCGTCCCAGCGGCGGATCGCCTGCCGGACCGTGGCGGTAGCGGTTCCCCGTGAAATCAGATGCCCGCGATGGTGTCCGGAGCGCGCTCAGCCCGGCTCAGCGCGCGCAGCACGGCGACCTGCCCGTGGCGGACAACTGCCAGCCGCGACAACAGGTCGAGCACCGGCTCGAAGACCGCCGGCGGCAGCAGTGGGGTCGGGATCTCGGCGCTGAGCGCCAGATCATCCGAGTGCACCGCGATCTCCATGATCCGGGTCAGCAGGTAGTCGTCGAGCAGCATCGACATGCCGGTGGCGGTTCGGACGACCCGGCTCATCGGTTCGGCGGCCAGTGCGACCTGCTGACCCGCCAGCGCCATGTCGACCTGGCTCACCAGCGCTGCGACGCCGCCCGAGGCGGCGGCCTCGCTGCCGTGCCGGATCCGCACATTGCTCTCCGCGTCCAGATCGGTGTGGAATGCGGCTGCGGCGGCGAAGTATTCGGGAACCGAGAGGGGTTTCTCGTCCGGAACCTCGGCTGCGAGCGCACGGGATACGTGGAGGACCTGGGAGCCCAGGTGACCGGTCAGCCCGTGCACACCGAATTCCGGCAGTACGCTCGGCCGCTCCCACGCCGCGGCGACCGCGGGATCACTCAGCAGCGTCACCGCCGACCCCGCCGCTTCCAGGTACGCCGCTCTGATCGTGATCATCGCTTCCCCTCCGCCGGTGAAATACCAAGGCGGGCAAGCCGAGTCGCCGGGACTCGGCACCCGTGGACGTCACCGTCAGCCTAGCGGCGCGCGCGACACTGCCGCTACGCGAACCCGGTCCGGACCGCGTCACTGTCCCAGTGCGTGCCCGGTCGTCACGTCGATGTGATCGGGAACCTCCTCGTGGCGGTCGCCGACGGTGGAGGTGCCGGTGGGTTCGAATATCAGGATCGACGCGCCGGCCGGGGCGGACGGTTTGTGCTCGGTGCCGCGCGGCACCGTGAACACCGTGCCGGTCGGCAGGTGCACGGTGCGCTCCCCCGCCGGTTCGCGCAGGCCGATGTCCAGGTGCCCGTCGAGGACCAGGAAGAACTCGTCGGTGTGTTCGTGGGCGTGCCAGACGAATTCGCCCTTGAGCTTGGCGATCCGCACGTCGTAGTCGTTCACGTGGGTGACGATGCGCGGGCTCCACAGGGCGTCGAAGGAGGCCAGTGCGGTGGTGAGGGTGATCGGTTCGGTGCTCATGGGAGCATCCTGGCCGGTTGTCCGTATCGGCGGTGAGTGCTAGGAATCGCATATGCCGCATGATTTCTCGCATGCCCGGCCGCCGCGGGTCGTGGTGATCGTGGACGAGAATTCGAATCCGTTCGAACTGGGTTGTGCCACCGAGGTCTTCGGGCTCCGCCGGCCGGAACTCGGGCGTGAGCTGTACGAATTCCGGCTCTGCGCACCGGAGCCCGAGACGGCGATGCGCGACGGTTTCTTCACGCTCACCGGCGTCGCGGGCCTCGAGGCCGCCGAGGATGCCGATGTCCTCATCGTCCCCAACCGTCCGGATGTGCAGGTGCCGCGCCGGCCCGCCGTGCTGGCCGCGATTCGCCGCGCTCATGCCCGCGGCGCACGGCTGGTCGGATTCTGTAGTGGCGCTTTCACTCTCGCCGAAGCCGGGATACTGGACGGGCGGCGGGCGGCGACGCACTGGATGTGGGCGGATCGGTTCCGTGCCCGATTTCCCACGGTGCGGCTGGAGCCGGATGTCCTCTTCGTCGACGACGGCGACATCCTCACCGCCGCAGGTAGTTCCGCCGCCCTCGACCTCGGCCTGCACATCGTCCGCTGCGACCACGGCGCGGAGGTCGCCAATGCCGTGAGCCGCCGCCTGGTCTTCGCCGCACATCGTGACGGCGGTCAGAAGCAGTTCGTCGAGCGGCCCGTCCCGCGCATCCCGGATCGATCGCTGGCCCCGGTACTCGCCTGGGCACAGCAACGACTCGACATTCCGTTGACGGTCGCGGATCTCGCGGCCCGCGCCGCCGTCAGCCCGGCCACCCTGCACCGCCGCTTCCGCGCCGAACTCGGCACCACCCCGCTGGCATGGCTGCTCGGCGAACGGGTCACGTTGGCCTGCAGGCTGATCGAGCAGGGCGAGGAGCGGTTCGAGGTGATCGCGCGGCGCACCGGGCTGGGGACCGCCGCCCATCTGCGCACCGTGTTGCGCCGCCACACGGGTCTCGGGCCGTCCCAGTACCGGCACCGGTTCGGGCCGCCACCGGGAAATCCGCCGGGTGAGCCCGCGCCGGGCGGGAATTCCGCACCCGGTCGACCGGCCGCGTAGGCCTCCGCCAGGCCGAGGGCGATCCGCTGCGGGAGGTCCTGCAGGTCCGGATCGCCACGGTCGATCGCGGCGACGGCGATGATGTTCTCCTCGGGCAGCAGCCGGACGGCAGCGGCCCACAACATATTGCTGCCGGTGTGGGTGTACCGCGCGCGCCGCTCCCGCGCGGGACCGCCGCCGATTACCAGCGGGAGCGAGGCACGTCGAACTCGGCGCAGAGGGCGCGCCAGACATCGCGCGGGTCGGCACCCGCCTCGATGGCCTGAGCGCCGGTACGGCCGTTCATGGACAGGAGCGTGTGATCGGCGAGCAGGGCGTCGCCCCGGGCCACGCCGAACTCGGTGTGCAACAACTCGTTGAATTCGGTCAAGCGCACCGCGCCAGGTTACTCGCCGCGACCTCGAACCCCGAATCGGACCGATCGCCGGGCCGGCGGCGGCGAGCATCACCCGACTCCAACCGGTGAATCGACGACACCGGTTAGTATGGCGCGCATGGACCTGCCCACCTCCGCCGCCGGCTGACCGCAGGCGTGCTCGATCCCCGCCCGCACCTCGGCGAACCACTCGCGCTGGACCTGCTGAACACTCGATGGATGACCGGCGACGGCCCACGGGACCTGTTGTCCGATGTGCCCGGACTCGCCTGCTGGCTGACCACCAACGAACTCCGCTGCCGTGCCGACGAGCCCACACTGCACGCGCTGCGTCGCACCCGTGAGGCGATCCTGACGGCCGTCCGCACCGGATCCACGGACGTCGCCGACCTGAACGACGTGCTCGCCCACGGCCGCATCCGCCGCACCCTCACCCCCGCCGGACCCGCCGACATTCCCGAGATCCCCGCTACGGAGTGGCTACCCGGCTGGCTGGCCGCCGACAATCTGCTGCAACTGCTCGCCGACGCCCCGCACCGCATCAAGCAGTGCGATCATCCCCGCTGCATCCTGTTCTTCCACGACACCTCGAAGAACGGCACCCGCCGCTGGCACTCCATGGCCACCTGCGGCAACCGGGTCAAGGCCGCCCGGCACCAGGCCAAGAAGCCCTGATCCGCGCCGCCGGGACCGCGCGCATGCGGGCCCCGGCACGACACTCGACACCCGCGTTCGATCACCGGCTCGCAGCGGCCGACGCCCTATCCTGCCCGCATGACCTCTGAGCCGGTCACCGTGCCTCCCCGGGGTGGACGCGCGCTCGGCCCCCTCGCGATCGCGGCCGCCGGGTCGGGCGTGGGAGCGATCACGCACCCGTTCGACCGGGCCGCAACCGTATTGGTCGCCGGGTTCACCCTCGCGGCGCTGGTTCGTGCGGTACGCGCACCCGATCGCCGGATGCGCCCGGACGGCCGGATATATCGCGGCCTCGCGCTCTGGACCACGCTGGCGGTCGCCCTGCTGGCCTGGGAGATGTTCGCCTGGGCACATCAGCCACGCTGGTCGGTGCCGGACCCGGCCCATCCGACCATGTCGACGCTGCTCGGCCCCTATCTCGACCACGGCCCCCTCCGGTTCGCCGGCTGGTTCGCCTGGCTCGTCATCGGCTGGATGCTGACGCGCCCCCGCGATTTCCGTGCGGTGCAGCAGCATTCGGCCCGGATCAGCCGCCACGACGCTCGCCGCGCCCCGAGGTGGCGCCGAGGTGAATGATCGGCAGCTCGCCATCACGGGGTTCGCCACCGTGGCGATCGTGGCGCTCGCCGCGGCCGTCCTCTCCCGGCGGCACCGCGCGACGGTGGCCTCACTCGCCGAAGTGATCGGCTTCCTCACCGGTACCCGCGTCCTGCGCGTGACCGCCGTAGCGGTGTGGGCCGTGCTGGGGTGGCACTTCCTGGCCCGATGACCTTGCCCCGCAAACATATTCGGCACCGATCCACCCGGCGCGCTCCGCACGGCGCCACGGACGACGTCCCGATGCGGCGACGCCGGAACGCCGGAACCTAACGCGCGCGGACCGTTTCGACCGCCCGGTGGCACAGCTCGACCGGATCGTCCACCTCCGCAGCGGTAGCCGCGGCGGCCACGGCCGCACGGCGGTAGGCCGGATCGCCGAGGATGCGCTGCACCGCATCTCGGACCGCGGCGCCGTCGAACGGCCGAACCAGAATCGAACCCCCTTGGCGGGCAGCACGATTCGCGAGCTCCCATTGATCGCCACCACCGGGAACCGTGACGATCGGCACCCCGGCGGACAGCGTCTTCGCCAGCAGCCCGTGCCCGCCGCCACCGACGACCACATCGGCGTGCCGCAGCAATTCGTCCTGCCGGCCCAAACCGGCTGTGGCCCAGGGCGGAATCGTGGCCGGCGGCGTGTCCAGCATCGACACCACCACCCGCACACCGGCGCCGTCCAGGGCGGTCAGGACCGTCTCGGCCATACTCGCCACACCGGTCGCGGCGGTCGACGGAGCGACCATGACCAGCGGTTCATCACCCGGTGGCAGTGGCAGAACGGCCTCGGTCGGCTCGAACAGCAGCGGGCCGATCAGCCGCGCCTCGGCGGGCCAGTCGGGGCGCGGCATCTCCAGCGCGGGCAGGGTGGCGATCAAGCGCGCGGCGGGGCCCGGATCTTCCTCGGGCAGACCGACACTCACGCGGGCGGCGGCACGCTGCCGATCGCCGAGCGCGATCGCACGAGCGGTCATCCTGCGCAGGAACGCATCCCGTGCCCGGCCGCGCCAGCCGACCCCGGGAGCGAGACCACTTCCGATGGGCGGCAACCCTTTCGACGGCAGATACAACGGATGCGGCGAAAGTTCCACCCACGCCACACCCAGCCGTTCGGCCGCCATCCCGCCGCCGACGGTGAGCACATCCGACACCACCAGGTCCGGTCCCCACTCGCGCAGGTCCGGCAGGATCTCGGTGGAGATGTGCGCGGCGCGGTCGTGGATCCGCAGTCCGGCGTCGGCGTCGTCGTCCCCGGCGCGCGGCGCCAGGCCCTTCAGCCGCCGCACCTCGATCCCCGCACCCTCGGCCGCCTCGAACCACCGCGGTCCCGTGAACAGCACCGGCTCGTCGCCCGCCGTCCGCAGTCGCAGACACAACGCGATCGCCGGGAACGCATGTCCCGGATCAGGTCCCGCCACCACTGCCACTCGCATGCCCACACCCTGCCACATCGGCCGCCTCGGATCCGGGCAACATCGCTCGTCCCCGAGTCCGCGCACGGTGCTGTCGTCGCCGAGATCCCCGCACCGCGTCCGGCAGGGCAGCGCGACCCGCACGGCGAGTGGAACTCCGGCGCGACCACCCGAGCGGGTCACCGGCCGGTCCGGTCGCTAGGGTCCTACTCCTGTGGCCTTCAGCGCAACCGTGTACAACTTCTCCGTCCAGCTCGCCGACGTCGACCGGGGCGTCTACGAGGAGCTGGACCTCCGGGTCGCGCGGCATCCCTCGGAGAGCGCGGAGTTCATGGTCACGCGGCTGCTGGCGTACTGCCTGGAATACCGGGAGGGCATCGGATTCAGCGACGGCGGCGTGTCCTCGGCCGACGAGCCCGCGGTGCTGGTGCGGGATCTGACCGGTCGGCTCACCGGATGGATCGAGGTCGGCGCGCCCGATGCGGAACGGGTGCACCGGGGCAGCAAACTGGCCGACGAGATCGCGATCTACACCCACCGCGATCCGGCCAAGGTGCTCGCCGCGCTGGCGGGGAAGCGGATCCACCGCGCCGCGGACATTCCGCTGTACAGCGTGGACCGGGCCTTCGTCGATGCCGCGGTCGCCGTGCTGGACCGGCGCAACACGGCCGCCCTGTCCGTCACCGAACGGCTGCTGTACCTGGATCTGAACGGCACCGGCCTCAGCACCCCGGTCGAGGAACACCGGCTGAGCTGAACCACACGCGAATGATGGTGACCCGCATCACAAGGCGGGCCGCGGAATAGATCCCGCGCAAGTCCCGTTGACCATGACTGCCGGCGCCCGAACACCCCCGGGCCGCACCCTTCGTCGCTACGAGCGACCACTCGCCGAGAGGCGGTTGTGGGGCGTCGGTCTTCTCTCCCCCGCCGCCGAGCACACGCTCGGCGGCGGTTTTCGTCCACCGGGCAAGCCCGGCGTCCACCGGCAGCCCGGCCGCCGCAGCCGTATCCTGCGGTGTGCCGGCCGCTCGGCAAGAGCAACCGGCGCACCCCTCAGCTGCGCAGCAACGCACCGACCGCGGTGGTGGCGGCCTCGACCGCCGCATCGCGCGCCGCGCTCGCCTCGTCCTCGGTGAGGGTGCGGTCCGTGGCCCGGAACCGCAGCGCGTAGGTGAGGGATTTGCGGCCCGCACCGGCCTGTTCGCCCTCGTACACGTCGAACAGCGTGATGTGCTCGAGCAGATCGCCGGCGCCGGAGCGCAGGGCCGTCTCGACCGCGGCCGCGGGCACGGCCTTCTCGACGCTCACCGACACGTCCTGCAGGACCGCCGGGAATGCGGAGATCACCGGGGCCGGACGGGATTCACGCAGCGGCAACGCGTCCAGGTCCAGTTCCAGCGCGCAGGTGCGCGCCGGGAGACCCGACCGTTCCAGGACGGCCGGATGCAGCTCACCGGCGTACCCGACCACCGTGCCCGACACGACCAGTTCGGCGCAGCGGCCCGGATGGAACGGCAGCCGCGCGGCGGCGCGGCGCTCGAGGTCCACCCCGGCCGCGGCGGCGACCGCGTCCGCGAGCGCGAAGGCGTCGGCCGCCTCGGCGACCCGGCCCTTACCCCACGGTCCGCGCGGATCACGGCGGCCGGTGAGGACCGCGGCCACGTGCACCGGCTGTTCCGGCAGCGAGTTCAGCAGGGTGGTGATCTGCGCGTCGGTCGGTCGCCGATCCACCGGCAGCGGCGGGACCGGCGCGGTACCGGCCGTGGCGAGGACCACCTGGCCGATCGCGTAGAGGGCGAGATCGCGCTCGCCGCGCGAGAGGTTGCGCACGGCGATCTCGAACAGGCCGGGCAGCAGGGTGCTCGACAGCTCGGCCTTCTCGGCATCGAGCGGGTTGAGCACGCGCAGGGTGTCGCGGCGCGGGTCGTCGGCGTCCAGACCCCAGGTGTCGAACACGCCCTCCTGCATGAACACCGGCGACGGCACCTCGACGGCACCGGCGAATGCCAGCGCCCGGCTGACCGCGCGGCGGCGGCGCTGACCGGCGGTGAGGCCGCGGCCCGCGGGCGCGGTCGGCAGCACCGACGGGATCTGTTCCAGGCCCTCCAGCCGCAGCACCTCCTCGACCAGATCGGCGGGCTGGGTCAGATCCGGCCGCCAGCTCGGCGGGGTGACCACCAGCTGGGCATGTCCGGAGGTCTCGTCGACGCCGACCTCGACCGTGCAGCCGATCTGGGTGAGGCGACGCGCGGAGGTACCGGTCGCGTAGGTCACGCCGGCGATGCGGTCGGCGAGATCGATATCGATGCGGATCGGCTGCGCGGCGGGAGTCGGCACCCGCACATCGGTGAGCACCGGCTCGACCGTCCCGCCCGCGATCCGGGCGAGCAGGTCGGCGGCGCGATCCAGGGCCGCGATGTTGACCTCGGGATCCACGATCCGCTCGAACCGGCGCGAGGCCTCCGAGGAGAGCTTGTGCCGGCGCGTGGTGCGCGCCACCGCGACCGGATTCCAGGTCGCGGCCTCGAGCAGGATGTCGGTGGACGCCTCGCCCACCTCGGTGCTCGCGCCGCCCATGACACCGGCCAGCGAGACCACGCCGCTGTCGTCGGCGATCACCACGTCCTCGGCGTGCAGGGTGCGTTCCGCGTCGTCGAGGGTGCGCAGGGTCTCGCCGGTGTGGGCGCGGCGCACCACCAACGTGCCGCGCACCTTCGCGGCGTCGAAGGCGTGCAGCGGCTGGCCCAGTTCGAGCATGACGTAGTTGGTGACGTCGACGGCCGGGGAGATCGGCCGCACGCCGGACAGCAGCAGCCGCCGCTGCAACCACCACGGGCTGACCGCGGCCGGATCGATGCCGGTGACCCGCCGCGCCGCGAATCGGGTGCACAGCGAATCCGGTTCCAGCCGCACGGGCCACGCCTCGATCGCCGAATCGGGCAGCGTGCGCGTCGCGGGATCGACGAATTCGAGGTCGAAACCGCAGGCCAGCTCGCGCGCGAGGCCACGGGCGGAGAACGCGTAGCCGCGATCGGGCGTGATGGCGAGTTCCACGATCGTGTCGTCCAGGCCGAGCAGGATGTTGGCGTCGGCGCCGGGCAGCGCGGTGCCGGGCTCGAGCACCAGGATGCCGGAGTGGTCCTTGCCGATCCCGAGTTCGGCGACCGAGCAGATCATCCCGTTGGAAACGTGTCCGTAGGTCGTGCGCGAGCTGATCGCGAATCCGCCCGGCAGCACACCGCCCGGCAGCACCACCACGACCAGATCCTCGACCGCGAAATTCCGTGCGCCACAGACGATTTCCTGGAGGTGGTCGGGAATCCCGATGTCCACCCGGCAGAATCGGATCGGCTTCTTGAACTCGGTGAGCTCGGTGATCTCGGCGACCCGGCCGACCACCAGCGGATGCGGCAGGTCACCGGTGATGCGCTGCAGGGACTCGATCTCCTCGACCTCGAGGCCCACCCGGACGAAACCGGCGTCCAGTTCGTCCGGGGTCACCGACCACTCGGGGGTGGCGCGCTGCAGGATCTCCGTCAGCCAGGACTGCGCTACTCGCACGTGACGTTCCGCTTTCCTTCGAATCGGGCAGGTTGGTTCAGGACTGGACGCCGAACGGCAGCGTGAATCGCACGTCGCCCTCGACGATGTCGCGCATATCGGTCAGGCCGTTGCGGAACTGCAGGGTGCGTTCCATGCCCATACCGAACGCGAAACCGGTGTACACGTCGGGGTCGATACCGCTGGCGATGAGCACGCGCGGGTTGACCATGCCGCAGCCGCCCCACTCGACCCAGCCGGCGCCGCCCTTCTTGTCCGGGAACCAGACGTCGACCTCGGCGGAGGGCTCGGTGAACGGGAAGAAGCTGGGGCGCATGCGAGTTCGGGTATCGGGTCCGAACAGCGCGCGGGCGAAGGCGTCCAGCGTGCCGCGCAGGTGGCCCATGGTCAGGCCCCGGTCGATGGCCAGGCCCTCGACCTGCGAGAACACCGGGGTGTGGGTGGCGTCGAGCTCGTCGGTGCGGAAGGTGCGGCCGGGGCAGACCACGTAGATGGGCAGCTCCCGCTCCAGCATGGACCGCACCTGCACCGGGGAGGTGTGGGTGCGCAGCACCTGCCGCGAGCCCTCGGGCGCGATGTGGAAGGTGTCCTGCATGGTCCGCGCGGGATGATCCGGCAGGAAGTTGAGCGCGTCGAAGTTGAAGTGCTCGGTCTCGACCTCGGGACCCTCGGCGACCTCCCAGCCCATCCCGACGAACACGTCGGCGATGCGCTCGGACAGCACGGTGATCGGGTGGCGGGCGCCGGTGGCGGCCCGGCCGGCGGGGAGGGTGACGTCGATGGTCTCGGAGACCAGCACCGCGGCGTCGCGTGCGGCCTCGAGCTCGGCGCGGCGCGCCTCGTAGGCGTCGGTCACCCGGCCGCGGGCCACGTTGACCCGCTTGCCCGCGTCGGCCTTCTCCTCCTTGGGCAGCGTGCCCAGGGAGCGCTGGGCCAGCGCGATCGGCGACTTACCACCCATGTACTCGGTCTTGGCGGCCGCGAGCGCATCCAGATCGGCCGCCGCGGCGAACGCCTGCTGCGCCGCGTCGGCAGCGGCGGCGAGCGCCTCCTCGGTCAGCGCCGCTGTCGGATCCGCTGATGCGTTGTCGTCGGCCACGATGGTTCGTCTCCCTGGCTGGTACCCGTCCGGCTGGTTGTCTGCCTCATTCTTGCCGGTCGCATCGTAGACAATCCAATCAGGCCGCCTCATCCGGCTTTCGCCACCGGATCCGGCAGGGGTGCGCCGTCGGGATCTCCGCATGCCACGCGAGCGGTCGGGCTCGTGCGCGCACGAGCCCGGAACAGCGTACGCCCCGCCCGGCATTCGGCCGGACGGGGCGTACTGGCAGGACTTTCTACTGCGCCGCGACGATCCGCCGCGGCAGCAGCAGCGCCAGCACCGCGCCGACCGCGACGATCACCGCGCCGACCGTCACCGCGGGCACCAGCCCGTCGACGTACTGTTCACCACCCAGGTACGAACCGTACGAGGCGAACACCGAGGCCAGCACCGCGATACCGAGGGCGACGCCGACCTCGCGCAGGGTGTTGCTGGTCCCGGAGGCGACGGCCTGGTCCTGCGGCGCGGCGCTGGACATGATGACCGTGGCGCCGGGGGCGAAGGTCAGGCCCATGCCGATCCCCGCGAGGACGAACGGCCCGACGAAGGCGCCGAAGGTGGTGTGCACGCTCACCACCGCGGCGATCCAGCCCAGCGCCACCGCTTGCAGCGCCTGCCCGGCGACGATCAGGGTGCGGGCGCCGACGCGGTCCACCACCAGGCCGGCGATCGGGGCCACGACCATCGGCGCCAGCGTCCACGGCAGCGTGCGGATTCCCGACTGCAGCGGATCCAGATGCTGCACCACCTGGAAGTACTGGGCCAGCAGGAAGATCGAGCCGAAGACGCCGATGCCGAAGGTGAACGTGGTGATGTTGGCGATGCCGAAGGCACGGGACCGGAACAGCCGCAGCGGCAGCAGCGGATACGGGGTGCGCAGTTCCCACGCGATCAGGCCGGCCAGCAGGACCGCGCCGGCGATCAGCGCGACCAGGACGCGGCCGGCGGTCCAGCCGTCGTCGGCGCCGTGGACGATGCCCCAGACCACCGCGAGTATGCCGGTCGAGCCGAGCACCAGGCCGGGCAGGTCGAAACGTCCTGTGCCGCCGTGGGATTCGGAGAGCACGCGGGCCACGAAGGGCAGCGCCAGGATGCCGATGGGCACGTTCAGCCAGAAGATCCACTGCCAGTTCAGGCCGTTGACGACGGCGCCGCCGATGACCGGGCCGAGCGCGACGCCGAGTCCGGACAGGCCACCCCAGATACCGATGGCCGCACTGCGCATCTTCTCCGGAACCGCCGCCGAGAGCAGGGTCAGCGACAGCGGCATGACCGCGGCGCCGCCGAAGCCCTGCACCGCTCGCGCGGTGATCAGCATCCACGGCTCGGTGGCCAGCGCGCACGCGGCGGAGGCGGCGGTGAACACGGCGATGCCGATCAGGAACATCCGCTTACGGCCGATCCGATCCCCCAGCGCGGAGGCGGTGAGCAGCAGCGAGGCGAACGACAGTGTGTAGGCGTTGACGAACCACTGCAGATCGGCCAGCGAGGCGCCGAGCTCCCGCTTGATCACGGGCAGCGCGTTCGTCACGACCAGATTGTCGAGCGTGACCATGAACATCGGGATGCCGACGGCGAGGAGTACGGCGGCGAGAGATCGGGGCGCGCGGGGGCGCGCGGCGGAAGCTGACGACCCGGAGGCGAGGGCTGTGGTCATGACCGGAATCCTTTGTTGTTATCCACTGATAACTTGATGCGAGTCAGAGTATGCATTGACTGATAACATGTCAACAGGTGCTGGTTCGGCACCCGCCACGAGGACGGGCCGATCGGCCGATCGCCGCCGATGGCAGGATCGAACCGGGGCACGAGAGCGCCCGGCACCGAGAAGGAGGACGACGAGATGGCAGCGCCGCGCACCCGTCTGACCGCCGGCGAACGAAGCGAACAGGTGCTCACGGCAGCCGTTGCCGCCTTCGCCGAATCCGGTTATGCCGCAACGAAAACCGATGAGATCGCGCGCCTGGCGGGCGTCTCCCAGCCGTATGTGATCCGGCTGTTCGGCAGTAAGCAGCAACTGTTCGTCGAGAGCGTGCAACGCGCCTGCGACCGCATCGAGGAGATCTTCCGGGCCGCCGCCGACGAACTCGGCCCCGGCGCGAGCCCGGAGGAGCGCATGGAGTCGCTGGGCGCCGCCTTCGACGTGTTCCTGACCGAGCGCGAACTCCTGATGCTGATGCTGCACGGCTTCGCCGCGAGCGGTGACCCGATCATCGGCAACCGGACCCGGGAGCGCTTCGGCCGCATCTACCGTCTGGTGCGCGAACTCACCGGGGCCTCGGCCGAACAGGGCCGCGACTTCATGGCCAAGGGCATGCTGCTGACCGTACTGGCCGCGATGCAGGTGCTCGGGCCCGACGCGCTGGCCTGCGACTGGTCGGCGGAACTGCTCGAGGGTCTCGTCGACGAGTGAGCGCGGCTAGCCGCGGTGCTGTACGCGCGCACCCGCGTAGAGGCAGATGGCCGCTGCCGCAGCGAGATTCAGGCTCTCGGCCCGGCCGTGGATGGGTATCCGCACCCGATGGTCGGCCCGCCGCGCGATCCCGGGATCGAGGCCGTGCGCCTCGTTGCCGAACAGCCACGCCACCGGCCCGGTGAGGATCTCGTCCGCGGCGTCGAGGTCGACCTCGCCGCGGGCGGTGGTGGCCAGCACCGTCACGCCGGCCGACCGCAAGGCCGCCAGCACCGCGTCGACATCACGCTCCCGGGCCACCGGGACGTGGAAAAGGCTTCCGGCACAAGCACGTACGCATTTGCCGTTGTGCGGATCGACCGAATCACCGGCCAGCACAACCGCATCCGCGCCGACGGCATCCGCCACCCGGATCAGCGTTCCGGCGTTACCCGGATCGGACATCTCGACCGGGACCGCGAGCATCCGGGGCCGCGCCGCCAGCACCCGCGGCAGCGGAACGTCCACGGTGCGGCAGACGGCGACCAGGCCGGGCGGGGTGACGGTCTCCCCCAGCTGTTCGGCGGCGCGCTCGGCGACCAGCGTGGTGCGCACGCCGAGGGCCACGGCACTCGCCACCAGGGCGTGCTCACGTTCGGCGGCGCGGAGCGAGTAGAACAGCTCGACCACGCGCTCGGTGTCGAGGGCGGCCTCGACCGAGTTCGCACCCTCCGCGAGGAACAGCCCGGTCCTGCGGCGCTGCGGCGCGCGATGGAGTTTGACCGCGGCGACGACCCGCGGATTGCGCCAGTCGATGGCCTCAGCGCTCATGGCCGCCGATCGCCGGACAGCACGGAACGACCCGCGGGTTGCGCTCGGCGAGCGCGGCCGCGGGTCGTTTCGAATGTGTCGGTGTCACCCGGCTCAGGCGGCCGGAGCGTTGACATCCTCCGGCAGGGCGGCCTTGGCGACCGCGACCAGACCGGCGAACGCCTCGGCGTCGGAGACGGCGAGCTCGGCGAGGATCTTGCGATCGACCTCGACACCCGCGGCCTTCAGGCCCTGGATGAACCGGTTGTAGGTGATGTCGTTCGCGCGGGCGGCCGCATTGATGCGGGTGATCCACAGCTGGCGGAAGTCACCCTTGCGGGCCCGGCGGTCCCGGAACGCGTAGGTCAGCGACTTGAGCTGCTGCTCCTTGGCCTTGCGGTACAGCCGGGAGCGCTGCCCGCGGTAGCCCTTGGAGGCCTCCAGAACGGTACGGCGCTTCTTCTGAGCGTTGACGGCCCTTTTGACGCGTGCCACTTGTCAGTTCCTTGTTCGATCGAGGGGCGCACGCGGGCGCCCGGGGGTCGGTGGTAAGCGGTAGCTCGAGGAGAGCCGGCTCAGCTGGCGAGCAGCTTCTTCACGCGGCGGACGTCGGCCGCCGCAACGACCTCCGTGCCTTCCAGACGACGAGTCCGGCGGGAGGACTTGTGCTCGAACAGGTGGCGACGGTTCGCCTGCTCACGCAGCAGCTTGCCGCGACCGGTCACCTTGAATCGCTTCGAGGCGCCGCTGTGGCTCTTCATCTTCGGCATGGATTCCTCAATCTGTCATTGCCGGCGGGCTCGCCGCACGCGAGTCCCGCCGTCAGCTGTTTCGGTTACTGCGGGCTTTCCGCTTCCGCGGGGGCCGCGTCGGGCACCGTCACGGGCACCTGCTCCGGCGCCACGTCGGAGACGCCGTTGGTCGCCACGTCGGGGACGCCGTTGGCCGGCGCGTCGGAGACGCCGTTACCGACCGGGGCGGATCCGCGCTGCGAAACCGTCTGCTGTGCCTTCGCCCGCGTCTTCGCACCCTTGTGGGGCGCGAGGACCATGGTCATGTTCCGGCCGTCCTGCTTGGCCGACGTCTCGACGAAGCCGAATTCGGCGACGTCGGAGGCCAGCCGCTGCAACAGCCGGAAGCCCAGCTCGGGCCGCGACTGCTCGCGACCACGGAACATGATCGTCACCTTGACCTTCGAGCCTGCTTGCAGGAAGCGAAGGACATGGCCCTTCTTCGTCTCGTAGTCGTGGTCGTCGATCTTCGGACGGAGCTTCTGCTCCTTGATCACGGTCTGCTGCTGGTTCTTCCGGGACTCGCGCGCCTTCTGCGCCGTCTCGTACTTGAACTTGCCGTAGTCCATGATCTTACAGACCGGTGGTCGCGCGTCCGGCGCGACCTCGACCAAGTCGAGATCGGCTTCCTGCGCGACGCGCAGTGCATCTTCAACACGCACGATCCCTACCTGTTCACCGCCCGGTCCGATGAGTCGAACCTCGGGAACGCGGATGCGATCGTTGATGCGGGTCTCAGTGCTGATGGGGCCTCCTAGGTCAAGCGGTGTCGTCCAACGACCGCAAGCTATAACTGCAACCCCATATCCAACACGAAAGCCCCGCTGCGGTATTTCACCGCCACGGGGCCCGATGTCGACCGGCCGACGACGCGAACGAACGCGTCGACCCCGCGCGGGCATATTGCCCCACGCAGGAACCCATTCGTATCGAATGGGCGACCGGACCGTCCGGCCTGATCGGCGAACGGTGGGAGTCGGGCTCCACTTGTGGCCCCGGACCTGGCACAGAAGTACTGCTGACGCGACACTGTGATCGGACCGGGGCGGTCGTCGCCGTACAGCTTAACACCCCCGTGCGGCATCATCCCAATCGGGCAACCCCGCGACCAGGCATATCGGCGTCGGTGCCATGCTACCCGCATGAGCAATCCGTCGGAGACCGTGCGCGAGCTGGCCGAGATCCCCGCCGTGGAGGTCATCAGCCGGGCCGCGGTGATGCTGATGAGCGCGGCCGCCGAGAAGCTCGGCCTCGCCGACGACGATCCGCAGGCCAGCGCGCATCTGGACCTGGACGAGGCGCGTCGCCTCATCACCGCCCTGGCCGGCCTGATCACCGCCTCGGTGGAGTACCTCGGCCCGCACGCCGGTCCGCTGCGCGAGGGGTTGCAGGCCCTGCAGCGCGCATTCCGGGAGACCTCCGCCCATCCGGATGAGCCGGGCAGGGGCCCCGGCGAGAAATACACCGGTCCGGTGTACTGAATCCGCCTCCCCGGCACGGGTAACCGTGGGGTGGCGCGACCGCCCTGATCGGGCCACTCTTGGTGGCGACCGCCAATTCGAACCCGGGGAAGGCTGGCCCGGCGCACAGATTTGGGCGAATGCCAGGATTTGCCCGCCGATTCGAGGGGTAATAGAGGCTGGCGAAGGAGTACCCGATCCAGGAGCACCATGACTGCCCGACGCGAGCTCGAAGCGGCACTGCACGGCCCGATTCCCGCGCTCGATTTCCTATCCGAGGCCGAGACCGCGGACCTGCTGCGATTGTTCGAGGGCGCCCGCGCACGTGAGGTCGACGCGCTGTCCGAGGCGGTGGATCGGATGGTGCACGCGCTGCCCTGGCCGCTCGGCCCGACGACGAAGCGGATCATGTTCGGCCACACGCTCGATCGATGAGCAGCCTGGTCGTCCGCGCTCAGATCATCCTGCTGGCGCGCACTCTGCACGTGGCCCCGGAGCGGCTGGCGCACCTGGAACGCCTCGGCCCGGACCGTCTACACGAGTTGCAGCAGCGGGTCAGCGCCGCGCTGTTCGAGCATCACAGCGAAACCTTCGCCCGGATCAGCAGATTGGTGCCGCTCATCCCCCTGGGTATCTCGATTCCGTTGGTGCAGCGGCTGATTCCGCCGATGCTGACCGGCCGCGCGGCCGGGGCGGTGGGTATCGAGCACCCGCGCAAGGCCGCCGAGACGATCACCATGCTGCACCCGCAGTACGCCGCCGACTGCGCACCCTACATGGATCCGCAGGCCGTCGGGCAACTCGCCGACATCGCCCCGACCGAACCGGTGCTCGAGGTCGTCAACGAGATCCTGCGCCGCCGCGACTACGTCACCGCGGGCCCGTTCCTCGCCTATGCCACCCCGGCGCTGATCGAGGCGGTCGAGCGCGGCGTGCCCGACGACGCGGGCCTGATCTACTCCGCCGCGTTCGCATACTCGGGGACGGCGGTCAGCGCCATCGTGCGGCATTTCCTGACCGGGCCCGGGCAGCGGATCCCGCGGATGGTGCACACGATGCTCAACGGCTCGCCGGATCTGCAGGCGGCGGCCGTCACGGTGTTCTCCCGCTGCGATCCCGACGTGGTGACGGCCGTCGGCGACATCCTGTTCGACCTCGCGCCCGCCGCCGGCATCGGCGCGGTGATCGCCGCGACGGTCCGCGGCGGCGCCGGCGCCGAACTGCTGACCTTCGCCGGCCGGCTCAGCCCGTCCGCGCTGCGCAAACTCGCGGGCAATCCGGTGCTGTACGACGGCGCCGTACTGCCGTCGCTGGTCGGCGCGCTCGCGACGAACAGCCGGGCGGACAGCTGGCGCGGGCTCGGCGAACTGGCCATGCGGATGGACGTCGACACCCGCCGCTACGTCGCCCGCTGGATCTCCGAACTGCCCGACGACGCGGTGCGGGAACTACCCACCCACGCCACCGAGACCGAGCTGTGGCCCTCGCTGCTGCGGCTGGTCGCGGTGGCCGACACCGATGTGCAGACCCGGTTCGGCGCGGTGTGGGCGACTCTTCCGCCGGAACGGCAGGCCGGGCTGCAACGCCATATCCACGAGTATCAGATGGACAACCGCCTCGCCGCCATCACCGCCGCCGGCCAGCCGATGTCGGTGGAGGAGGTGTTCTTCCGGCGGCGGCGCATGGGCCGCCATCGCGGGCCGGAGGACGACTGGAAACTGGGCTGAACCGCTGATCACCGCGTACCGCGACGCTCGGCGCGGGGGCGGCGGGTGTCGACGTTGCCGGTCAGGGTTTCCAGCAGCGCGGGGAGTCCGGCGACGGTTCGCGCGGGCAGGCCGGCCACCGTTTCGTCGGCGAGGGCGCACCAGATCTTCTTCACCTCCTCCGCCAGGGCACGGCCGGCGTCGGTGAGTTCGACGATGCTGGCCCGTTTGTCGTCGGGGGCCGGGGTGCGGCGCAGATGTCCGGAGGCCTCGAGTTTGCGGGCCATCAGGGTGACGCTGGGCGGTTCGCAACCGAGCGCCTCGGCCAGCTGCGCCTGGATCACCGGGCCGTTGCGGGCGAGCTCCAGCAGCAGCACCTCCTGGCCCGGATGCAGGCCCAGCGGCGCCAGCAGGGTGGCGGCGCGGGCGCGGTGACGCAGGCTCAGCAGGCGAACGGCCTGGTTGACGGCGTCGGCTCGATCGAAGTCCACGACCCTCCTCTTGACGAATTGGTTACGCACATAACATTATGCACGTAACTGTTCCTGCTGTCTCCGGGAGTGCTCGTGGTGACCGAATCGGTGTCGAATCCCTTGTCCCGCCGTGGTTTCGGCGCCGCGTGGGTGGTGCTGGCGCTGGCCTGCGCCGGGCAGTTCATGGTGATCCTGGACGCGTCGGTGGTGAATGTCGCGCTGCCGTCGATCCAGCGGGAGCTCGGCTTCTCCCCCACCGGGCTGGCCTGGGTCGTCAACGGATATCTGCTCACGTTCGCGGGCCTGATGCTGTCGGGCGGACGCGCCGCCGACCTGTTCGGGCACCGCCGGATGTTCGTCGCGGGGCTGCTGCTGTTCGCCGCGGCGAGCCTGGCCGGCGGGCTCGCCACCGCCGCGCCGGTGCTGGTCGCGGCGCGGATGGTGCAGGGCGCCGGGGCGGCGCTGCTGGCTCCGGCCACCCTCGCGGTGATCAACACCGGATTCGCGGCGGGAGCCGAGCGGGCCCGGGCGTTCGGCGCCTGGTCCGCCGCCGGTGGCGCGGGCGGGATGGCCGGTGCGGTCGCCGGTGGCGCCATCACCGGCGCGCTGTCGTGGCGGTGGGTGTTCCTGATCAATGTGCCGATCGGGGCGGTGCTGATCGCGGTGGCGGTCGCGGCGTTGCCCGGCGCGGCGGGCGAACGGCGGGAACGACTGGATCCGATCGGCACGGTGACCGGTACGGCGGGGCTGGGGGCGCTGGTCTTCGGGGTGATGGGCAGCGGTGCATACGGGTGGACCGCAGGGCGCGTGCTGGTACCGATCGGGGCCGGTGCCGTGTTGTTGCTCGTATTCCTCACGGTGGAGCGGTATTTCGCCGCGCGGCCGATGATGCCGTTGCGGCTGTTCGGAATTCGCCAGGTGGCGGCGGGCAACGCTCTGCTGCTGTTGTTCGGCGCGATCCCGATCGCCATGTGGTACTTCACTTCTCTGCTGTTGCAGGAGGTGCTCGGCTACGGCGCGTTGCGATCCGGGCTGGGCCAGACGCCTGCTGCGATCGCCTTCGTACTGGTGGCGAGATGGTCGGCGCGATTGCTCTCGCGTTGCGGCGCAGCGATTCTGGTGGCCGGTGGCGGCGCCTGTTTCCTGGCCGGCTTCGGCTGGCTGGCCCATACCCACGCCGGCAGCGGCTATCTCACCGCCGTCCTCGGCCCGACCCTGCTCGTCGCGACCGGACTCGGACTCGTATTCCCGACGCTCATGGCCGTCGCCACCGCGGACGCGCCGGAGGGCGACGCCGGGATCGCCGGCGGACTGGCCACTACGGCGAGTCAGGTCGGCGGTGCGGTGGCGCTGGCCGTCCTGGCGACGGTCGCGAGCGCGCGGACCGCGGCGACGAGCGGACGCGGCGCGACCGCCGCCCTCGCCGCGGGCTACGACGTCGTCTTCCTGGTGGCGGCCGGAATCGGCGTGGCGCTCGCCGTCGCCGGCGCGTTGTTGTTGCGACACCGGCGTCGTTGACCTCCCCCGCGGTGGGCGATTTGGCAGAATCCTGCACTTACCGCGCCGAGAAGGGACAGCCCGTGGCATTCGCCGACTTCCAGAACGAGATCTACTTCGCCGGTCTGGTCGGGATCCAGCCGACCCTGCCGATGCATTACGCCGGATGGGAGGAACGCGCGGCGCGGGCGCTGCCGCCGTCGGTGCTGTCCTATGTCGCGGGCGGCGCGGGCGACGAGCGGACCCAGAATGCCAACGTCACCGCCTTCGACCGCTGGGGGCTGGTGCCGCGGATGTTCGTCGGTGCGGCGGAACGGGACATGTCGATCGAACTGTTCGGCCTGACCCTGCCCTCCCCGCTCTTCCTGGCCCCGGTCGGCGTGATCGGCTTGTGTACCCAGGACGGCCACGGCGACCTGGCGACCGCGCGCGCCGCCGCCCGCACCGGCGTCCCGATGGTCGCGTCCACCCTGACCGTCGACCCGCTGGAACAGGTGGCCGCCGAATTCGGCGACACCCCCGGCTTCTTCCAGCTGTACACGCCGAAGGATCGCGATCTGGCCGCGAGCCTGGTGCATCGCGCCGAACAGGCCGGTTACCAGGGCATCGTGGTCACCCTCGACACCTGGATCACCGGCTGGCGGCCACGGGACCTGGGCGCCAGCAACTTCCCGCAACTGCGCGGCCACTGCCTGGCCAACTACACCAGCGACCCGGTCTTCCGCGCGAGCCTGGACAAGACCCCCGAGGAGGACCCGCGCGCCGCGATCCTGAGCTGGGTCCAGACCTTCGGCAACCCGCTCACCTGGAACGATCTACCGTGGCTGCGATCCCTCACCGACCTCCCACTGATCGTGAAGGGCATCTGCCACCCCGAGGACGCCCGCCGCGCCAAGGACGCCGGCGTCGACGCCATCTACTGCTCCAATCACGGTGGGCGCCAAGCGAACGGCGGCCTCCCCGCCCTCGACGTCCTCCCCGAGGTCGTCGCCGCGGCCGACGGCCTCCCCGTCCTGTTCGACTCCGGCATCCGCAGCGGCGCCGACATCGTCAAGGCCCTCGCCCTCGGCGCCACCGCGGTCGGCATCGGCCGCCCCTACGTTTGGGGCGCTGCCCTGGCCGGCACCGACGGCATCGTCCACGTCCTGCGCGCCCTCCTCGCCGAGGCCGACCTGATCATGGCTGTCGACGGCTACCCCACCCTCGCCGACCTCACCCCGGACACCCTCCGTCTGGTGCGCTGATCGAAATCCACACTGCGACAACGGATCCAGCCGCAGCCGTTCGACCCGACCCGAGCACACCATTCGACCGGACCCGAGTGGAACCATTCGACTCGACCACAGCACAGTGCCGCCTGGTACCGGCACCTTCGAGCGCTCGGCCTCGGCGAGACGTTGACGCGCTCGTCACAGCCGAATCTCGTAGACTCTCGCGTCCGTGACCGATGACCCCGGGATGCACCCGGATCGACCCACCCTCGGCGGGTTGTTCAACGAAGTCCCGGAGCTCTACGACCGGGTCCGGCCCGGATATCCAGCCGAGTTGTTCGCGGACCTCGGCGCGTTCACCGGAATGGACGAACGCTCGTCGGTACTGGAAGTGGGCTGCGGCACCGGTCAGGCGACACGCTCGCTCGCGGCGCTCGGATGCTCGGTGACCGCCGTCGAGCCGGGCACTGATATGGCGGCCCTCGCTCGCCGTCGGCTCACTACCTGCGGCAATGTCGAAGTCGAGACGTCGGCGTTCGAGGACTGGGACGACCGCGGCCGGCGCTTCGATGTCCTGGTGGCCGCATCGTCCTGGCACTGGGTCGACCCGGTGATCGGCCGACAACGAGCGCACGATGTTCTGCGTCCCCGCGGCTGGATGGCGCTGCTCGGGCACGTCGTCGTCCGCAGACCGGGAGAGCCGGAGGTATACGCCGAGACCGCCGATCTCCACGAGCGCTTCTGCCCCGGAAACCCCGGCTGGGGTCATCCGCCAGGGGAGGACGACGTCCGCACCACCGACGACAACTGGGGCCCGGCCGACGAGCTCGGCGAGTTGTTCGGCCCGGCCATCGTGCGCTGGTACCCGACCGTTCAATGGTTCGACGGGGACGGCTTCGCCGACCTGCTGCGCTCGACGTCGCTGTACCGCCGACTCGACAGCGATATCCGTGAGCCGCTACTCGACGCCGTCGCCGAGCGCATCCGCACACATATGGACGACCGCGTCGCGCGCCGCTACCTGACCTTTCTCCGGGTCGGACAGCGTGCCGACTGAGACCCGGAGATTCGGATCGGCCCCGCGGCAACGGCGATGATCGCGTCGACCGACCGAGAGGCATTGTCGCGCCGGATGTCTCGCGTCTCCGGTCGCCGCCGTATCGACTCGGTATTCTGCCGAGCCGTACCCTCGGTACCGAGCGGTACCGTCCGGCACGCTACCGAGCCACCGAATCCACCACCGACCGGCGTACCGATGAGGGCGGAACGTCGTACCGTCCGGATTCGACTGCACTGCAACCGAATCCGACGGGGCGGCGGCGCCGCGGCCGCCGCCGGTGAACCTCAGCGGAGGGCGGCGGCGCGGCGGCGGGCTGCTGCTGCCCGTTTGGGGTCCGCTTCGGCCGGTTTTTTGGCGGCCGCCTTTTTCGCGGTCTTCTTGGCGGCGGGTTTGGTCGGTGTGGTGGCGCGGCGGGTGGGTTCGGCCGGGGTGAGGGCTGTGGAGAGGAATTGGCCGGTGTAGCTGTCGGGGACGGCGGCGATCTCTTCCGGTGTGCCTTGGGCCACGACCGTGCCGCCACCTGAGCCGCCCTCGGGGCCCATGTCGATGACCCAGTCCGAGGTCTTGATCACGTCGAGGTTGTGTTCGATGACGATGACCGTGTTGCCCTTGTCGACCAGGCCGTTGATCACGGCGAGGAGTTTGCGGATGTCCTCGAAGTGCAGGCCGGTGGTGGGCTCGTCGAGGATGTAGACCGTGCGGCCGGTGGATCGTTTCTGGAGTTCGGCGGCGAGTTTGACGCGCTGGGCCTCGCCGCCGGAGAGGGTGGGGGCGCTCTGGCCGAGGCGGACGTAGCCGAGGCCCACGTCGACCAGGGTTTTCAGATAGCGGTGGATCGAGGTGACCGGCTCGAAGAATTCGGCGGCCTCCTCGATGGGCATGTCGAGCACCTCGGCGATGGTCTTGCCCTTGTAGTGGACCTCGAGGGTTTCCCGGTTGTAGCGCGCGCCGTGGCACACCTCGCACGGGACGTACACGTCGGGGAGGAAGTTCATCTCGATCTTCAGGGTGCCGTCGCCGGAGCAGGCCTCGCAGCGGCCGCCCTTCACGTTGAACGAGAAGCGGCCGGGCTGGTAGCCGCGGACCTTCGCCTCGGTGGTGGCGGCGAACAGGGTGCGGATCTTGTCGAAGACGCCGGTGTAGGTCGCCGGGTTGGACCGCGGCGTGCGGCCGATCGGGGACTGGTCGACCTGGACCAGCTTGTCGAGATGGTCGAGGCCGTTGATGCGGGTGTGGCGGCCGGGGACCTGGCGGGCACCGTTGAGTTTGTTCGCGAGGACGGTGGCCAGGATGTCGTTGACCAGAGTGGACTTGCCCGAGCCGGAGACGCCGGTGACCGCGGTCAGCACACCCAGGGGGAAGTTCACGTCGATCTCGCGCAGGTTGTGCTCGTTCGCGCCGATGACGGTGAGCTGGCGCTTCCGGTCGACGGGCCGGCGCACCATCGGGACCTCGATGCGTTCGCGGCCCGAAAGATACGCTCCGGTCAGCGAATTGGGGTCGGCCAGCAGACCCGGATACGGGCCGCTGTAGACCACCTGACCGCCGTGCTCGCCGGCCAGCGGGCCGATGTCGACCACCCAGTCGGAGGCGTGGATGGTGTCCTCGTCGTGCTCGACGACGATCAGCGTGTTGCCGAGATTCTTGAGGCGCGTGAGGGTTTCGATGAGGCGGCGGTTGTCGCGCTGGTGCAGGCCGATGGACGGCTCGTCGAGCACGTACAGCACGCCGACCAGACCAGAACCGATCTGGGTGGCCAGCCGGATACGTTGTGCCTCACCGCCGGACAGGGTGGCCGCGGCCCGCGACAGCGTCAGGTACTCGAGGCCCACGTCGAGCAGGAAGCCGAGCCGGGCCTGGATCTCCTTGAGCACCTGACCGGCGATGGCCGCCTCGCGCTCACCCAGGTCCAGGGTGTTGAGGAAGCGGGAGCATTCGCGGATCGACAGATCGCACACGGCCGCAATGGATTTGCGGCCGGCCTCGCTGTTCAGCGTGACGGCCAGGATCTCCGGGCGCAGCCGGGCCCCGCTGCAGACCGGACACGGGACGTCCCGCATGTAGCCGTCGTAGTGCTCCTTCATCTGCTCGGACTCGGTGTTGTCGAGCCGCCGCTGCAGGAAGGGCATGACGCCCTCGAAATCGGCGTAGTACGAACGCTTCCGGCCGTACCGGTTGGTGTACGACACGTGCACCTGCTCGGAACTGCCCTCGAGCACCGCCTTGCGCACCTTGGCCGACAGCTGCCGCCAGGGGGTGTCCAGGGAGAAGCCCAGCGCGTCGGCCAGGCCCGACAGCAGGCGGAGGAAGTATTCGGCGGTCTGCCCGCGCGACCAGGGCGCGATGGCGCCCTCGGCCAGGCTCAGCTCCTGATCGGGCACCACCAGATCCGGGTCGACCTCCTTGCGGATACCGAGGCCGGTGCAGTCCGGGCAGGCGCCGTAGGGCGAGTTGAACGAGAACGACCGCGGCTCCAGATCCTCGATGTCGAGCGGGTGGCCGTTGGGGCAGGCCAGCTTCTCGGAGAAGCGCCGCTCCCGGTCGTGCGCGTGCTCGTCGCGGTCGACGAAGTCGAGTACGACGATGCCGTCGGCGAGCCGCAGCGCGGTCTCGATGGAATCGGTGAGGCGCTGCTTGGAGGTCGGCTTCACGGTGAGGCGGTCGACCACCACCTCGATGTCGTGCTTCTCCTGCTTCTTCAGCTTCGGCGGATCGGTGAGCTGGTGCACCACGCCGTCGACCCGGACGCGGGAGTACCCCTGGCCGTTGAGCTGGTCGAACAGATCCACGAACTCGCCCTTGCGGGTGCGCACCACCGGCGCGAGCACCTGGAACTTGGTGCCCTCCGGCATCGCGAGGACCTGATCGACGATCTGCTGCGGGGTCTGCTTGGCGATCAGCTCACCGCAGACCGGGCAGTGCGGGGTGCCCGCGCGGGCGTAGAGCAGGCGCAGATAGTCGTAGACCTCGGTGATGGTGCCCACCGTGGACCGCGGGTTGCGGTTGGTGGACTTCTGGTCGATCGACACCGCCGGCGACAGGCCCTCGATGAAGTCGACATCGGGCTTGTCCATCTGGCCCAGGAACTGCCGCGCGTAGGCCGACAGCGATTCGACGTACCGGCGCTGGCCCTCCGCGAAGATGGTGTCGAAGGCGAGGCTCGACTTACCCGAACCGGACAACCCGGTGAACACGATGAGACTGTCGCGGGGTAGGTCGATATCGACCCCCTTGAGGTTGTGCTCCCGCGCTCCGCGCACCGTCAGGCGATCCGACACAGGCCGTCCCTTCTCCCTCGTTTTCGGCAATCAGAACTACCCCGCCGCCATGCTAGGCACACCCACCGACAAAAACTCGCGGAGGACGATCCGAGCAGGTCACAGCAGGCGGAACGGCGGGGTGTCCGAAGCTCCGAGTACGGTGTGAACATCGTCGGCAACGTTGCCGCGCGAACCCCTCACCTGTAATGATCGACGATCGTAGGCCGAGGGAAGGGCCGCCGGCAGCCGCGGTGGTCATCCCGCACGGCATTCCAGTGACGTGAGTCTCCGACGGACGGGAGGTGCACGTGGTTCAGGACGAGGACGGCCGGACCCCCGGCGCGCCCGACGTCGAGCAGCTCGCGCTGCTCTATCGCGATCTCGTCGAGCACAGCCCGACATCGCTCATCATGCACGACGGCCGGTACATCGTCTTCACGAATCCCGCCGCCGAGCGGCTGCTGGGCGCCACCGCGGCCGATGAGCTGATCGGCCGCGAGGTGGTGGACTTCGTCGCCCCCGCCGACATCCCCGGCATGCGGCGGCGGTTACGCGAGCTGCGGCAGACCGGTGACACGTCGGAACGGACCGCGCTGACCCTCGTGCGCGACAACGGCGACCGCGTCGAGGTGGAGGCCGTCTCGGTGCTCACCGTCTGGCAGGGCCGCCGGGCCTACCAGGTCGTCGTCTACGACATGAGCGCGCAGCGCCGCGCCGAGGCCGCGCTGCGCCGGGCGGAGATGTACTTCACCGCCGTGGTGGAACAGCTCGAAGAGGGTGTGGCCGTGATCGACCGCAACGGCCGCATCGAATCGGTCAATCCGGCGGCGAAACGCATGTTCGGCAACGAGGGCGTGGAACTCGCCGGTGTGTCCATCCTCACGGTGCCGATGCAGTTCCTGGACATGAACGGCCAGCCGCTGCCGCTGTCGCGCTATCCGGTGTTCCACACCATCGCCACCGGCGAGCCGATCACCGACTACATCTTCGGCGTGGACCGCACCGACGGGCAGCGGCGCTGGATCTCGGCGTCGGCCCGCCGCCTGATCGCCGACGATCCGGACTCCCCCGCGGTGTGCTCGTTCAACGACATCACCGATCAGCGGGCCAGCCGCAAACAGCTGGAATTCCAGGCCACCCACGACCCGCTGACCGGCCTGGCCAACCGCTCGCTGGTACTGGCCCGGCTCGCCGCCGCCCTCGGCAGCACCGGCCGGAAACCGGTCGCCGCGGTGCTGTTCATCGACCTGGACGGCTTCAAGAAGATCAACGACACGCTCGGCCACGCGGTCGGCGACACGGTGTTGCAGATCGCGGCGCAGCGCCTGCAGCGCGGGCTGCGGGAAGAGGACACGCTCGGCCGCATCGGCGGCGACGAATTCCTGGTCCTGCTGTCCGGGCAGGTACAACCGGACGATCTGGACGCGCTGGTCGCCCGGCTGCGGCGCGCCATGACCGAGCCGATCATCGCCCGCGGGCACCGCATCCGCGTCGACGCCACCATCGGCGTCACCGAACTGCACGCCAACGACACCCGGTCCCCCGAGGCCGTGCTGCACGATGCCGATCTGGCCATGTACCGCTCGAAGCCGGCGAGCCGCCGCGACGGCGACATCCGGCCGCGGCGTTCCAACACCACGCATGCCTCCTGATCCGGCCTCCCGGCGGCGACTGTGACCAACCCGCTCACCTGCGGTGACGGCGTTGCCCGGAATATCCCACTAAACTCGACAACTCTGTTCGCTGCCCGGACCGACCACACCGGTCCGGACGCACACTCTGTGGTGACAAGGAGTTCCGCTTTGCCCGACCGTCTCACCGAGGAGCATCCGGCGACCGACCGTGCGGCCGGGCCCGAGCAGGAGCAGACCCATCTGACCCGGCTCTACCAACGGCTGGACGAGATGCGCGCCTACGCGCAGCGCCGGCTGCGCGAGGTACTGCTGGAGAGCGGGGGCACCCCGCAGGCCCGCAGCGAGCGCGAGTCCTTCACCCAGCTGTACAGCGAGGATCTGGCGAAATACGATGCCGCCGAACACGGTCTGTGTTTCGGCCGCATCGATCTCACGCCGGGCGAGGACGACTCCGCCGCGGATCCGGACGGCGGCCGCCGCTATATCGGCCGTCTCGGCATCCTGGACGAGGACGACGATTACGCCACCCTGTTGCTGGATTGGCGGGCGCCGCTGGCCCGGCCCTTCTACCTCGCCACCACCGCCGCGCCCGACGGCGTGATCCGGCGGCGGCACATCCGCACCCGCAACCGCACGGTCACCGCGGTCACCGACGAATTCCTGGATCTGGACGCCGCCCGCGCGGCCGGGGCCGCCGACGACGACGGCGGGGTCGGCAGCGAGAGCGCGCTGCTCACGGCGCTCAACGCGGCCCGCACCGGCCATATGACCGACATCGTCGAGACCATCCAGCACGAGCAGGACGCGATCATCCGCTCCGAGCACAAGAGCGTGCTGGTGGTGCAGGGCGGTCCGGGCACCGGCAAGACAGCCGTGGCGCTGCACCGCGCGGCCTACCTGCTCTACACGTACCGGCAGCAGCTGGACAAGGCGGGCGTGCTGATCATCGGCCCGAACCGCACCTTCCTCGACTACATCGGCCAGGTGCTGCCCTCGCTCGGCGAGACCGGCGTCCTGCTCTCGACGGTCGGCAACCTCTATCCGGGGGTACGGGCCACGCTGGAGGACAGCCTGCGCGCCGGTGAGCTGAAGGGTGCGGCCACCATCGTGGAGGTGCTCAAGCAGGCCGTCCGCGACCGGCAGCAGGCGCCGCCGGAACCGATCCGGCTGTCCTTCGACGGGTATCAGCTGTTCCTCGACCGGAAGATCGTGACCAAGGCGCGCGGCCGGGCCCGCTCGTCGCGCCGTCCGCACAACCTGGCGCGGCCGATCTTCGCCGCCTCGGTGGTGGACGCGCTCACCGATCAGCTGGCCGATACGATGGGCAAGGACCTCACCGGCGGCAAGAATCTGCTGAGCCAGACCGATCTGACCGAGATCCGCGACGAGATGCGCGCCGACCGCGACATCCAGGCGGCGATCGCGCGGCTGTGGCCGATCCTGACCCCGCAGGAGGTGCTGGCCGGGCTCTGGGCCGATCCGGATCGGCTGGCGCGGGCCGGGAACACGCTGTCGCCGGAGGACCGCAAGGAGTTGCACCGGGCGGATACCGGTGCGTTCAGCGCCGGCGACGCGCCGCTGCTGGACGAACTGGCCGAACTGCTCGGCATCGACGATTCCGAGGAGCGGGAGCGGTCCCGGCGCCGGTGGCGCGCCCAGCTGGCGGAGGCGCAGGACGCGCTCGACATCCTCACCGGCTCCGCGCCCCAGGATCTGGAGGACGATCTGGATCCGGAGATCCTGATGGCCTACGACCTCATCGACGCGAGTCAGCTGGCCGAGCGTCAGCACGTGCGTGACCGGCAGACCACCGCCGAGCGCGCCGCCGGCGACCGCACCTGGACCTACGGGCACGTGATCGTCGACGAGGCGCAGGAACTGTCCGAGATGGCGTGGCGAATGGTGATGCGGCGCATCCCGAACCGGTGGATGACGGTGGTCGGCGACGTCGCGCAGACCGGCGATCCGGCGGGTGCCTCGTCCTGGCAGCGGGTGCTGGAACCGTATGTGGCACAACGCTGGAAGCTCACCGAGCTGACCGTCAACTACCGCACGCCGGCCGAGATCATGGCCGTCGCCGCGGATGTGCTGACCGCCATCGACGCGACGGCCGGACAGCCGCGCTCGGTGCGCGAAACCGGCCGTCCGCCCACCGCGATCCGGGTATCGGCCGGCGACATCGCGGCGGAGGCGAAGCGGCTGGTGGCCGCCGAGGCGCCGCTGCCCGGCATCGCCGCGGTACTGGCGCCGCATTCGCTGATCGACGAATTGTCTTCGCTCGCAGACGATTCCGTGCAGGTGCTGACCGTGCACGATGCCAAGGGCCTGGAGTTCGACGCGGTGATCCTGGTGGAGCCGCGCGAGATCCTCGGCGAATCACCGCGCGGGCTCAACGATCTCTACGTCGCGCTCACCCGTGCCACCCAGCGCCTGACCGTGGTGCACACCGGCGAACTGCCCGGGGTGCTGGGCCGGCTTGGCTGATTCGCCGGCGCGGCCCGGATATGCGAACGGCCCCGATCCGATCGGATCGGGGCCGTCGCGTCGAACTCAGCGGACGGTGTGGACGATCAGCACGTCGGTGCGCGACTTGCGGGCGACATCCGCGGGCACCGAACCCAGCAACCGGCCGGCGAGGGTGTTGAGGCCCCGGTTGCCGACGACCAGCAGATCGGCGTCGAGTTGCTTCACCAGATCGAGCAGCGACTCCACCGGCTCGCCGACGACGGCGCGATCGACCACGTCCTTGGCGCCGGCGGCCTGGGCCCGGTCCCGCGCGGTCCGCAGGATCTCGTTGGTGGGCGCGGAACCACGCACCTGGTACGCCTCGTCCTTGAGCACGTCGGCCGCGGCGGCGACGTCCCGGTCGTCGGTCGGATAGTAGGCGCAGACCACATACAGGGTGGCGCCCGCGTCCGCGGCCAGCGAGGCCGCCTTGTCGACGGCGACATACGACGAGTCCGACCCATCGGTACCGACGACGATGGTCCGGTAGGCGGTCATGTGTCCTCCAAATGTACGGTTCTTCGGTGCCGGTGCGTTTCCCCCACCGGCGGCACTGCGCTAGACCATAGCCGCCTGACACAGCGCGAAACTCGAAATTGCACGACATCACACTCGTATGCCGTAAAGCGCACGGTCGCATTCGTGCCACCGAATCACGGCGCGACCGCATCACCTGGGCCGATTCCGCGACCCGGGAGAGTTTCGTCGCATACCCGAACGGTCTTGCGCCCCTGGGATTTCCGTCACAGCGCGGCTATCGGCCGGTCGAATGTGAAACCACCGCGCACCATCACGGATCGGCCCTCGGCGCGCACCGTCGTGAACATTCACAATCGCGATGGCATGTTCCTTGTCGCATACCGGGAAGGCCCGCCGGAGCGGGCATTCCCGATATGGCAGAAAGCGATTCCCGGCGCGGGAATCAGTGCAGGGTGAACAGCGGGCCGGTGATCATCAGGCCGAGGTGCCGCTCGTGGGCGAAGAAGGCGAACAGCGCCAGGGCCGCACCCATCAGCGCGATGTTCTTGTTGAAGTTGATCATCTCGGCCTGCTTCAGCTGCGGGTCGGACTCCCGCCAGAACGTGTGCATCATGAAGGTGGTCGGGATCAGGAACACCAGCAGCAGCAGGCATCCCAGATCGGCCCAGATGCCGAGGACCACCATGAGTCCTGCGACCAGCGCCAGTACGCCCGAGCCGATCACGGCGGCCCGCGCCGCGGGCACACCCTTGGCCGTCGCGTACGCGGCCATACCCTCCGACTGGGCGAAATGCCCGAACGAGGACAGGACGAACAACAGGGCGAACAGGATTCGCCCGATCAGCACCACAACACTCATCGCCAGGACCTCCGTTGTCGACGCCGGTTTCCGGAGGCGTCTCGGGCTTTCCGCGGATGTGTCCTAGTGAGGCTAGGACCGTCGCCGGCCGTTTGCTAGACGTCGTTATCGACCAGCCGCGCATACGCGACCGGCGGCATCCCGACCTCCCGGGTGAACTCCCGGGCGAAGTGCGCCTGGTCGTAGTAGCCGAGTTCGAGCGCCAGTGCCGCGATGTCGTCGGTGTGACCGCCCGCGAGCAGATGCGCCCCGTCCTGCAGCCGGTAGCGCCGCAGCACCCATTTCGGCCCGGCACCGACGTACCGGCGGAACAGCCGCTGCAAGGTCCGCATCGGCACCGCGAAGCGCTCGGTGACCTGGTCGACGCGGGCGAGCTCCCGGTCGTGCTCCATCGCGTCGACGATGCGCAGCACCAGCCGGTACGCCGGATCGTCCGGGGCCCGCTCGGCCGCGTCGGCGAAGAATGCCTCGACGATCTCCCGGCGCTCCGCCATCGTGGCCGCCGCGAGCACCTTCTCGGTCAGCCCGACCGCGTCGGGCAGGACCGTGGTGAGTTCCACGGCGGTGTCCCGGAACGCGCCGACATCCAGGCCGGTAAAGGCGCCGAAACCGCCGGGCCGGAACTTCACCCCGAACGTCTCGCCGAGACCGGACAGGGGTCGCACGAACTTCGCCGTGCAGACGCCGTTGACGAATCCACCGCTGCGGCTGTGGGTGGCCTCGAAGGTGACGTTGACACACGGATACGGCAGCACCTCGGCCGCGTAGTCCGGCCGGCCGCGCAGATCCCACGCCACCGCCCAGTACCAGTCGAGGAATCGCGCGAGTTCCGGTCCGGGTGGCAACCGGTCCAGGCTGCGGTGCCGCTCCTGCTCGACGGGCCGCAGGACGGCCTTCGACGGATCCGGTGGCGGCACCGGGACCACTTCCGGGACAACATCTTTCGCGCCGCCGCCTGCTCCCGGCCGGGGCGTCGCCGCCTCACGCCCGGCGGGTGCCACGACCGATTCCCCCGGCGCCGGTGCGCTGTCGCATTCTTCCAAGACCACGGCCCGATATCCGACGAGAGTGGTCGTCATGACCAACACCGTGAATCCGATTCCCGAGGGCTACCACAGCATCACCTGTTTCCTCGCCGTCCCCGACGGCAACAAGGCCATCGAGTTCTATCGCGCGGTCTTCGGCGCGGAGGTGCTGAGCCGCAACGACACTCCCGACGGCCAGCCCGCCCACGCCGAACTGCTGATCGGCGATTCGACCATCCAGCTCGGCATGCCGCTGCCCGAACACGGTGTGCGCGCACCCGCCGACGACTGGGTCCACACCAGCATCGTGCACTACTGCCCCGACGCCGACGCCGTGATCAAACTGGCCCGCGAGCACGGCGCCCGCCGCGCCGAGGACCCCGAAACCTTCGTCACCGGCGACCGCTACGGCCTCGTGATGGACCCCTTCGGCCACCGCTGGGTGATCATGACCCGAGTCGAGGACGTCTCGCGCGAGGAAGCCGAGCGCCGGGTCAACGAATGGATGGCGACCCAGAGCTGAGCGGCGCCACGGCCGGGCGGAAGGGGTTGTCCCGCAGCTCATTTCAGCCCGGCGGCGTCCATGCCCCGCAATTCCTTCTTCAGGTCCGAGATCTCGTCGCGCAGCCGGGCGGCGAGTTCGAACTGGAGTTCGCGGGCGGCGTTCATCATCTGATCGGTCATCTCCTTGACCAGATCCGCGAGTTCGGCGCGCGGCATGTTCTTGACGTCGCGCCCCTCGTAGACCCCGGCGCTGACCGCGCGGCCCGGCTCGCCCTGGGCGCGGCGGCCGCGGGTGACGTTGCGGCCGGAACCGCCGACCTCGACCTCCGTCTCCTCGGCCTCGCGATATACCTGGTCGAGGATGTCGGCGATCTTCTTGCGCAGCGGCGCCGGTTCGATGCCGTTGGCCTCGTTGTAGGCGACCTGCTTGGCCCGCCGCCGCTCGGTCTCGTCGATGGCGTTGCGCATCGAGTCGGTGATCTTGTCGGCGTACATGTGCACCTCGCCGGATACGTTGCGGGCGGCGCGGCCGATGGTCTGCACGAGGCTGGTGGTGCTGCGCAGGAAGCCCTCCTTGTCGGCGTCGAGGATGGCGACCAGCGATACCTCCGGCAGGTCCAGGCCCTCGCGCAGCAGGTTGATGCCGACCAGCACGTCGTACTCGCCGAGCCGCAGCTGCCGCAGCAGTTCGACGCGGCGCAGCGTGTCGATCTCGGAGTGCAGGTACCGCACCCGGACCCCGAGGCCCAGCAGATAGTCGGTGAGGTCCTCGGACATCTTCTTGGTGAGGGTGGTGACCAGGACACGTTCGTTGCGCTCGGTGCGCTGCCGGATCTCGTGGACCAGATCGTCGATCTGGCCCTTGGTCGGCTTCACCACGATCTGTGGGTCGACCAGGCCGGTCGGGCGGATGACCTGCTCGACGAACTCGCCACCGGACTGCCCCAACTCGTACGGACCCGGGGTGGCCGACATGTACACCGTCTGGCCGATCCGATCCGCGAACTCCTCCCAGGTCAGCGGGCGGTTGTCGACCGCGGACGGCAACCGGAACCCGAATTCGACCAGATTGCGCTTACGCGACATATCGCCCTCGAACATGCCGCCGATCTGCGGCACCGTGTAGTGCGACTCGTCGATGATGAGCAGGAAATCCTCGGGGAAGTAGTCGATCAGGGTGGCCGGCGCCGAACCGGCCGGCCGGCCGTCGATGTGGCGGGAGTAGTTCTCGATACCGGAGCAGAAGCCGACCTGACGGATCATCTCCAGGTCGTACTGGGTGCGCATGCGCAGCCGTTGCGCCTCGAGCAGTTTGCCCTGCCGCTCCAGCTCGGCCAGCCGGTGCTCCAGCTCGGACTCGATATCGCGCATCGCGCGGTCCATCCGATCCGGGCCCGCGATGTAGTGGGTGGCCGGGAAGATGCGCAGCTTGTCGACCTGCCGCACCACATCGCCGGTGAGCGGGTGCAGGTAGTAGAGCGCCTCGATCTCGTCGCCGAAGAACTCGATGCGGACCGCCAGCTCCTCGTAGGACGGGATGATCTCGACAGTGTCGCCGCGCACCCGGAAGGTGCCGCGGGTGAAGGCCAGATCGTTGCGGGTGTACTGGACGTCGACCAGCAGTCGCAGCAACCGGTCCCGGTCGATCTCGCCGCCGACCTCCAGCAGGATCGACCGGTCGAGGTACGACTGCGGCGTGCCCAGGCCGTAGATGCACGACACGGTGGCGACCACGACGACATCGCGCCGCGACAGCAGGCTCTGGGTGGCCGCGTGCCGTAGCCGCTCGACATCGTCGTTGATCGAGCTGTCCTTCTCGATATAGGTGTCCGTCTGCGCGATGTACGCCTCGGGCTGGTAGTAGTCGTAGTACGAGACGAAGTACTCGACCGCGTTGTTCGGCAGCATCTCCCGCAGCTCGTTGGCCAGCTGCGCGGCCAGCGTCTTGTTGGGCGCCATGAGCAGGGTGGGCCGCTGCAACTTCTCGATGAGCCACGCCGCGGTCGCCGACTTACCTGTACCGGTGGCGCCGAGCAGCACCACGTCCTTGTCGCCGCCGCGCAGCCGGTGCTCCAGCTCCGCGATGGCCGCCGGCTGATCGCCCGCCGGCCGATACTCGCTGATCACCTCGAACCGGCCGTCGGCCCGCTCGATCTCGCCGATCGGCCGGAACTCCGAATGCGCGAGGGGGGTCTTCTCCGCGAGGGTCGAATCGTCGGCGGGGATCTCGGTCGCGAAAGCCATGTCCCCAGGGTAGGACCAGGCACCGACAAGAAACATCGACCGCACGACATCACAGACCGCTTCCGCGGCCGCACACCGTGCCGGGCGACACGCGGTCGCCCGCGGCGCGCCCGGCCCCGGAGCCGATTCCGAGCCGTTACCCGGCGAACTCCCAGCACCGGGAGTTACCGTCCATCACACGACCGAACAACCACGAGCTGACAGGACTCCACCGATGTCCATCCAGCACATCTCCGCTCCGCAGACCAGCGGGCAGCCGGACACCACCGCACACCGGCCGCGGATCGAATACTTCGACCTCGCGGACCTCACCGGCACCGATTCGCGGGGTTTCGTCCACTCCGTGGAGACCTGCCACGCCACCGCCCGCGGGCTGTACGTGGCGCGCAAGGCCGACCGCGCCCCCTATCGCTATACGGAGTCCTGGCTGCTGCCCGAGTTGTCGCTGCGCGCAACCGTCCACCACGTCGGCGCGGCCCACGACCGCGACCAGATCCAGCATCTCGACCTCGGCGAGTTCACCCGGATCGGGCCGAAGCGCTGGAAGGCCATCCTGCACTATCTGGACATCACCGTGCACAACGGACATCCGCCGGTCCTGGGCGGTATCGACGAGCTGCTCGCCGCCCACACGGCCGGGTACGTCGATCGGCAGCAGACGCGGCAGATCTTCGAACGCGCGAACCACGTGGTCGCGGGCATCGCCGCGCACGAGCAGAACTTCGACCGCTGGCTGGCCGCCCAGGGTATCCGGCTGACCTGGCTGTGACCGGTCGGCGAATCGGGTGCGCCGCGCGCGCCGGCGGTAGATTCTGAGAACATGACCCAGGCGCACACGGTGAAGCTGCACCGTCCGAAGATCGAATTTTTCGATCTGGCCGACCTCACCAACACCGATCCGAAGGGGTTCGTGCGGCCCGTCGAGCGCTATCAGGTCGAACCGTGGGGCCTGTACATGGGCCGACCCGCCGATCATCCGGAGTTCCATTACATGGAGTCCTGGCTGCTGCCCGCGCAGTCGATCCGGGTCACGGTGTTCCACAACACTCCCGAGTTCCCGCGCGACCAGGACTTCTACCTGGACATCGGCGAATTCGGCCCGGCGACGCCGGAGCGATGGAAATCCGTCGACCACTACCTCGACATCAGCCTGCGCACCGGCCGCGGCGCCGACCTGCTGGACTCCGACGAGTTGCTGGCCGCGCACGCCGCCGGCTACCTGAGCCTCGACGAGTCCCGGCGGGCGATCGAGACGGCGGTGGCCGCCCTCGGCGGGATCGCCGCCCACGGTTACGACCTCGACGGCTGGCTACGGTCCGAGGGCGTCACGCTGACCTGGAAGGATCGCAACTGACGCCTGCCCGGCAATCCTGGCGGCCGCCCGGTACTCCTGCCGCCCGCTCAGTGCTCCTGCCGCGGCACCCGCGACCGGATCTCGTCGAACCACGGACCCTTCACCGCCAGGTAGGCGGCCGTCGCCGCCGGGCCCGACAACCCCGCGGCCTTCGCCTCCGCATCGCGTTTCACGCCCAGATACTCCGCACGAGCGTCGGCGTCCGCCCGCAGCCAGTCCCGGAAATCGAGGGCGAAGCGCTGTCCCGGTGAACCGTCCACGCGCACATGCAGATTCACCGCACGGCCCGGATCGGCGTTGCCGTGCATCCGCTGGGCCCAGGCGGCCGGATCGGTGCCCGGCTTCGGATCGTCCGTGGTGAGCTCGTCCACGCGCGGGAAGCCGATCACGGTCAGCGGCTCGCGCAGCGCGTCGGCGGCATCGAGATCGGCGACGGTGATCTGGAGGTCGAGGACATCCTGCGCCGGCAGATCCGGCACCGCGGTGGAACCGATGTGGTCGATGCGCCGGGCCGTGGCGCCGGCGGCGGTCCACAGCCGCCCGATGATCCGCTGCGCCGCGGCCGCCCAGCCCGGGTCGTGCGCGATCAGCCGGATCGGCCCGCGGGGGGCCCGGGTGCGGGTGCGCAGATGCTCCTCGAACGCCACCAGCCGCTCCCACAGCGCCGCCACCTGCGGTCCCAGCTCGTCCGGGCCACCGTTGTTGTCCAGCAGCACATCCGCGGCGGCCCGGCGCTGCTCGTCGGTGGCCTGGGCCTTGATCCGGACCAGCGCGTCGGCGGGGGCGATGCCACGGAACTCCTCCAGGCGCCGCACCCGCACGTCGGCGTCGGCCATCACCACGGCGACCAGGTTTAGTACGGCCCCCATCCCGTTCTCCACCAGCAGCGGGACGTCCTGCACCACGATCGCGTCCGCGGGAGCCGCGCCGAGCAGTTCGGCGGCGCGCTCACCGACCAGCGGATGGGTGATGCCGTTCAACGTCGCCCGGGTCTCGTCGCTGACGAAGGCCTTGGCCGCCAGCGCCGCCCGGTCCAACCGGCCGCCGGCGTCGAGGATGTCCGATCCGAACGCCTCGACCAGCGCGGTCAGCCCCTCGGTACCCGGTTCGACGACCTCGCGGGCGATCGCGTCGCTGTCGATGAGTACGGCGCCTCGTTCGACCAGCTGCCGAGACACCGTCGACTTGCCCGCGCCCATGCCTCCGGTGAGCCCCATTCGCAACACCGGATCAGTGTCGCATCCGCTGTCCGGATTCGCGCACGGCCCCGACCCTTCGCGCGCGGCGCGGCGGAGTACCCATTCGCCCCGCGGCTTGCACCTCCGCCGCCCGGGAAATTCCGTTCCGTGACGCGTGCGATATCGATTCGCAACTTTTTCGACCGTACCGGACCTCCGGTCGGCAAACTTCCGACATGAAAGGTCAAGAGTTGATCAACTTTCGACCGAACCCACTTTTGTTCCGCTACTCTCGCCGCGGGCGATCCAGGCCACAGCGAGCACACCGGCCACCTCGAGCGAGCGAAGGAAAAGCATTGGGCATCGACAACATCCAGACGGGTCGCCACCGACTGGGTACTTCCGGCACCGTGCATTGTCTGCACATTCCTGCCGTGGCAACCGCTCTCGCGGAATACCGACGCTCCTGGCTCACCACTCTGCTCAGTCCGGCCCGCCATCGATTCCCGCTGCTCCGCCGGCGCACCTTCGTCCCGATCCGGCGCTGGATGCCCGTCCCCGCCACCTGACAGCACGGAACGGTCACTGCCACAACACTTCTCGCATCCCGAAACCGGTACACTCCGTCCCGGCGGCGATCCGGGACGGAGTGCGTTGCGGCTCAGACGATTCCGGTGGGGCGACGCCGCGTACCCGGATCCTGTACCGGCATCCGGTTCGGCGGCACCGGATACGGTGCGCCCTTACCCGCATAACCGGCCGCGAGATTCGGGCCGCACTGGGCGAACGCGTTCGCGGTACGAGAATTCGGATCGGTCACCCGCGGCGGCGCGGCATCGGGTGCGGAACCGAAATCGAAGGCCGATGTCATATCTCCGGTGACACTGCGCCGCCACTTCGTCAGATTGGGCACATCGACGCCGAAACGGCGCTCCAGCAATCGCAATTGCGAGGTGTGGTCGAACGTTTCCGAGGCGACCAGGCCGCCGCGGGAATACGGCGAGATGACCCAGCACGGCACCCGATAACCGAGGCCGATCGGGCCCGTCACACCTTTGGCCGCGGGCACCCGCGCCAGATCGACGCTGAGGAATTCCCCCGGCGTGCCGGCCGGTGCGGTCGGCGGGGTCACGTGGTCGAAGAAACCACCGTTCTCGTCGTACATGACGATCAGCGCGGTCTTCTCCCACACCGCCGGATTCGAGGTGAGGATGTCGAGCACCTGCATGATGCCGACCGCGCCCAGCGCCGCCGGCAGCGCCGGATGCTCGCAGTTCAGCAGCGACGGGATCACCCAGGACACGGCCGGCAGCTGGTTCGCGGCCACGTCGGCGGCGAAGTCGTGCGGGTAGACCGGATCCTTACCGCGCCGCGACAGTTCGGAGTTCGGATCGGCGGCCTGCTTGAAGCAGCCCATCATGCCGTCCAGGATCACCGAGGAGATCGGGCCGACGTCGCGGTTGTTGTAGATCTTCCAGCTCACCCCGGCCTCGGAGAGATTCTCCGGGTAGGTGCGCCAGCTGTAGGCGTTCTGCGGGATCAGCGTCGGGGTCTCCACCAGCGGGCCGCCGGCGAGGCCGTCCGGGTCGATGCTCGCGGACATCCAGTACAGCCGGTTCGGGTCGGTCGGGCCGAGCACCGAGCAGTGGTAGTGGTCGCAGAGGGTGAACGCGTCGGCGAGTTCGTGGTGCACCGGGATGTCGGCGCGGGTGTAGTACCCCATCGCCGCGGGTCCGTTGCCGGGACCGACGCTGGCGATCGACATCGGCATCCACTGATCGTTGCGGCCGTTGTTCCAGGACTGGTGCATACCGGGCCAGCTGTGGTCCGGGTCGTTGATGCATTCGCCGTCGAGGGAGGCGCCCTGGTTGGTGTCGAGCCGGAACGGCAGCAGATAGCCGTCGGGGGTCGGGCCCGTGCCGGGCTCGTAGCCGTACTGCTTCCAGGCCGCGGACGGATCGTCGAAGCCGCGCACCCCGGACATCGTGCCGAAGTAGTGGTCGAACGACCGGTTCTCCTGCATCAGCAGCACGAAGTGCTCGATGTCGCCGAGGCCGCCCATCCCGGCCGGATCGGCGGCGTGCGCGCGCTCGATGATCGGATTCGCCCAGGACGCCAGCGCCGCCACACCGCCGACCGCCATCGCCTTGGCCAAGAATTCACGCCGGTTGTTGATGCCGTCGAAGAGCCCCATGCTGCCGCTCGAACCTTTCGTCCGCTGTGAAAGCCACATTTCACAGACAGCCGATGAGCGTAACCGACCCACGACCGACCGGTCTGGCCGACGGGTGAACACGAGACGAACCCGCGCCCGTTCCCCGCTCGCGCACACCGGTTCTGCTACCGGAACGGCCGGAGGCCCCGATCCGTGGATCGGGGCCTCCGTCGTTCGTGCGAATTACGCGTTGCCGGAGAGCTTCTCCCGCAGTGCGGCGAGCTGCGCGTCGCTGGCCAGCGAACCGCCGGCCGACTCGGTCGGCGCGGCGGCCTGCGAACCGGTCTCGGAGGAGTAGTTCGACGGCCCGCCCTTGGCGGCCTCGGCCGCGGCGTCGGCGGCCATCTTCTCCATCTGAGCGGTGTGCATCTTGTGGCGACGCTCCGCCTCGGCGTAGCGGCCTTCCCACTCTTCGCGCTGCTTGTCGAAGCCCTCGAGCCACTCGTTGGTGTCGGGGTCGAAGCCCTCGGGGAAGATGTAGTTCCCCTGGTCGTCGTAGCTGTCGGCCATGCCGTACTTCGACGGGTCGAACTCGGCGTGGTAGTCCTCGTTGGCCTGCTTCAGCGACAGCGAGATCCGGCGACGCTCCAGGTCGATGTCGATGACCTTGACCATCGCGTCGTCGCCCACGGCCACGACCTGATCCGGCACCTCGACGTGGCGCTCGGCCAGCTCGGAGATGTGCACCAGGCCCTCGATGCCCTCCTCGACGCGGACGAACGCGCCGAACGGCACCAGCTTGGTGACCTTGCCCGGCACGATCTGGCCGATCGCGTGGGTGCGGGCGAACTGCCGCCACGGATCTTCCTGAGTGGCCTTGAGCGACAGCGAGACCCGCTCGCGGTCCAGGTCGACGTCGAGCACCTCGACGGTGACCTCCATGCCGACCTCGACAACCTCGGACGGGTGGTCGATGTGCTTCCAGGACAGCTCGGAGACGTGCACCAGGCCGTCCACCCCGCCCAGATCGACGAACGCGCCGAAGTTGACGATGGAGGAGACCACACCCTTGCGGACCTGGCCCTTCTGCAGCTGGTGCAGGAACTCGCTGCGGACCTCGGACTGGGTCTGCTCGAGCCACGCGCGCCGCGACAGGACCACGTTGTTGCGGTTCTTGTCCAGCTCGATGATCTTGGCCTCGATCTCCTTGCCGACGTACGGCTGCAGATCGCGAACCCGGCGCATCTCGACCAGCGAGGCCGGGAGGAAGCCGCGGAGACCGATGTCGAGGATCAGACCACCCTTGACCACCTCGATGACGGTGCCCTTGACGGCCTCGTCCTTCTCCTTGAGCTCCTCGATGGTGCCCCATGCCCGCTCGTACTGCGCCCGCTTCTTCGACAGGATCAGCCGGCCTTCCTTGTCCTCCTTGGTGAGAACAAGAGCCTCGACCTCATCGCCCACGGAAACGACCTCGGACGGGTCGACATCGTGTTTGATGGACAGCTCGCGGGACGGAATGACGCCTTCGGTCTTGTAACCGATGTCGAGCAGGACCTCGTCGCGATCGACCTTGACGATGGTGCCTTCGACGATGTCCCCGTCGTTGAAGTACTTGATCGTCTTGTCGATGGCGGCGAGGAAATCCTCGGCAGAGCCGATGTCGTTGACGGCTACCTGCGGCGAGGTGACGGTGGTGGGCATGTGTGAGGTTGCTCCGGACGGATTGTGGTCGGTAGTGGACATGTGGGCTTTCGGTTTTGCTGTGAAGTCACAGCGGTGGCACTAACGTTGACATGCACAGCACCTCGCTGCGACAGCACAACGCTGTACTCACTGCATGCGTACTCACAGCACGTGCGTTTCAGCACGTACGTGTGAACACGCTTGCACTGAGGACACTCGCGGAAAACAGCGTACGCGAGGTGCAATGTGCCAAGCAAACAAGGGGTCCCCCGGGCAAGTCGATACTCTCCCATCATGCCCCATGATCACGCGGTCGCGCATGTCGAAGATCGACCGGCGACGCCCGATCCTCTGCTCGAAACCTCCCGGCCTGCGAAGATCCGGCTGGGTTCGGCCGCCAGCGAGCGCGCCAACCGGCGTTGGTGGGACGGTGACGCCTCCGAATACCACGCGACACACGGAGAGTTCCTCGGCGCCGACTCCCCCGGCGGCGAGTTCGTCTGGTGCCCGGAGGGGCTGCACGAGGGCGACTGGGGTCTGCTCGGCGATGTCGCCGGCAAACGGATCCTCGAGGTCGGCTGCGGCTCGGCGCCCTGTTCGCGCTGGCTGGCGGGGCGCGGCGGTCATCCGGTCGGGCTGGACGTCTCCCGGGGAATGCTGGACCGGGGTCTGGCGGCGATGGCGCGCGGCGGGCCGCGGGTGCCGTTGGTGCAGGCCGGGGCGGAGGCGCTGCCGTTCGGCGACGAGAGTTTCGATCTGGCCTGTTCGGCCTTCGGCGCGGTGCCGTTCGTGGCCGATTCGGCGCTGGTCATGCGCGAGGTGGCGCGGGTGCTGCGGCCGGGCGGACGCTGGGTGTTCGCCGTCAATCATCCGATGCGCTGGATCTTCCTCGACGATCCGGGGCCGAAAGGGCTGGCGGCGACCAATTCCTATTTCGACCGCAGCCCCTATGTGGAGGTGGACGCCGCCGGTGAACCCAGCTACGCCGAACACCATCGCACCCTCGGCGACCGGGTCCGGGAGATCGTCGCCGCGGGCCTGGTCCTGCTCGATCTGATCGAGCCGGAATGGCCGGAATTGCTGGACCGCGAGTGGGGGCAGTGGAGTCCGTTGCGCGGCGAGATCTTCCCGGGCACCGCCATCTTCGTCACCGCCAAACCCGAGTGATCGGTCCCGGATCTCCCGGGACCGAACTCCCGGATTTCCGGACGGTCAATTCTTCGGCATGCGGCCGACCTGTTGCAGGGCCAGCCGCAGCGCGTACTCGATCTGGGCGTTGACGCTGCGCAGGTCGTCGGCCGCCCATTTGGCGATGGCCTCGTGGACGGCCGGATCGAGCCGCAGCAGCACCTTCTTCGGCTCGCGCTTGGCCATCAGGAATACAGCGTCCCGGCGTTGACCACCGGGGTGGCCGAGCGATCACCACACAGCACCACCAGCAGATTCGACACCATCGCGGCCTTGCGCTCCTCGTCGAGTTCGACCATGCCCTCGGCGGTGAGCCGCTCCAGCGCCATGCCGACCATGCCGACCGCGCCCTCCACGATCCGGCTGCGCGCGGCCACCACCTGCGCGGCCTGCTGCCGGACCAGCATCGCCTGGGCGATCTCCGGCGCGTAGGCCAGATGGGTGATGCGCGCCTCGGTGACCTCTATGCCAGCCAGCAGGGTGCGCTCACGCAGTTCGGCGGTCAGTTCCTCGGCGACCTCGGTGCCGTTGCGCAGGCTGGTGTGGTGCGGTTCGTCGGAGTCGTACGGATGCGTGGTGGCGAGGTGCCGGACCGCCGCCTCCGACTGGGTCTGCACGTACTCCTCGTAGTCGTCCACCGCGAAGGCGGCCTTGAAACTGTCCACGACGCGGTAGACGACCACGGCCGCGATCTCCACCGGATTGCCGTCGGAGTCGTTGACCTTCAGCTTCTGCGTCTCGAAGTTGCGCACCCGCAACGAGATTCGCCGCTTGTTGCTCAGCGGGACCACCCAGTAGAAACCGGCCTCGCTCACCGAGCCGACGTAGCGGCCGAAGAACTGGATGACCTTGGCCTCGTTCGGGCCGAGCGTGGTCAGACCGGTGAGCAACAGTATCGCCGCCACGATCACGATGATCCCCAGCGGCGGCACCAGAGCCGCCAGCGCGGCGCCGACGACGGCGACGACCAGCAGGCCCAGCAGCATGAAGAACCCGTTGAGCCGAAAGGCCGGGCGAAGCTCCATGACATCCTCCCAATATTGAAGTGATATCACGAAGATAGTACGCGGGACCGCCGCCGTCCAGTGCCGGGGCAGCAGCCGGCCGACGGCGGCCGGTCCCGACGGCAGCCGGTCCCGACGGCAGCCGGTCCCGACGGCAGCCGGTCCCGACGGCAGCCGGTCCCGACGGCAGCCGGTCCCGACGGCAGCCGGTCCCGACGGCAGCCGGTCCCGACGGCAGCCGGTCCCGACGGCAGCCGGTCCCGACGGCAGCCGGTCCCGACGGCAGCCGGTCCCGACGGCAGCCGGTCCCGACGGCAGCCGGTGTCGTGTGGCCGACACTCGATCGCGTGCCGGGCTCAGTCCGCCGGGCGGATGTTGCGGTTGTGCCGGAACAGGTTGGCCGGATCGCATTCGGCCTTGAGAGCGGCGAGGCGGGTGTAGGTCGCGGGGGCGTACCCGGCGCGGGTCTGCGCCTCTCCCGCCCAATCACCCGCACCGTAGAGGAACGCGAGGCTGTGGCCGATCATCCACGGAGACAGGATGTTCCGGAATTCTTCGTGATGAGCGCGCAGGGCATCATGCGCCGCTGGGATGCCCGAATTGCTGCGCGCCTGCCCACCCGTGCCGGGTCGCGCCTGCCCGTCCGCGCTGGGCCGCGCCTCGCCACCCGCGCCGGACCGCGCCTGTCCATCCGAGCCGGGTCGCGGCTCTCCATCTGAGCCGGGTCGCGGCTTCCCGTCCGAGCCATTCTGCGGCTCCCCGCCGGTGATGATGCGGCCCAGGTAGGCCGCCTCGCGGTGGTCGATCGCGATCCCGGCCGGCCCGGGGCGGCTCAGCGCGCCACCGAGCCGCCGGAACCCGAGCACGGTCGGGATCTCCGAGTCCGCTCCCACAGCGTCCAGCAGCGCGTCGGTGGCGGTGGCGGTCAGGTCCGACACCAGGGCATTGGTCGCGGCGTAGGCGTGCGGGAAGTTCGGATCGCCGTGGATGGTGTGCGTTTCCGCGTACGGCATCGTGCGCAGCGTGTCGGCGAGGCGGGGGCCGACCGCACGCAGCGGCGCCACCAGCGCCTCGCCGTCGGCTCCGGAACCGGTCCACGCGACGGTGATCGTGGCAATGTACTTGCCGCGCAACGGTTCCGGGATCATCGGCAGATCGGGCATCGTCATCAGTGTGATGCTCGTATCCATCTCGCCGGGCACGGCCGAACTCCACTGCCGCCACTGCTCGAGGACGGGTTCCACCAGCGCCGTGCCGAAAGTCAGCTGCCCGCCGAACACCCGGGTGATCGGGAACAGCTCCACCTCCAGCGAGGTGACCACGCCGAAGTTGCCACCGCTGCCCAGTACCGCCCCGAACAGTTCGTCGCCGGGCGTCAGGTGGCGCGACCGGCCGTCCGCGGTGACCAGATCGAGTGCGCGGACATGGTCGGCGGCGTAACCGAAACTGCGGGCCAGGATGCCGAGACCGCCGCCGAGGTGGTAGCCGATCACGCCGACCGACGGGGAGGAGCCGTTCAGCGGGGCCAGCCCGCGCTCGACCGCCGCCGCGATCAGCGCGCTCGCCGGGGCGCCGGCCGCCACCCGCGCCGTGCGCGCCACCGAATCGACGGCGACCTCGGCCATCCGCCGGGTGGAGATCAGCAGCCCACCGTCGGCGGGTACCGACAGACCGTGCCCGGTGGCCTGCACGGCGATCGGAAGTTCCTGTCGCGCAGCATATTCCACGCCGATCCGGACATCCTCGGCGTCGGCCGCGCCGAGTACGAGCGCCGGCCGGTGAACGTAGGCGGTCTGGAATCCGGCGACCTCCTCGTCGAATCCCGGCTCGCCGGGCCGGAACACCGGGCCGGTGGTGTGGAGGCGGTCGGTCGAATGCGGTGTCGTGGTCATGAACTCCACGATTCCGCCGGATGGGTGAGAAGTAAAACAGATAGTTCTTCTGGTTACTAGAATGATCGGTTATGGAACTGCGGCAGTTGCGCTACTTCGTGACCGTGGTCGAGGAGGCCAACTTCACCCGGGCCGCGGCCCGGCTGCACCTGGCCCAGCCCGGCCTGTCGGCCCAGATCCGGCAGCTGGAACGGGAACTCGGCCAGCCACTGCTGGACCGCTCCGGCCGCACCGTCACACCCACCGCGGTCGGCGCCGCGGTACTGCCGCACGCGCGGGCCGCTCTGGCTGCGGCACAACAGGTCTCACATACCGTCGACGAGTTCACCGGCCTGTTGCGGGGCCAGGTCCGGATCGGGCTGATCTCCGGCGCCGCCGACTCCGAGGTCGACATCGCGCGGGTGCTGGCCGACTTCCACCACGACCATCCCCAGATCGGTATCGCGTTGACCGAGAACACTTCCGAGGCCATGTACGCCGCGCTGCGCCGCGACGATCTGGACATCGTGCTGATCAGCATCGCCGATGCCGAACTCGATCCGGCCGTGGCCACCGCGACCGTGCTGGAGACCACGATCGTCGCCGCCGTCGCCGCCGATTCCGCGGATTTCCCCGAGCGCATCGGCCTCGCCGAACTGTGTACCCACCCGCTGATCTGCCTGCCGCCCGGTACCGGCATCCGCCGGGTGCTCGACACCGCCTGTGCCGCACGGGGTCTGACCCCCAACGTGGCCTACGAGGCGGTCGCCCCGCCGTTGCTGATCCGGCTGGCCGCCCATCGCCTCGGCGTCGCCATCGTGCCGGCCCTGGCCCCGGCCGACGCGGCCGCACTGGGGGTCCGCACCCTCACGATCGATCCGCCGCTGTACGGCCGGCTGCTGCTGGCCTGGAACACCGACCGTCCGTTGAACCCGGCCGCGAAGATCCTGCTCGACCGGCTCCATATCGCCCTCGACGGCCTGGGCGATCCGGCCGCGAAATCGCCGGGGCGCAACGGATCCCGGTAAGGACCACCGGCCGGATCACAGGATGCGGGACAGGAAGACCTGTGTCCGTTCGTGTTTCGGATCGGCCAGCACCTCCCGCGGCGGTCCGGACTCCACCACCACGCCGCCGTCCATGAACACCAGTTGATCGGCAACCTCACGGGCGAAACCCATTTCGTGGGTCACCACCACCATGGTCATGCCGGTGGCCGCCAATTCCCGCATGACGGTGAGGACCTCGCCGACCAGTTCGGGATCGAGCGCGGAGGTCGGCTCGTCGAACAGCATCAGCTTCGGATCCATGGCCAGCGCGCGGGCGATCGCCACCCGCTGCTGCTGACCGCCGGACAACTGTGCCGGATAGCTGTCGGCCTTGTCCGCCAACCCGACTCGGGTGAGCAGATCCATCGCACGATCGGACGCCTCGGCCCGCCGGATCTTCTTCACCTGCATCGGCGCCTCGATGACGTTCTCCAGCGCGGTGCGGTGCGGGAACAGGTTGAAATGCTGGAACACCATGCCGATATCGCGCCGCTGCCGGGACGCGTCGCGCGGGCTCATCTCGTACAGCCGCCCGCCCTTCTCCCGATAGCCGATCAGGTCGCCGTCGACGTACAGCCGTCCGGCTTCGATCTGCTCCAGATGATTGACGCAGCGCAGGAAGGTCGACTTCCCGGATCCGGACGGGCCGATCATGCACAGCACCTCGCCGCGCGCGACCTCCAGCGAGACACCCTTCAGCACCCGCAGCGTGCCGAAGCTCTTGCACACCCGGTCCGCGCGGACCATCGGAACCGTCTCCCCGCCCGTGGCCTGCGACGGCGAAGTGCTTGCCGCGGAACTCATCTCACCGCTCCTCTCGACCGCACCGGCCTCACTTGCCGATCTCGTGAACCTGCGTCATCGCCCGCAGCTGCCGGGCGGTGAGCTGCCGCGAGACGCCGCGCGAGTAGTACCGCTCCAGATAGTGCTGGCCGATCATCAGCACACTGGTGATCGCCAGATACCAGGTGGCGGCGACCAGCAGCAACGGGATCGGCTGGAAATTGGCGCCGGAGATCGTGCGCGCCACGCCGTACAGCTCGGTGGTCAACGGGATCGCGGTGACCAGCGACGTCGTCTTCAACATGCTGATCAGCTCGTTGCCGGTCGGCGGCACGATCACCCGCATCGCCTGCGGCAGCACGGTACGCCGGATGGTCTGACCCCACGACATACCCAGCGCGATCGACGCCTCGCGCTGCCCGTCACCGACGGAATTGATACCGGCCCTGACTATTTCGGCCATGTACGCGGCCTCGTTGAGGCCCAGGCCGATCATCGCGAAGACGAACGGCTGCGACCAGTTCTGCACGTTCACGTGCAGCAGCTGCGGGCCGAACGGCACACCGAGATCAATGGTCTGATACAGCGAGGTGAACAGGCCCCAGAACAACAACTGGACGTACACCGGGGTACCGCGGAAGATCCACAGGTACAACCAGGACACCGCCCGCAGCACCGGATTCGGCGACAGCCGCATCACCGCGAGCACCATACCGAGTGCGACGCCGATCGACATCGCCAGCACGGTCAGCTCGAAGGTGACCAGCGCACCGTGCGAGATACGCGAATCGAACAGGTATTTGCGGTAGGTGTCCCAGCGGTAGGCCGGATTCGTCTTCGCGCCGTAGACGAACAGCGCCAGCAGGACGATCAGGACCCCGGCCGCCAGCCACCGGCCCGGCCGCCGCAGCGGTACCGCTGTGATCGGCTCGGGCTCCAGCTCGGCGGCCGGATCGGTGACCAGCGAATCCGGCATCTCAGCCCTTGGCGCCGTTGATCACCGACTTGGTGAGCACGCCCGCCTGCACGCCCCAGTTCTCGGCGATCTTGCGGTAGTCACCGGAGTCGATGAGATGCTGCGCCGCCGCCTGCAGCGCTGCGGCCAGCGGCGAGCCCTTCGCCACCGGCCAGCCGTAGGGGGCGGAGTCGAAGATCGCGCCGGCCAGCTCCAGCTTGTCCGCGTTCTGCTTCACCGCGTACTCCGTCACCGGCGAATCCGCCGAGAAGGCGTCCACCTGACCGAGGACCAGGGCGGTCGCGGCGCCGGCCTGATCGTCGTAGGGCACCGCGGTGATCTCGGGCTTGCCGGCGTCCTTGCACGCCTTGCTCTTGGCCGGCAGCTCGTCGGTCTCCTGCACGGTGGCGTGCTCGACCGCGACCTTCTTACCGCAGGCGTTGGTCGGATCGACCGACTTGCCCTTCTGCTGGGCCCACTGACTGCCGGCGGAGAAGTAGTCCACGAAGTCGACCGTCTTCTCCCGTTCGGCGTTGTCGGTGAACGACGACATGCCGACATCGAGCGTGCCCGCGCCGAGCGCCGGGATGATCCGCTCGAATTCGGACTCCTGATAGTCGGCCTTCACGCCGAGCACCGCGGCGACCGCGTCCAGCAGATCCACGTCGAAGCCGACGATCTTGCCGCTGGAATCCTTGAATTCGTTCGGCGCGTAGGGCAGGTTCACGCCGACGGTGAACTTGCCCGCCTGTTTGATCTTGTCGGGGAGTTTCGCCGCGATGTCGTCGACCTTCGCCACCGAGACCTTGGCGGTCGTCGCGGGGCCGCTGCCGGTCTCCGAGTTCTTGGAACAACCGGCCAGCACCAGCACCCCGCCGGCCAGGACACATGCGGCCCGCAGGGCGTACCCGCGGACTCCGGATCGAACGAACACAGCAAGCCTCCGTGTCTGACATCGTCATCCGGGCGGTGGGTCCAGGAACGTACCGGCGCCCGTCGTTGGAATCTAGGCGATTCGGACCGCCCGTGTCGGGCGGTTACCCAAGGTTGATCCGCGTGGAACATAACCCGGGCCGGACCCACCGGGGACGCGCGCACCCGGCGCGGCTCACCATCGGTGGATCCGGGCCCGGACCTGTTCGGTGAATTCGCTGGTCGACGCCAGACCGCCCAGATCGGCCGTGGCGACGCCGGCCGCGAACACCGCGGCGACCGCGTGCTCGATCCGTTCCGCGGCGTGTCGCAGGGCCGGCACATCGTCGCGGGCGCCGAGCCACTGCAACAGCATCGCCGCCGACAGTTGCAGCGCGGCCGGATTGGCCCGGTTGTGCCCGGCCAGCGCCGGCGCGGCGCCGTGCACGGCCTGTGCCATCGCGGTCGTCTCCGAGCAGTTGATCGAGGCGGCCAGGCCCAGCGAACCGCTCAGCTCCCCGGCCAGATCGGACAGGATATCGCCGAACAGGTTCTCGGTGACCAGCACGTCGTAATCGCCGGGGGCGCGGACCAGATGGGCGGCGGTGGCGTCGACGTGTTCGTCGTCGACCACGACCGCCGGATAGTGCGCGCGGGCCACCTCGCGGCAGACGTCGCGGAACAGGCCCGTGGTCATCGGCAGCACGTTGGCCTTGTGGACGATGGTCAGCCGCTTGCGGCGGCTCGCGGCCAGGCGGCAGGCGGTATGTGCGATGCGCTCGCTGGCCCGGCGGGTCACCACCGCCACCGACATCGCCACATCCTCGGTGGGCCGGAATTCGCCGGAGCCCGCGAACATGTTGCGGTCGGCGTAGAAACCCTCGCTGTTCTCCCGGACGATCACCAGATCCATCTCGGCGGCGGTCGAGCGCACCCCCGGGAAGGTGCGCGCGGGCCGGATATTGGCGTACAGCCCGAAATGCTTGCGGATGACACCGCCGGGCGGCGGGCCGAGCCGGTGTTCCGGCGGATAGGACGCGTTGTCGTGCGGGCCGAGGATCCAGGCGTCGAGTCCGGCGAGGGCGCGCAGGGTCGGCTCCGGCAGCGGGTCGCCGAATTCCGCGATCGCCGCCGTGCCCATCGGCAGCGGCACCCAGTCGACCGGCGGCACGCCGGCCGCCGTCAGCGCCTCGTCGACGACCTCCCGGGTCGCCCGCACCACCTCCGGCCCGATACCGTCGCCCTCGACGAGGCCCAGCCGTAATCCGCTGTCGCTTCCGGTCACCGGGTCATTCTCACCCATGGCCGAATCCCGGCGCGGGACCGTCGGACCGGATATGTTTGCGAACGATCATGGTTCAATCCGTCGAATTGCTGTTGGACGACGCGGCCGATGCCGAGGTCCGCCGACAGTGGCAGCTGCTCGCCGAGGCCGGGGTGCACAGTCCGGCCGCGGATCATCGGCCGCACGTCACGCTCGGCGTGGCCCGGCAGATCTGGCCGCGGATCGAACATGCCTTGGCCGCGTTGGACTTCCGGCCGATCTCGGCACGGCTGGGCGGCCTGCTGGTCTTCGGTGCGCGCAATCCGATCCTGGTCCGATCGGTGGTGCCGACCGAGGCGCTGCTGGACCTGCATCATCGGGTGTTCTCGATACTCGGTCCGTGTCCGGGAGTACCGGCAAATGTGCGGCCGGACGCCTGGACTCCGCATGTCACACTGGCCAGACGGTTGAAACCTCAGCAGGTCGGCGAGGCCGTGCACGCCGTCGCCGCGGATCGCGATTTTCCGGCAACATTTGTGGGTATTCGGCGGTGGGACGGCGACCGACGCCGTGACTGGCCCATCGCCGGCCGGGACGAGGGACGATAGCAGTCACGTACCGGTACGGAAGATAACGGGGTCGTCCGGCGTTGCAACCGGCAGTCCCACGACATGAGAGGATCCCATGGCTACGCAGACGCTGACCGAGCAGAATTTCGATGAGGTCGTCGCCGGCAACGATGTCGTACTCGTCGATTTCTGGGCCGAGTGGTGCGGCCCGTGCCGGGCCTTCGCGCCGACCTACGAGGCGTCGTCGGAGAAGCATACCGACGTCATCCACGGCAAGGTCGACACCGAGGCCCAGCAGGGACTCGCCGCCGCGGCCAACATTCGCTCCATCCCGACCATCATGGCGTTCCGTCAGGGCGTGCTGGTCTTCGCGCAGCCGGGCTCGTTGCCGCCGGCCGCGCTCGAGGATCTCCTCACCCAGGTGAAGGCGCTCGACATGGACGAGGTGCGCAAGCAGCTCGCCGAGCAGACCGGCACCGAGGAGCCCGCCGGACGGGCCTCCGCCGCCGAGTAACCGCGGACGAATCACCTTACGCCGCACCGGATCTTGATCCGGTGCGGCGCTGTTTTCGGCGGGTGCCGCGGCTCAGGACAGGCTGCTGAGCCCGGCGATCATCGCGCGGACGCTGGACTCGGCGCTGTCGTCGGCCACGGCCGCACCCCAGCTCCGATGCCCGTTGCACTCGCACTGGACGAAGGTCGCGGTGCCGTCGCCGGTCTGGCGCTGGTGGAACTGGAGGATCTCGACCGGATAACCCTCCTCGTAGAGGGCCGAGGTCAGCGCGGCCACCGGGCTGCCCGCCGACACCACGGTCCGGAGGCGGCCCCCGAACTCGAGTGTCGCGGTGTACCCGGCGGGCAGCTCCTGCTGCCCGGTGGGGGCCCATTCACCGAGCCGGACGGGACCGGTGTGCCCGCAGTATCGGTCGTAGAATTCGGCGGGGGTCAGCCCCGCGCTCTCGGTCCGCAGGCCCTTGGGCGCGGCGGCGATGAAGGCATGTGCATCTATGGTGATCGTCATGGTTGACTAGGTCTTCCCAGGCTTTGTCGTATCTGATGACAGAGGGGACCAGCGCAAAGCAGAAGTTCGGTGTGAGTTCTGTTCGACCCGCAGCGGGGGGCCGGTCCGAATCAGACCCCGCTGCGGCGGAGAACTACGAGAAGTACAGCGGCAGCCTTCGCGGTGAGCGGAAGAAGCGCCGACCGGTCGCGGTCGGCGACATTCGGTAGGGCGCTACGGCTGGCAGCGGTGTTCGGCACGGCATCGACAATATGGACTCGAACGCCCGATGGCAACCATTTGGACACGGAACCGATGAGTAACTTCGGCACACACCTTCATGAACGCCGAACCAACGCGTGACGACCGTTCCAGCAACCGCCGATCCAGCATGTCGCAGCAGGTAGCGCCGGTAACGATCGAAGCGGCAAATTCCCGGAAAACGGATTCGAATGTCCGATTCATGCCACTCTCGCGATAGCCGCAGAGCCCGGCGGGCATTCGACGATCCGGGCCGACCGACCCGCCGGCGACGTCGCCGCGATGTTCGTGCCGAGGAGATTGAGATGACCGATCTGACGATTCAGAACGCGATCAACCACCTGCTCGGTTGCCACCGCCGGTGCGAGCATCAGATCACCGAATCGCTGAGCCGCGGCAGTGAGCACGCGACCGCGCGGCACATCCAGACCCTGCGCGATTGTTCCGATCTGTGCCGCCTCGCCGGCGACCTGCTCGACCGCAATTCGGAATGGGACGGCCGGATCTGCGAACTGACCGCCCGGGTGTGCGCCGACACCGCCGAACGCTGCGAGCGGCTCGGCGAGACGGCCTGCGCCTCGGTCTGCCGGGCGGCCTCCGAGGCCTGCCACGCCTTCGTCGCGGCCGCCGCCGTCTGACCCAGCGCCGCAACCACTTTCGGCCGGCCGCGCCGGGCAGACCGCGGCGGTCACCGGCACCACCCGCGCCGCGTCAGTGGGCCGCCGCGTCCCAGCTGCGGCCGACGCCGACGGAGACCTCGAGCGGTACCGAGAGTTCGATGGCGTTCGACATGTGGTCGCGCGCAAGGGCTTCCAGCGCCTCTCGTTCGCCGGCGGCGACCTCGAAGAGCAGTTCGTCGTGGATCTGCAGCAGCATCCGGGAGCGCAGGCCGGCGGCCTTCACCGCGGTCTGCACGTTGATCATCGCGACCTTGATGATGTCGGCGGCCGTGCCCTGGATGGGGGCGTTGAGGGCCATGCGCTCGGCGGCCTCGCGGCGTTGCCGGTTGCTGGAGTCCAGATCGGGCAGGTAGCGGCGGCGGCCGAACAGGGTCTCGGTGTAGCCGACCTTGCGGGCCTGGTCGACCGCGTCGTTGAGGTAGTCGCGGATCGCGCCGAAGCGGGTGAAGTAGACCTCCATCTGCGCCTTCGCCTCGTCGGCGCTGATCTTCAGCTGTTGCGACAGGCCGTAGGCGGACAGGCCGTAGGCCAGGCCGTACGACATGGCCTTGATGCGGCGGCGCAGCTCCGGGGTGACCTCGGTGATCGGGATGTCGAACGCCTTGGACGCGACGAAACTGTGCAGATCCTCGCCGGAGTTGAACGCCTCGATCAGGCCCGCGTCCTTGGACAGGTGGGCCATGATGCGCATCTCGATCTGGCTGTAGTCGGCCGTCATCAGCGATTCGAACCCCGGACCGACCACGAAGGTGTCGCGGATGCGGCGGCCGGTATCGGTGCGGATCGGGATGTTCTGCAGATTCGGCTCGGTGGACGACAACCGGCCGGTGGCGGCCACGGTCTGATTGAAGGTGGTGTGGATGCGGCCGTCGTCGGCGACCGCCTTCAGCAGGCCGTCGACGGTCACCTTGAGCCGGGTGGCGTCGCGATGCGCCAGCAGATGTTCCAGGAACGGGTGCTGGGTCTTCTCGAACAGCGATTCCAGCGCGTCGGCGTCGGTGGTGTAACCGGTCTTGGTGCGCTTGGTCTTCGGCATGTCGAGCTCGTCGAACAGCACCACCTGCAACTGCTTCGGCGAGCCGAGGTTGATCTGCTTGCCGATGACCTCGTACGAGGCGTTCGCGGCCTCCGCCACCTTGTCGGCGAACTCCTGCTGCAACTCCTCCAGGCG